>JAFGMQ010000242.1 GCA_016927455.1 Deltaproteobacteria bacterium
TATTTTATGAAAAGTCCTCTTAGGACAATTTTAATTTTTCTTCGCCTTAAGGCGAGGGGTTTTCACCATCCCCGAAAGGGACACTAATTGAAAGTTATCGAAGGAACTCTCTTGCAATTGTTGTCTGAAGAACTTCATGAGTTCCACCACCATACAGCAGAAAACGATTATCCCTGTAATATCTTTGAACATCATATTCCATAGAATAACCGTAAGCCCCATAAATCCTTGTGGCTTCGTCTGCTGCCTTGCATGCGCCTTCGGTAGCAAAATATTTTCCCATGGAAGCCTTATTAAGGCAGGGGATCTTATTATCAATCAAATGGGTAACATTATAGACCATTAAATGGCTTGCCTCTATATTGACTGCCATATTAGATATTTTTGCCTGAATAAGCTGATATTTTGCAATCTCCTTGCCAAATTGAGACCTTTCTTTGCTATACCTTATGGAAGCATTCAATGCCGCCCTTTGCAAACCCAGGGCCAGGGCTGCAGTCATAATCCGGATTTCGGCCAGGATAGTGAGTAATACATCAAGACCTCTCCCTAATTCCCCCAGCATGTATTCAGGAGGAACATGGCAATCGTTGAAATAGATCTCCGAAAGAGATGATGTTCTTGTACCCAGTGTATCAAATTTTTTACTGTGGGAAAAGCCAGGTGTATCAGCCGGAATAAAGAAAAACATAAGTCCTTTTAACCCTTTATCCGGATCTGTCTGGCACAGTACCGTGTGAAAATCACCATAAGGTCCACTTGTAGACCATGTTTTCATTCCATTAATAACCCACCCGTCTCTGGTCTTTGTTGCCCTCGTTGTAACAGCACTTAGATCAGATCCTGCCTCAGGCTCCGTGAGCTGAAAGGCCCCTATCTTTTCACCCCTTAAAGCTGGACGGAGATACTTTTCGTGCATCTCCTCTGTACCATATAAATACAAACCATTTGTTGCCATAAGGCATTGCATCGCAGTAATTGCAGCCAAACTCATAAGCCCTCTTGCCAGTTCCTCTACAGCAATACAATAAAGTGTTGTATTACCGCCGGAGCCACCAGCCTTTTTTGGATACCTGATACCCAAAATACCCATATCGGCAAGTTTTTTAAATAATTCCTTGGGAAATTCTCCTTTTTCATCCAGTTCCCTTGCAACAGGTATCACTTCCTCATCCACAAACATAGCCATGGTTCTTCTTACCAATTCCTCTGCATTTGATCTAATCATGGATTCCTCCGCTATCACCCATTGCCTTTAATTTCTTTTAACTGTGCTATCATCTCGGGAACAACTTTATTGAGATCACCCACAATACTCCAATCAGCTACCTGTAAAATCGGGGCTCTCGGGTCCTTATTGATAGCAATGATGTAACGGGAATTCATCATGCCTGCCCTGTGCTGTATTGCTCCAGAAATTCCACAGGCAATATACAATTCCGGGCGAACAGATTTGCCTGTCTGTCCAACCTGATTTTCCACCGGGACAAGTCCTTCCTCAACCACTATCCTGGTTCCCGCAACTTCCCCTCCCAGAAGTGAAGCCAATTCATGTAAAACCTTGAATCCTCCAGCATCACCGACACCTCTGCCTCCGGCTACAAGGACTTTGGCATCGCAGATATCAGTACCTTTCTTCTCTTCCATGACTACTTCAAGGATCTTTGTCCCGATGTCCTCTTCTTTTATCGCGACCTTGTGCTGGACTATATTTCCCTTATTACCAGGTTTTTCAACTGCCGCCATAACCCCGGGACGGACGGTAGCCATCTGTGGACGAGAAAATCTATTCGCGATTGTAGCCATAATGTTACCACCAAAGGCAGGCCTGGTTTGCAATAAAATCTTTTCTTCAGGATCTATTGTCAATTCAGTGCAGTCAGCAGTAAGGCCTACCCCTATACGGCGAGAAACTCTGGGGGCCAGATCGCGTCCGATATGGGTTGCTCCCATAAGCAGTATATTAGGCTTATATTGATTGACCAGTTCTTTAATGATACTGGTGTAGGCATTGGTACGATAGTTTTTAAGGCAGGGATCATCAGCTATGTATACATTCTGAGCGCCATACTTTATAAGAATTTCAGATAAATGCGAGACCTGATTACCCAAGAGCAATGCAGAAACATCCTGATTGAGAGTTTCAGCCAGTTCCTGAGCCTTTCCCAACAACTCAAATGATACCTTGCTCAGGGTGCCGTATCTCTGTTCGGCAAATACCCAGATACCTTTCCTGTCACTGAAATCAGGAATGGCTCTCTGCTTGACATCCGTTTTAATTGCTTTCTCCCTGCATACATCCAAACATGCCCCGCAGGAAGTACAACGATCTAAAATACTAGCCTTTCCATCTTTCAGTTCTATGGCTCCGTAAGGGCATGCCTTTATACAGCGCTTACAGCCATTACAGAGATCTGCTTCAATCCAGACAGTCATAAATTTTCTCCAATTTATTTTTTTATTTCGTCCTCAATACTATTAACATATTAAGACTGTCGCCCTTTTAAAACCCTTGTCTTAATTCTATCTTCTCAGACAATAAAATTCCTGACCTCAACCGTTTTAAAGTTCTAATACATGCCCGGAATGAAATAAACTCCGCAATTTAATATTCAGAAAATTAAATCAATCTGTTTTCCTTAAGTTTTCCGATCAACTGTGATACGATTTCGTTTGTCTCTCCCTCAAGAACCTCTCCCTGCCTCTGGAACTTGGGAGCAAATGTCTTGATTACATGAGTCAAAGAACCGCTAAGGCCAACCTCTGCAACCTGCACCCCGATATCAGCTGAGTTCCATACCTTTATAGGAGATTTATCATTACATGCGTCAATCAACTTTGCCACATGAGCGTATCGAGGCTTATTCAACTCGCCGATCACAGTGAGCATAGCGGGCATTTCACACTCAATCCTCTCAAAACCATCCTCAAGACGCCTTCTCACCACAATGCTTTTTTCTTTTATTTCCTCAACCTCACATACATAGCTCACCTGAGGTATATTAAGGTAATCGGCGACCTGCGGACCGATCTGAGCTGTGTCTCCATCTATTGCCTGCCGCCCGCAAATAAGGAGATCAAATTTCCCAATTTTCTCTATAGCCTTTCCAAGGGTAAATGAAGTAGCCCATGTGTCTGCCCCCGCAAAGGCCATATCAGTAAGAAGCACAGCATTATCGGCTCCCATTCCCATGGCCTCGGATAGTGCATCAATTGCCTGTGGAGGTCCCATTGACACCGCAGTTACCTTACCACCCAGCCTCTCTTTAAGGCCGACCGCAGCCTCGATTGCATGACGGTCATCAGGATTTATGATACTTTCAATCCCCTCTCTGATGAGGTTCCCTGTCTTTGGATCAAGTTTAACCTCGGTTGTATCAGGAACCTGTTTAACCAAAACAATTATATCCATAACATTGACTCCTCGGACACATTCAGCAAAATATTATCTGCAATCAGCTTTGTATCTGGAAATGACAAAACCTGCTATTCCCTGAGAATATTTAAACTCTCCAATCACTATCAATTATCATATTATATTTTTTTCTTTGAGATTCTTCAATTGTTCGTCTGAATAACCTAAAATGTCACTATAAATCTCTCTGTTCTGCTCTCCGAAACGCGGCGGGAATGAGAGCTGCCGTCCAACGCTTTCAAGAAAAGGTGTCATATTGGGAGGCGGCGCCAGCGTCAGTTTTGTTTTTGTGGACTTGTCCTCGGCAAAAAGCAGCCTTCTTTCGACTAATGGATCAGCAATCATCTCTTTTATGGTCTTAATCTTGCTTACCGGAAGAGTTATAGAGTTGAATAAATCAATTAATTCCTCAGAGGTATGTTGTGATGTAATTCCATTAATTAAACGATTCAGGTTCTCCACATCTTTTATCCGGCCATAATTCTTTTCATATTCCGGGCTATCCAGGCCTTTGAACAGATCAAGAGAAACCAGTGATTTCCACTGCCTGTCATTGCCCACTGCCAGATAGACAAATCCATTGGCGGTCTTGTAAACTGAAACAGGGGCAAAAAATTCGTGCGTATTTCCCCTTCTCTTTATTGTCTTACCAAAACTTGCTGTCTGAGTAATCGGAACCGTGTGCCATGAAACAGATGACTCAAACATAGAATAATTGATACATGACCCCTCTCCGGTAACCGCTCTCTTATAAAGGGCTTTCATCAAATCCCCGTAAGCATGAACGCTTGTTCCCATATCAGGCAGAGGAATACCCAGCACCTGAGGATCGCCATCAGGCTCACCGGTCAGTTCCATCATTCCTGACCTTGCCTGGAGGATCGGATCATAGGCAGCCTCATTACTGTCAGGACCAAATCCAGTCAAACCAAGCCATATGATATCAGGCTTGATGGCCTTAATACTCTCGTAATCAATCCCCAGTTTTTTATAATTTCTTGGAAGCTGATTTGTTGCAAAAATATCAACATTCAGATTTGTGACAAGAGAATGAAAAATCTTCAGGCCTTCCGGTGCAGCAAGATCCAGTGTAAGGGCCTTTTTGCCGGAATTAATGCACAGGAAATAAGAGTTCATTCGCTCTTCTCCAAGAACATTCTCGCCGATAAGGCGATTTGGATCGCCATAGATCGGGTGTTCCAATCTGATAACATTCATACCGTCCTGTGCCAGTCGAAATGTCAGATAAGGTAAAACAGTTGCTTGTTCAAGGGAAAGGATGGTGAGATTTTTGAACAGTTCCATAAGACTCCTCCACATTAAGAATAAGACCTCATGGGAAAAAAGAATATTCAGGGAATAATCATATTCGATAAGATGTATACTGTATACAGACTAACCTGTCAAGAAGTTTTTATACTTTTCTTGCGACATCTTGCAGGGTTTTCGAGGTCCCTTGTAATAAGATACCCCGCCGCAAAGCAGCAGGGTATCTTGAAAAGCATTGAACGACCCAGGCATGATAACTTTTTTTTATTTTTCGGGGTTACCAATCAGGTTATCGAACAAATGATTTTTTCAGAAGATCAAAATCATGTCCAGCAAGGGACTTGGGGCTGCAGGCAGGGCCGATTATTTGATCACATGTCCTTGACAGAGAAATGAGCATCTCAGAAAACCGGCATCTTCAGCAAATAAATATTTTTACCGGCACCCTGCTTATCAAACGGTGTCCTGTTTCCGTGACAAGAAAAACGCTTTCTATTCCTGCAGCGAATTCATTTTCAAAAGTTAATTTCGGCTCAAGAGCAAACATCATCCCGGGTTCAAGACGATCTTTTCTCTTGGATGAAATAATAGGCTCTTCAACAAGCTCAAGACCAATTCCATGCCCGATGAAAGAAACTTTATAGCCTGGCGGGCCAAGATAGTATTCAGAATACCCGAGTGACTCAGCCTTTGCCACCGAAATGGCAAAAAGATCTTCAAGGCTGACTCCCGGTCTTACATTATCAAGAACCTCATTGTGAATATCGATCGATGCCATGGACGCGTCATATGCCTTTATGGGCATGCTTTTGATTGCAAACATCCTTGTTTCATCAAAATGATATCCGTTTAATACCGTACCCAGATCAATAAGAATGGGTTCGTTCTCAGCGAGCTTCCTGCTGCCGGCTCCGCTTGGAAATGCCAGAGAAGTCCCATTGCCGCTAAAAGGTGAATCCAGTACACCAATCATACCACCATTTTCTCCGCTGAGAACATGCCATGGATATGCTTCTGTCTGGTAGTTTCTTGACCTCAATTTTGCTCCATGCCCGAATTTTCTTGCAAATGTTTCAAACATTCCTGCAAATTCCATTTCACTATACCCGGGACGAATATTTTCTCTGATATATTCAAAGGTACGAGAAGATAGTTCTGCCGCCTTTTCCATCTGTTCTATATCCCATTTTGATTTTATCTTTCTTACCTTATGAATCAGGGAGGAAGCATCTATGCATTTCTGCCCGGGAAAAAGCTGACAATAAAATTTGAAATCATTCACCGGCACAACATCCAGTTCAAACCCCAACACCCGGGGCGCCTCTCCATAAAAATCATTAATCCGTAAAGGCACATCTTTTACTGATTTTATTTCAACCATATTTTTTACTGGAGATTCCTCTCTGGCCCTTGGCAGATAACGCTTTACTAGCAAAAGAGGTTCCCCTTCTGCAGGGATATAGAAAAACCCATTTTGCGCTGTGCCCGCCAAATATAACAGATCAACTCTCTGAACAATAAGCAACCCGCCAAATTTATTTTCAATCAATTCAGTTTGAATCCGTCTAATACGGTCATAGATTTCGCCCGCAGGGATTCTAAATTTCTCTTCCATAAGTATTCTCTAAATTTCTTTTCAATTAAAGGTAATCAAATCATAATGTCCAGGTACGCTAATTCAACCGGGAAACACTTTGTGGCCGTTTTGGTTCCAAGTTGTTCTTTAAGCTATCTTTTATCTATATTATTCAAAGGCATCCTCAACGGATTAATAATATTACCCTGCAATTCCAGTATACCAGGCCTTTTTACAGTATACCAACCAAGATAATTATGGTAGTCTTGCCATGAAATGAAGGTTATTCCACACTGTAAATAGCATCAAGAAGATAAAGGGATTAAGGAGCTGTATTACTTATGGTTAATGAACAAGGGATTGTAGATAAAATAGTATCTAAAAATGCAGTTATAAGGATTCAAAGGAGTTCAGCCTGTGCAAAATGTGAATCCAAAGGCGCATGCCAGGCTTTATCTGACAAGGAGGTGCTTATAGAGGTTCCAAACGATCTTCAGGCAAAGGAAGGTGATACTGTTGAAATCAGTGTTCCAGCGAGTTCTCTTCTAAAGCTTTCCATGCTTGTATATCTTCTTCCTATATTCGCCCTCATTGCTGGTTCCTATGGAGGCAGCACCCTGGCCCAGGAATTTAACCTCCATTCAGCCCTTTGCTCAATAGGCGGAGGCATTATTGCAATGAGTATAACCTTTTATCTGCTTAAGATATTCGATCGCGCCTCAGCATCAAAGGCCGAATACCATCCGAAAATGACTCGAATCCTCTCTAGTTGCCTTCCCCCTCAATCCGGCGATAGCATATAAGTCCACACTGCAGACACCTCTCTGCCTCCAGCATGGCCTGATCTTTTGAGAAGCCTGATACTATTTCCGCTGAAGGATTATTTATTCTCTCCTCCATGGTAATTTCAGCCATCTTCTGCCTTGGCATAATTGAAACCGGCTCCAGCTTATCAAGGCTCAGTATGCGGGAGTTTTCCCTTATCATGTCATAAGGAGCCTCCACTGGCACTCTGGTCAATGCCTTATTTATTGAAGCTGCAGCTCTTCGGCCTGCACCAATGGCTTCAACAACCGCCTTATAATCGCTGATTACTTCTCCTGGCCTGAATAATCCCTTATCTTCCTTTGCCGTCGCACTTCGATAGGGAATAACAGTCTCCCACATAACAGGCATATCGGATTCTGAAGAATTTACCTTTTCTTCTCCATCATTTTTTTCTACCCGGACCGGCGTATAAATCAACTCGGGAAAACGACCTGCTCCAGTGAAAAACGTATCAACAGCTACTATTTCACCGGCCTCTTCTTCATTCTTTTCTGACAGAGATGAAATCTCAACGTTCATGAGATCGGGACCTCTTCCGAACAGTTTAGTAACGGCACTGTCAAAATAGATATGAACTCCTTCTTCTTCGGCATTTTTTACTTCTTCCCGGTTAATCGATATCAGTTCTTCTGCCCTTCCAAAGACTATATAAACCTTTTCAGCACCTTCTTTAAGAAATGATACAGCAGCCCTGATCCCGGCATTTCCGCCTCCGGATATCATTATGTTTTTTCCCGGAATCTTCGATCCTGCATCGGAATTCAGCATATAATCCAGTAGAATTCTAACTCCAGGCAAAGCCTGGGAATATGCTCCAGTGTCTTTTTCAGAAAGTTGGGTATCCCACCCTCCTGTAGCCACAAAAACAGCATCAAATTCAATGAGTAATGATTCAATGTTAAATTCCTGGGCCAGCCTCTGATTGGTAACAGCTTTAACACCCGCATCCAGAATCCCATCAATTTCCCATTCCAGAACTTCCCTTGGAAGCCTGTTTTCGGGGATGGCGGTAGTCAGCAGCCCTCCCAAACGGGATGATGCCTCGAAAACAGTTGAATCATGCCCAAGGCGATTAAGAAAATATGCTGCAGTCAGACCCTCTGCACCTCCTCCGACAACGGCAATCTTCTGCCCCGTTTCCGGTGCCCTTGGTATTTGAACCCTCTTGCCGGAATTTCTTTCATAATCTGCAGCAAATCGCTTGAGGCCATTGATAGCTACGGGTTCATCCACAAGATTTCTTCGGCATTCAAATTCGCAAGGTTGTACGCATATTCTCCCGCATACCGAAGGAAATGGATTGCTTTCTTTAATGACACGGACTGCCTCCAGAAAATTCCCTTCCCTGATATGGTAAATATATCCCGGAATATCAATTCCAGCAGGACATGACCTCTGGCAGGGCGCCGTGCATTCCTCTGTAGTATATTCGTTCTGTATTCGCCTTGAATTTGATGTCAAGGTTATAATGTGTTTAGGACAAACCCTCTCACATGTACCGCAGCCGGTACAAAGATGCGGGTTTACAACCGGCAGATTATCAGGGCCTATAGACAGAGCACCGAACGGACAGGCTCTTACGCACGTACCCAGCCCCAGGCATCCTACAGGACAAACTTTTGAGCCACCATTAAGCAGCATGGCAGCCCTGCAATCATTAAACCCGTTATAAATATATTTCAGGTCAGCACTTTCGATTCCATAACTGCAACCGGATTTGGCTATCTCCGGTTCCATCTCTTTATGTTCCACGCCCATGATCGCAGCGACTTCAATATGGACACCTGGACCACCGCCCACACAGATATTGGGCGGAGCTTCTCCCTTTGCAATCGCTTCAGCAGCGGCACTGCATCCTGGAAATCCGCACCCTCCGCAATTAGCTCCAGGCAATGCATCTTCAACAGCAAGGATGATCGGATCCACATAAACGTAAAATATCCTCGATGCAATTGCGAGGCCAAGCCCCCCAATTAAACCAATTCCTCCAATGGCCAGTATGGCTATAAGCATATTTCTTCTCCGATAGGTTCGACGGCTTCGTAAAAAGGACCGCTATCTCGACATTACGAAATAATAACGGGAAACAGCTTCAAATTCCTACTTGAAAGGCCTAATATAATCGATGCATCTTCGCCTGCCTACAGGGTTGGACGCTTAAAAACACAAAATCCTAATTTATTACACTTTAACGCTATTTACAGCTTATACCTGAATTTGTCTTTTTACGAATAAATCAAGTTTATCTTCTTCTATTTAAACACCAGATATATAAAATCTCTTTAAAATTATAAGTTCAATAATAGATCTCAAGACATTTTCGTTTTCATTAAATTCGGTCAGTTATTATATTTAATGGGCCATCCCTGCAAAACCCATAAACGCAAGGGCAAGGATCCCTGCTGTAACAAGGCCAAGAGATGTTCCCCTGAGATGTACTGGAATCGGGGCAATTGCAAACCGCTCCCTGATGCCTGTAAGCAAAATTAAGGCTAACCCGTAACCGATACTTGAAGCAAAAGCAAAAACAAGAGTTTTAACAAAACTATATTCGTTCTGAATTGACAGAACTGCAACACCGAGCACAGCGCAATTTGTTGTAATCAGAGGAAGAAATATGCCAAGGGACTTGTAAAGTACCGGTACTGATTTCTGCAGAAACATCTCAACCAATTGCACCAGAGTAGCGATTACCAGAATAAAGGCTATTGTTCTAAGGTATTCAAGCTCAAATGGCGTAAGAAGAAACGTCTGCAAAATCCAAGTAACAGCGCTTGCAAGTGTTGTAACAAATACAACCGCTGCACTCATTCCGGTAGCAGTGTCAAGTTGTGTGGAAACGCCCAGAAAAGGGCAATTTCCAAGATAACGTGCCAATATTATGTTGTTTACAAAGACAGCGCCTATAAGCAAAAGCAGATACTCATACATAATAATTCCTCGATTTCCAGCAGCCTTTTAAAATCCATCAAAAACTTCCTGTGAATCATCTCTACCCTAAATCCCTAACTGATTCACCTCTTTTTTTGCTTCACACTTATCCAGTTCATTAATGCCAGTATCAGACCCAGGCATATAAAAGCCCCGGGGGCCTGAACCATAACAGAAAATGGCTGGAATGATTCCCACATGACAGGATGACCAAACAATGTTCCACTCCCAATTATTTCTCTTACAGCGCCCAAAAAAGTCAGTGAAAGAGTGAATCCTATTCCCATGCCAAGGCCATCGGCAATGGAAGGCACAACCCTGTTCTTTGAAGCAAATGCTTCAGCTCTCCCAAGTATAATGCAATTAACAACTATCAACGGAATAAAAATACCCAGGACCTTGAATAATGGATAAAAATAGGCCTGCATAACAAGTTCAACAATGACCACAAATGAGGCAATAACAACTATAAAGGCCGCAATACGGACCTTCCTTGGTATAATATTGCGAAGAAGAGAGATAATAAGGTTGGCAAAAACGAGCACAAAGGTTGTAGCCAACCCCATACCCAATCCGTTTTTTGCGGCGGTTGTCACTGCAAGAACAGGACAAAGACCTAGCACTAAACGAAAAGGGGGAATTTCATTCCACAGACCCTTGGTAAATTCCTTTGCTACACTCATGTTACAGCATTACCTCCTTTATAACTCTTGGAAAGAGTTCCAGGGCTTTAGCAACCGCTTCCGCAACCGCCCTGCTCGAGACAGTGGCGCCGCTGATCGCGTCAATCTTGCCTCCAGCGCCTGATAATTTAACATCCTGCGGAACCTGAAGGCCTTTAAACTGATCCCTGAAATCCTGTTCTTCAACCAAAGATCCTTTCCCCGGTGTCTCGGAATGGGTCATGACCGCCACACCGATTACCTTTCCTTCAGTGTCAAGGCCGACCATTACATTAATGAGGCCGCTGTAACCTTTATCACTTACAGATTCATAAGCCATGCTAACAGGCTTATTATCCCTTTTTGCAACAAAGATATCCTTCTCAACGATGCGGCCCTTATCGTCTTTACCCATATCAATTTTAACAACATCTTTAAGGGGATCATTGTCAAAATCACCTAGAACCGCTATTACAGAGGGCCCCCTGACATACTTCGTAATCTGGTATTCCCTCTGATTCTTAGTAGCCTGATTTGTATACGAAAGCACCAGAGCGGACCCAGCGCAAATAGCAGTCAATACCACTACCATACGGATTAAATCACGCAATTTTCTTTACCCTCCCCACAGCTCTCGGTCTGATACGATCCAACAATGGAGTCAGTGCATTCATCAGCAGAATAGCAAAGGGCACACCCTCCATGTAACCGCCCCAGGTTCGAATTATAATTGTTAACGCTCCGCAACCTATCCCATATAAAATCATTCCCGGAACAGTAACAGGAGCTGTCCCTCTTTCAGTTGCAATGAAGAAAGCACCAAGCAATACCCACCCTGAAATAATATGATAAACAGGATTTGCATAGGCTTCCGGATCTGTCAGCCAAAAAATAAGACCTATTATCCATGCGGACAAAATAAAAGACACTGGAATATGCCATGTGATAATCCGCCTGAACAGTAGATAGGCACCGCCAAGAATGACGGCAATTACGGAAATAGTCCCAATTTCTCCCGGGACATTTCCCAAGAGGAAATCCATCCAGGGAACATCTGCAATCATGTCCATTTCTTCTTTGAGAACCACAAGTGGAGGATCGACAAGATACTCGCTCGACTCAAGTAAAAACTGCGGTTCAGGGACAACAAAACTTGACATAAGATCTCTGTATGAAACCTGCAGGAAGGTCCATCCTACAAGTACTGAACTGAATGGATTATTGCCCAGTCCACCGAATAGTTCCTTTCCAATAATAACGGCTACGCAGGCTCCAAGTACAGGCATCCACCAGGGGCATTCTGTTGAAAGAACAAGACCGAGTAGAAGACCTGTAAGTAATGAACTGCCATCTCCAATACGCAATGGAAGACCCATTATTTTTTCCCATAAAAATTCAGCCACAACCGCCGTTATCATAGAAATAAAAATAATTTTCAGGGCAGTCAGGCCAAAGAAAAACCATCCGGCAAACACCACCGGTACCAGGGCCATGAGAGTCTGAAACATCATCTTTTGAACGGAATTTCCTGAATGGACGTGAGGCGAAATTGAGACATAAAATTCAGGACGTTTCATGATTCCTCCTTCGAGGCTAATATTTCCTGCTTACCGAAACGGAATAAATGCACCATGGGACGCCTTGCCGGACACACATAAGAGCAGATCCCGCATTCAATACAGCTGAAAAGATCATTCTTTTCGGCAACATCAAATCTGTTGTATTCACAATTTTTTGAAAGCTCATTAGGCATTAGCATCATGGGGCAATAACGAACACAAAACCCGCAGTTTATGCATGGCTGGTTGGAATAAAGAGACAGCTCATCGGCATTCTGAAGAACAATAACATCTGCTTCCTGGGTAACAGGAACTTTAAAATTCTGCTGAGCATATCCAAGAAATGAGCCACCAATAACAGCTTTGGACAGGTTTTCAAGAGAAGGAAAGAGCTGTTCAACCAGTTCCTCCAGGAGAATGCCTTCCGCAACAGTAACATGAACGTTAACCCCCAGGGAAAAAGCAGAAACCTGAACCGTTGTCTCGGTAGAAATTCTGCCTTCTTTTACAGCTTCCACTATCCGGAGTGCGGTAATAGCATCTATAACAGCAGTTCCAACAGCTCTGGAATTGCCCATTGGCAGAGGGATATCCCTTCCTGTAACAAATTTAACAAGCAGAGGCTCAAGTGCTATTGGATATCTGCTGGGACACCTTAAAATTGTTA
This sequence comes from Deltaproteobacteria bacterium, assembly GCA_016927455.1. GTDB lineage: Bacteria > Desulfobacterota > DSM-4660 > Desulfatiglandales > Desulfatiglandaceae > JAFGMQ01. Next base: position 12,908 of record JAFGMQ010000242.1, read on the forward strand.
CGCCAAGGTCTTTCAATTTTTGCTCAAAATCTAATGGGACAGGGTGATCTTTGTAAACTGTCAGTATAATCTTTCCTGCATTAGAGACCTTCTGAAGAACAGGAATGCTTTCCAGCAGATCTTTTTCCCTGTTAATCAAAGCATTTCGACGGACCGAAACCCCAGGCTGCCGATCCATGCCGTTGATAATCAAAAAATCTATTGGCTCCGTTTTAAAGGGCTGATAGGAAGGGATAACAGATGTGAGGCCTGGTTTGGCGATTCTCAATGGTAACGGCCAGTAGAATTGATCCGTTTCCTTTATGCCCGCGTCAAAAATCAACTGGATAATATCTCTATCTTCAAGTTCACGCTGCAGGTTTTCATCGACACTTTTAGTATTCGTTTCCCCATCGGATTCAATCACAACAGAAAGAATCTCCTGACCGGAAAATCCGAGACAAGGTCGAACCTCCAATACTTTTCCAGAGACAGAGGCGCATACCGGAGGGATGACGCCTTCAATGTCCTCACCAATCCTTTGGCCTGCAATCACTTTATCTCCTGCCTTAACCAAAGGAGCCATTTCTCTGCGGAAAGACCCTAAAGGTAAAATGACCTTTTTAGGTAAAGGCAAACGTTTGTAAGTGGGGTACAAGTCGCTTTTCTCAGCCAACTCATTACAGATACCCTTTATTCTTTTCATTATTTCACCCGATAGACAACAAAATTTAAAATTCTGAAATATCGCAAATCATCAAGGATCATCTCACGTATGGTTTTCTATAAAAAATCCACTTTATTTGTCAAGTCTAGATTTTGCTAATTCTGAAAATAGCGTTTTCGGAATTTCCGTTTTATAGTACAAGTCTATTGACTAATCAAATTAAAAACATAAAAAAGAACTATACAGTTTGCAAATCTGCTCATATACTTTTAAATTACTTTTTGTTGATTGAAAAACCTGCTCTGTTCTGTTATGTTCCGGCTCATTCTGGATTAAGTAAATTAAGATGTTCTGATAACAATTCCGGCTGTGATGGAGACTGTGCATTGTCATTAGTTTTCAATATTTTTATATTTTATACAAAAAAATGGCTTGCATCATCCTGCAGAAAAGCACCTGTACTATCTGCGAATGATAAGAAAAGCAGTTACCTCTGCATTAGAATTAACTGTTTTATTTGATGCCAATCGTCAATCAGGGAGAAGAAATAAATGGAAATGAAGGGCATTCAATTCGGCTATACTTTCGATGATCTTATTTTAGTTCCAGCCCACTCAGAGATATTGCCAAATGAGGTTAATATAAAGACGAAATTGTCAAGAAATATAACCTTAAACATCCCCATAGTAAGCGCAGCGATGGATACGGTTACTGTATCGGATACGGCCATAACCATGGCCAGGCAGGGAGGGCTGGGCTTTATCCATAAAAATATGAGCATTGAACAGCAGGCTCTGGAAGTTGAAAAAGTAAAAAAATCTGAAAGCGGAATGATCGTTGATCCAATAACAATAGAGCCCGGGCATAAACTTTTTGAAGTAGTTGAGATAATGGAAAAAAACCAAATCTCCGGCGTCCCTGTTGTAAAAGATGGAAACCTCCTGGGCATAATTACCAATAGAGACCTGAGATTCGAAACCAACCTGGATCAACTGGTTGAAAATGTGATGACAAAGGAGAATCTCGCAACAGCAAAGGTAGGTATAACTCTGGAAGAATCAAAATCGATTCTTCACAAAAGACGCATAGAAAAACTCCTTATTGTTGACGATGAAGGCAAACTTAAAGGCCTTATCACGATTAAGGATATTGAAAAATTGAAGAAGTACCCCAATTCATGCAAGGATGAACTGGGTCGTCTCAAAGTTGGGGCTGCCGTGGGGATCGGTCCTGAAATGACAGACCGGATTTACGGACTTGTCTCTTCAAATGTTGACATTATTGCAGTGGATACAGCTCATGGACACTCTTCAAAAGTTATTCAGGCTGTTAAAGATATTAAGAAAAAATTCCCGAATCTGGAAGTTATTGCAGGTAACGTAGCTACGGCAGAAGGCACCAGGGCGCTTATTGAAGCAGGTGTGGATTCAGTAAAAGTGGGAGTCGGGCCCGGTTCAATCTGTACAACACGCGTTGTTGCCGGGGTTGGCGTACCACAAATTACGGCTATTATGGACTGCTTTACCGAGGCAAAAAAATGGGGCATTCCATTAATCGCCGATGGAGGAATCAAGTATTCAGGAGATATTACAAAGGCACTTTCAGCGGGTGCCAGTTCAGTAATGATCGGGAGCCTGTTTGCCGGAACCGACGAGAGTCCTGGAGAAACAATCCTGTTTCAGGGAAGAAGCTATAAAGTCTATCGTGGAATGGGCTCTCTGGAAGCAATGAAAGAAGGGAGCGGAGATCGGTATTTTCAAGACGGGACCGACATTGAAAAAAAACTCGTGCCTGAAGGGATTGTAGCCCGCGTACCACACCGCGGTCCTCTTGCAGATACAGTCTACCAGCTGGTCGGAGGTTTGAGGGCCGGAATGGGATATCTGGGATGCAGAAGCATTGAAGAGCTTCAGACAAAGCCGAGATTCACAAGAATAACACCAGCCGGCCTGAAGGAAAGTCATGTACACGATGTAATAATTATTAAGGAGGCACCTAATTACCACATGGAGTAGGAAATTTCAATATTGAACAGGCTTGCATAAGAACATATAAAGATATTAGATTCCTTGCCGCTTTAAAAAAAGCAATATTTTACTGCTGGTTTTTGCAGGGGTGTGTTTGTTTTTACTACCTGGCTCAAGCTGATAAAATTGAATGCACTTATTATTGATATGGTAACGAAAAAACAGTAAAAATGTTTTCGCTGTGCTAATGATATATTGAGGATCATCACTCATTTCATAATTCAGATTTGCTAAAGGTTATCAGTCTGTTTTGGATAGCTTCCTGAAAAAAGTTGAGCTTATAATCCGTGACAAGCGGGCACAGCTTCCGACTCTGCCTGTAGTTGTTGACAGCATATTGAAAATTGCCAGAGATGAATCAGCATCAGTAGCAGATCTTGCTAATGCTATCAGCAGGGATCAGGCTATTGTAAACAAAACTCTTAAGCTGGCCAACTCTGCATACTACGGTTTTATCAGAAGCATAGACACTGTATCTCACGCCATAGCCCTTATAGGCTTTAATGAAGTAATATCTCTTATCCTCGGCATGAGTGTTTTTTCGGCCTTCCGTCTGAAGGGAGGGGGTCGGTTTTTTGATATAAGAGATCTGTGGCTTCACTCCATTGCCTGTGCCTTCATGGCCAAAAAGATTGCAAAAAAAACAGGGCCAGGCGGAGATACGCCGATATTTCTGTGCGGCCTTCTTCATGATATGGGAAAGGTATTCCTGTCAGCTTATTTTCCTGATGAATACAGTAAGGTACTTGAAGCCTCAGAAAATACTCAGGTCCCTTTATTCAGAAAGGAAGAAGAGATCCTTGGCTTAAACCACTCTACGGTTGCAGGACTTCTCATGGAACGGTGGAATCTGCCTGACAATCTCCGTCTGCCATGCCGTTTTCATCACAATTCATCTGCCTGCCCTGCAGAATCACGTTCCCAGGCAACAATCATAGAGATAGCTAACTTTCTGTGCCACAAGGCTGACATAGGAAACAGCGGCAATTCTTCAATGGAAATGCCCGAAGTCCTTATACAGAAAATAGGTATCAGAGATAAAGACATGGATTCTTTTCTAAAGGAACTGCAAGAAGAAAGGGCCGAAATTGAGGAATTCCTCGGGATAATGTCATGAATAAATTTTTTTTGGCTTTGCAGACACTCAGTTTGTTATATACTACATCCAAAATAGATTTCAAACCAGAGAGTCCTTCTGTTTTCAAAATGGACTGAATATAAACTACCCCGCCGCAAGCAGCGGGGTATCTTGAAAAACATTTAACGACCCAAGGGGCCTCGACTTGTCTGCCTTTTACCAGCCTTAGACTTGCTGGCAGATTAAACCCTCGTCCGCCTCTGGCGGATTAAAAAGGTTCATGGAACGGTCGAGTAAGTCCGCAAAAGTCTTATTATCTGAATTTATTAAAAATGTCTGAAAACAGAATCTTAGAGCTTAAATCCGAAAACAGACTTCTCCGCAAGCAAATCAAAGAAGTCCAGAATAGATTTGAAGATAAAATTGCCGAACTCTCCATGATTCGTGAAATCGGTACGGCCCTTGCCCATATTAATAGTTTTAGGCAAACATGCAGAATTATCTTAAACGTTATAATGGACAGTACAATTGCTCAGGATTGCTCGATTATGCTTATGGATCAGGATAAAAACCAGCTTTTTCTCGCGGCAGCTACCGGTTTACGGGAAAAAGACTATATAATCGAAGCAGACAGGGTTTTTTCCAAGGAAGGAGTTAAATACATGTTCAGGCCTGGAACCGGGGTTGCAGGGAAGGCAATCCTTGAAAAAAGGCCGGTGCTTGTAAGGGATACACAAACCTGCTCCTTTTTTGTTCATGACATCAAAAGTAAAGTTAAAAAAGGCTGTCTTCTTTCAATACCGCTGATTGTGGAAGATGAGGCTTTAGGTGTTCTAAATCTCAGTCATTCCAACAGCAATATCTTTGAAGCCAGCTACATTAACCTTTTCAGCATTATTTCCAACTTCATTGCGTTATCTGTTCACAGCACTCTTAATTATGAAAAATTGAAATATTCGGAATCCAAATACAGGGCACTTTCTGAAGATTCAAATGATGGTATAGCTATCATTCAGGACAGTTTTCATATCTATGCCAATCCTAAATATCAGGAACTTACAGGTTACAGTCTGGAAGACCTTGAAAATATCTCTGTCGAAACACTCCTCAGAATTCCGGACTGGACAAAGGCTTTTAACAGAAGTCAGCATTTTTTAAAAAAGGATTCTGGTCATGGGCAGTTTGAAGCTCAGCTTTTCGGCAATATGGGGATAAAAGCTGAAGTTGAAATTAATTCTTCTGAAATTATCTACAATGGCAAAGATGCCATTATCATCTCCGTAAGAGATCTTGCCGATCGAAAGAAACTTGAAAGTCAACTCCAGCATATACAGAAAATCGAGTCATTAGGCACTATTGCGAGCGGAGTAGCGCATAATTTCCGAAACATTTTATCGAATATTTCCGTTAACAACCAGCTTATTCAGATGAAGTATCAGGATGACGGGGCACTGATGGCTATAATTGAGAAGGCCGGTAATGCTGTGGACAGGGGTGCCAGGCTGGTTGACAGTTTAATGCAGTTTGCCCGCAAAGAGGGCAAGAAGGATTTCAGGGCTCTGAATCTGGCGGAGCTGATTCAGGAGGTATTTGATCTGACGAGGAAGTCTTTTGACAGGAAGATAGACATACGGATCAGCATTCCCGGGTCTATTCCGGTTATTGGGGATTATTCAGGGCTGACCCAGGTGTTTATGAATCTGTGTGTTAATGCCCGGGATGCGATGTCTGGGGGCGGGGAACTCCGTATAGAGGCGCGCCGCAGGGAGGACATGGTGGAGGTTTCCGTATCGGACACGGGGCACGGGATGGATAGAGAGGTGCTTGAGAGGTGTTTTGATCCCTTTTTCACGACCAAGGATGCCGGCAAGGGGACGGGCTTGGGTCTGTCTACGAGTTACCGGATAATCAAGGAGCATGATGGAGACATTCATGCA
>JAFGMQ010000243.1 GCA_016927455.1 Deltaproteobacteria bacterium
ACGACCATCCCAACGCTTTCTGAATGGGGAATGATCATAACGGCAATTCTGCTTGGTCTCACAGGGTTTTTCTTTATTAAAAAACGCTATACCACCAGTTACCTGATTAATCTTACCTCTGATCAGTCAGGGAGTGGAAGAGGTGTTCTATTTTAAAATTGAATTGAAATAATATTGATGGAAGTTTAGTAAATCAAAGTAGTCTCAGCAAAACTATTATAATCTTGAGGACTAAATCAACTAAGAGTCAAGAGTTGAGAGTAGAGAGGAACCAGGATGAAACAGCTGGCAATTTTAGCACTTATCTCGCTTATTATGTTCTCGTTTTCAGGATGTTGCTGTATCCCTGATATTCCCGGCCCTATCGGAATCCCGGGAATTTAGAAAGAGATATCATAGTACACGTAACTGAAAATGGGTTCAAGTTGCTTTTGCCTCTTTTTGTTAATAATTACAGACAATCGTCACTATGTCCAGACGACTTAGTATGGCAGATTTTCTTCGTGTGTTTTCGGGCTTGGGTATTCCGCCAGCCAGCCAACCAGCCATTGGCTGATAAAAGGCTGGTAAAAGGCGGACGAGGGTTTGATCCTGTAAATCGGGGTCACATCTTGAATAGTGAATAATATTGACATTTATATTATCTAATGCTATTTGCTTTAATTATGGCACGCGCATGGAGAATAGAATATGACGGTGCATTGTACCATGTCATGTCCAGAGGGAATGACCGTCAGGATATATTTCGTGACGATCAGGATCGAAGCAGCTTTCTGGAATCTGCAGGCGAGATGTCTGAACGTTATGAGATAGATATCTTTGCCTATGTCCTGATGGGAAACCACTATCACCTTCTTCTAAGAACCAATCGTTCAAATCTCTCAAAAGGAATGCAATGGCTGGGATTGACCTATACCCGGCGATTTAATATACGCCATTCCAGGTCAGGGCACCTGTTTCAGGGGCGATTCAAAAGCATCATTGTTGAAAATGACGCCTATCTCGAACTTCTGTCCTGCTATATTCACCGTAATCCCTTGAGGGCAAACATCGTTGAGCGTCTGGCGGATTACCGCTGGAGCAGCTATCCTGTCTATGCATATGGATACAAGGGGCCCGAATGGCTCAAAACTGATACGATACTTTCACAGTTTGGCAATCAGAACAGGCACCAGGCATATAGAGAAAAAGTTCAGGGGTATTCAGATGAGGAAGAGAGTTTATGGGAGGATCTTAAGCATGGCATGATTTTAGGAACCACTGAATTTGTAAAAAAGCTCAGGGATAATTATCTGGCCGGCTCTGTTCAAAAAGAGATTCCCCAGCAGCAGAAAATTATAAAGGATGTGGATGCGTCAGACATGATTCGCAAGGCGGCGGGGATGCTTAATGTTGATATCACGGTTTATCAGCAATCGAGAAGGATTTCAAAATCAGCCAAGGTTAACAGGGATTTGCTGGTGTATTGCATATGGAAAACCGGGATGCTGACAAACGGGAAAATTGGCGAGATTTTCGGTGTGAGTTACTCTTCAATCAGCCATATTGTTAAATCTGTGCAATCCGGATTGGATATGAACAAGGAGTACAGAGAGAAATATATGAAAATATATTCACTGTTCAGGATTTGAACCCATTTTGCAAGGAGGATTTTGTAATGATGATCAATTTAGATTTTATCGGATTATTCATTTTTATTGCCGGAATTGTTATAGGTCTGGGGGCTGTGATTGTGATTGATATTCACGGATTTTTAGGACGAAAATCACACTATTGGACTGAAGCGACAATACGCACCCATAAAGTCACAAAACCGCTCATCTGGGCGGGAATATTGCTCGCTTTGACCGGAGGAATTATTTTTTATCGCAACGATCCGTTTTCAGGCATTCCGCTTTATCATGCGGTTATTTTTGCGGTTCTGGTCTTAAACGGAGTCTTTCTTTCCTTTTATGTAAGCCCGTTTCTTCTTGCCCGCGAACGCGAAGGACGTCAGACAGAGCTTCTGCCGAGTTCTCTTCAAAATAAGATTATTGTGAGTTTAATATTCTCCGATCTGGGTTGGTGGAGCGGACTGGCCCTGCTCACCTATTACCTGGCATCGAAATAACTGGTCCGGGGTCTGGGTCCTGGACAGTGAGTAATGCAGGGAAAATGCCGTATACGAGAGTAACTGAATATAGATGGTACTGAACTCCAGCCGAAATCACTTTGACAACAAGGCCGGTGTTGATGAATATCCTCTTCGGCTAAATTCTTTTAAAGTTCTGCAGAAAATGACGGGGGAATGCATTCATTAGTTGCAGTCCGGTTATAATGGAGATAAAATAGGCAAGTATAGTTAACTAACTATATGAATCAAGGGAGGAATTTATGTCTAAAGCAAAAGATACTCAAAAAACAGTCAAGAAAAAAGCGGAAAAAACGTTGAAAGAAAAGCGCCTTGAGAAAAAATCCAAAAAGGACAAAAAAGATTAGGGCACCTGCTTCATTATATCAATTTGCATCCTGAGGAAGCTGCGGATACGAGATGCTCTTTGAAGTTCAGGGCAATCAGTGCTCTTTACTGGTATAAATCTGGAGGAGGAGTGAGAAGCATAAACCCCCTTACACTACTTGTCACAGGCAAGAATGCGCAGTCCTTCACGAAAAGCCACCTCCATCTTCTGATATGAAACACTCTTAACGATCCCCATTCCAAAGGTCCTGTGGCTAATTACTTCATCCGTCTTAAACGATCCTGACATACGGTAGGCTACAGGCTCCTTTTCACTTAATTTTTCAGCCAGCCTGTCAAACTCTTTGGAGTAATCCTCTTTTTTGATGACTCTGCGCTTTCTTTTCTCGAGAGTCCCCGCTGGAACCACTTTTTTTTCGGGACGGTATCTGTGCTCACTGCCGCAGGTCTTGCACTTGACCCTTTCGACGAATCCTTCCTGATTGTGGAATACAACCACATGGCTCGTATCAATTTTGCATCTGGTGCACCCTGTTACCATGTCCTGGGCAACTGGTGTACGATCTTTATTTTTTATCATAATTTCCCTGCCAGCAAATATAGTATGTTTGTGTCTGAATAAGTTAAGGCATAATATCCTGTCTGCAAGCTCTTGATTATTGAAAAGATACAAAATGTATTTAATCTGAGGGCCATAGTTCCTCTTGACGGGAAATGAATCTTTATCCTATACTCTGCAGGATATTAAAAAACCAGCCATTTACATCTTTAAAGACGGCTGTAATTCAATGACCCTGGAAAAAAATATGCCGGTAAATCCGGTATTGGTGATAATTTTTAATTGTGTTAATTTCCTCTTTCAGCAGAATGTCATTAATGATTAAGCAGAATCAGGATTTATGATTTTCGTATTGTTTTAACTAAAGGAGAAAATCATGTGGGAATATTCGGACAAGCTTAAAGACCATTTTCTAAATCCCAGGAATGCAGGGGATATTGAGGACGCAAACGCGGTCGGTGAAGTAGGGTCAATGGCCTGTGGAGACGCCCTCAAGCTGATGATGAAGGTGGATGAAAAGGGTAAAATCCAGGATGCGAAATTTCAGACATTCGGTTGTGCCAGCGCTATTGCCTCCGCCTCCGCACTTACGGAGATGCTGAAGGGAAAAACAATAGAAGAAGCTGAGAAGATAACCAACCAGGATATAGCAGACTATCTCGGCGGTCTTCCCAAAGAGAAGATGCACTGCTCTGTTCTGGGCCAGCAGGTGCTGGAACAGGCAATTTCCAGATATAAGGGGGAGGCCCCTAAGGAGCAGGAAGGAGAAATAGTCTGCGAATGCTTTGGTGTGACAGACCTTGAAATTGAG
>JAFGMQ010000244.1 GCA_016927455.1 Deltaproteobacteria bacterium
GTTCGGGATAAACTCCAGCCTGTCCCGGATTCCTGTTCGGGGCCGGAATCCAGTTGTTTTAAAAAATTTCTGGATGCCCCCGGATCGCGGTCCGGGACAGGCTTATCAGGTCCGGCATGATGGTTAATGTGTGTCGATTGAGAATTGTTGATTTCAATCAACATATTTTAAAACCCTCGTCTTATAGACGAGGGTCGTTTAGTTTATTCTGTGTCCTATATATGTGTGATATAGAAATGTTTAATACAGAAATCTTGACACAATAAGTTAAATTATTTAGTATTATTCAAAAATATTGGAATAAGCTGGAAAATGCAGGCCAAGGGCTTTCCTGAACAACATTTAAGAATAATACTCCTTAGCACTGAATGTGTTGAATAACTAAGTTCAAAGAAAGCAGATTATGTTTAGTTGATAATATTGAGGCCCGCGGATTTTTGTCTGCGGTTGATGAGAGAGGTCAAGTATGCCTGAATACAAGTGGGTTGCAGAGACGAAAAAGGGCAAGATTCTTAAAGGCGAGATGGAAGCTGGAAATGAGAAAATTGTCGAAATGAAGTTAAAACGTAGGAATTTAACCATAAAAAAAATAAAACCCAAGCCGAAGGATCTCTTTGAAAATGTAGCCTTTATGCAGCCGAAGGTAACTGCTAAAGACATGGTAATTTTCACCAGGCAGTTTTCAACAATGATTGATGCAGGTCTTCCTCTCGTTCAAGGGTTGACAATACTTTCCGAACAGACAGAAAACAGGACGTTTAAAAATATTCTCAACGAGATAACAAAAGATGTTGAAGGTGGTTCTACCCTGGCTGATGCTATGAAAAAACACCCCAAGGTGTTTGATCAGCTTTTTGTAAACCTTATTGCAGCCGGTGAAGTTGGCGGTATTCTGGATACGATTCTGCAGCGACTTACTGTTTACATTGAAAAGGCTGAAAAGCTTAAATCCAGAATAAAAGGTGCTATGACATATCCGATAATTGTTGTTGCTATTGCCGTAATAGTTATCTCGGTAATTCTGGTTTTTGTTATACCGGTTTTTCAGGAGATGTTTGAGGGGTTCGGTTCGGCACTTCCTGCGCCAACACAGATTGTTGTAAATCTCAGCAACTTTTTCAAGAATAACATTCATTACATGATTGGCGCATTTATAGTGCTTATTTTTGCATTCAAAAAATTTAGAAATACTGAGAGGGGGAGAAAGTTAACTGACGCAATTGCCTTGAAACTGCCGGTTTTCGGGCCCTTGCTGAAAAAGGTAGCTATCGCAAGATTTACAAGGACACTTGGAACAATGATAAGCAGCGGTGTGCCCATTCTTGACGCCCTTGAAATTGTTGCAAGGACTTCTGGAAATGTCATCATAGAAGATGTGGTGCTTGAGGTTCGGTCCAGCATTGCGGAAGGGCAGACTATTGCTGAACCCCTCTCTGAAAGTGATATTTTTCCCGGTATGGTGACACAGATGATTTCGGTAGGAGAGGCTACCGGTGCACTTGATGCGATGCTTGATAAGATTGCAGATTTTTATGATGATGAAGTGGACGTTGCAGTAGAGGCAATGACATCCATGCTGGAACCCTTGCTGATGGTTTTTCTGGGAGGTTCGATCGGAGGACTTGTCGTAGCCATGTATCTGCCTATATTCAAGATGGCTGGAACAATTGGGGGTTAAATCTGATTGTGTTTCCGGAGTAAATTTGAATCATTCTGATGACTGTTTTATTGAGTCTTTGATAAATATTAAAACATATCTTTTTCGATCGACACGCTAACGACATTGCCAGGATTCTGTTGGGAGGGATTCCATCTTTAGAAGCATATCAAGAACCGAAATTCCTAATTCGGATCAATTAAAATAAACTACCCTGCCGAAGAGCAGCGGGGTATCTTGAAAAGCATTGAAAGCCCCAGGGGGCCGGAGCCTGTCCGCCTCTGGCAGATAAAATGTTGACTTCTATTTAAGGATCGTCATTATTTTCAACTCCTGCCATTTCTCCCGTATTGGATGATATTAGTCGTTGCTTTGTTCAGCCTGCTCCTGATTTCGATCAGGAAATATGAAATCCAGTGTTTTCGTTAAGCCGGAACATGTATTGGAAATAAAGAAATTCTAAGAAAAGATAAGGAAGAAACATACTGATATAATATGGGAAATTCTTACAAAACATCTATATTGGACCAGGCCTGGTTTTCAAATATAAGTCGTCCAAGCCGCTATATTGGAAATGAAATTAATTCTGTAAAGAAATCTCCTGAGGGAGTTGATGTATCTATTGCCCTTGCCTTTCCGGATGTTTACGAAGTCGGGATGTCTCATCTCGGGCTGAAGATACTCTATAACATACTTAACAGCTATGACTGGCTTGCTGCAGAAAGGATATTTTCTCCATGGCACGATCTTGAAAAGCAATTGAGGCTGCAGAAAATTCCTGTTTCAACTCTTGAATCCAATCGTCCCCTCTCAAGTTTTGATATAATAGGTTTCAGTCTGCAGCATGAGCTTTCATATACAAATGTTTTAAATATGCTTGACCTTTCTTTTATTCCCTTTACTGCAGAAACGCGCAGTGAAGGACACCCTCTAATTATAGCGGGTGGGCCTGCATGCTTCAATCCTGAACCTGTTGCAGATTTTTTTGACCTTATTCTGATTGGAGATGGCGAACAGGCTGCCGTGGATATATGCACTGTGGTGCGTGAAGCCAAAAAGAACAAGTCGTCCAAAAAAGACGTGCTTACTGAGATGAGGCATATAAAGGGAGTATATGTGCCTTCCTTTTTCAATATCCACCACAGCATAGACGGACATATAGATGCCATCGACCCGGTTTTTGCGGATTATCAGACAGTGGAAAAGGCAGTGGTGCCGGATATTGATGATTTTCCCTATCCTGTAAGTCAGATTGTCCCTTTTACTGAGCTGATTCATGACAGAGTTGCTTTGGAAGTATCTCGGGGATGTACTCGAGGATGCAGGTTCTGTCAGGCCGGTATGATATATCGTCCAGTTAGAGAAAGAAGCCCTGAATCAATTCTTGAAAAAGCTGAACAGGCTTTAAAATTAACAGGTTATGATGAACTTACCCTGCTGTCGTTAAGTTCGGGAGATTACAGTTGCATTGAACCGCTGATAAGAGTTCTGATGGACAGGCATTCAAGAGAAGGTGTTGCATTAAGCCTTCCGTCTTTAAGGGTGGACAGCCTGAATAATGCATTGATCGAACAGATAAAGCGGGTTAGAAAGACAGGCTTTACCCTGGCTCCTGAGGCAGGAAGTGATCGTCTAAGGAGGATAATTAACAAAGGGTTGACAGAGGAAGACATTCTTAATACAGCGCATATAGTTTACAGGGCAGGATGGGATTTGATCAAGCTTTACTTTATGGTCGGGCTTCCTCAAGAACTGGAAAAGGATGTTTATGAAATTGTAACCCTCGCGAGGCGTATTGCAGGGCTGTCTGGCAGTAAATCCAAAAGGATCAAGGTAAATCTCAGTGTCTCAACCTTTGTTCCAAAATCACATACCCCCTTTATGTGGTTACCACAAATTTCAGTTGCAGAAGGTATGAAGCGAATTCAAATAATAAGGGAGGGACTGAGGAATAGCCGAGTCCGGGTCAAGTGGAACGAACCTGAATTAAGCTGGCTGGAAGGTATATTTTCCAGAGGAGACAGGAGACTCAGCCTTGCCATAGGAATAGCGTGGAGTCTGGGAGCCAGATTCGACGCGTGGAGTGAACAAAATAGAGGAATGGCAATCTGGAGTGAGGCCTTCAGGCGGAGCGGTATAGATCCGGAGTATTATCTCAGGCGGGAAAGATTACCGGATGAAATTTTGCCCTGGGATCACATCAGGTCGGGCGTATCAAAAAGATTTTTGAAAGAAGAGTTAATAAAGTCTCAAAAGGAAGAATTGACCAGGGATTGCCGAATAAATTGCATGAAATGCGGTGTATGCAACCAGGAAGAAATCGCCCCTGTAGTATTCAACAGCAGGGAATGCCGCTTAAATCAAGAAAAACAGGATATTCCTGAATTCCCTGTAACATCGGAAAAATATCGTCTTACATTTATTAAGGTGAGGCGTTCTAAATATTTGAGTCATCTTGAACTTGTTCAGGTTTTTATTCGCGCATTCAAAAGATCCGGTTTGAAACTTGTTTATTCCAGGGGTTTTCATCCAATGCCCAGAATAGTCTTTGCCAATGCCCTGCCGGTTGGAACTGAAAGCCTTGAGGAAACAGTTGAAATAATAATCAGGCAGTGCCCTGATTCAGATTTTCTGATGGAAAGCATTAATAAGGAGTTGCCTGACGGCATAGAGATAATTGGTGTTGAAAAGCTCATGGCCCCGAAAAAACCATGTCAAATAAAGGAAAGCCATTTCCTAATCAGTATAAGCGGTGTAGAATTCAATGAAAGTTATCTGGATAGTTTCCTGCGGTCAGAGTATTTCCCTGTAACTAAAAGCGGGAAGAACGGAAAACGTGAAATAAATGCAAGGCCCATGGCCCAATCCATGAGTGTTGTTGCGCCGGATAAGGTAGAACTCGTTATGAGGCATATTAATGGTCCGGGCTTGAAACCCGCTGAGATCATTAAAGGGGTATTTCATTTTAATGATATGGATGAAATAGGCATGAGCGTTCTCAAAACCAGGCAGGTGATTGAAGAGAAATAGCAGAAGACAAATGGAGCGTTGATCTGAAAATCTGATTTTTATAAAATGGATTTGTATGGCTGCTGTGCTGATACAGAGAAATCATAAAGGTGCCTGGCTCTTACCTTTGATTTCATTTGGAGTGATATTATAACTGCTCAACTCCGTGATAAATTTCATCATAGAACGTATCGCTGTTTTATTGGTTTTAAAGCATGACTCTTTTATAGAAAAGGAGGTTTTTTTGTCTATTGAACTAGTTATTAATTCAAGGCCTTATGAAACAAGGGTTGCGATAGTTGAAAACGGCGTGGTTGTTGAGCTTCATGTTGAGAGAGATTCCGGGCAGGAGTTGGTAGGAAATATCTACCGTGGAACGGTTGTAAGGGTACTTCCGGGAATGCAGGCAGCATTTGTGGACATAGGTCTCAGCAGAACAGCTTTTCTTTACGTTTCTGACGTCCATAAAGAATTTTTAGATTTCGAACAGATAATGCTTGGGAACCATGTAGCAGGAGAGGAATTGGCATCAATTGATTCGCTTGATTTCAATAAGAACCGAAAGCATGACATTGCTTTTCAGATAGAGGAACTGCTTTGTGAAGGCCAGAAAATAATGGTACAGGTGGCCAAGGAACCAATCGGGCAAAAAGGCTCAAGGCTTACAACAAATATTTCAATACCGGGAAGGCATATGGTTATTATGCCTACAGTTGACCATGTTGGAGTATCCCGAAAAATAGAGGATAAGGAGGAAAGAGAAAGGCTTAAGGCAATTATCAGAGAAATCAGGCCTCCCGAATGTGGGGTTATTGCAAGGACTCTTAGTGAAGATTCCACTCGTGAAAAATTGAAATCTGAAATGGATTTTCTTGCAAAGCTCTGGTCTGATATTCAGTCAAAAATGGAAAAAGGCTCAAGACCGATGCTTTTATACAGGGATTTATCTATTTCTCTGAGAGCTGTTCGAGATCTGTTTACAATGGAAGTGGATCGTCTGGTAATTGACTCAAGTGTTGAATATAATAATATTATGGAGTTTATTCGAACAGTTGCTCCCAAATTGAAATACTCAGTTGAACTTTATGAAGAAGCTGAACCAATTTTTGATTCTTTCGGCATTGAAATGGAGATTTCCCGGGCACTTAAGAATAAGGTCTGGCTGAAATCAGGTGGGTATATAGTTATTGAACTGACTGAGGCCCTCACATCCATAGATGTCAATACAGGAAGCTATGTCGGCAAAAGAAATCTTGAAGAGACAATATTAAAGACAAACATGGAGGCAGTGAAAGAGATTGCCTATCAATTGAGATTCAGAAACATAGGCGGCCTGGTTGTTATAGATTTTATTGATATGGAAAAGGCAATTAACCGTGAACGTGTTTTTATGGCTTTGAAAGAGGCGCTCAGCAGAGACAAGGCAAAAACAAATGTCCTTCAGATGTCGGATTTAGGGTTAATTGAGATGACAAGGGAGAGAGCGAGGACAAATTTGAACAGATTCCTTACAGAACCCTGTTTTTATTGTGAAGGAAGAGGGTCACTGAAATCCAGGAAATCGGTATGCTATGAACTGTTCAGGGAAATAGAGAGAGAGGGTGCAGTTTCCAAAGACAAGAGCCATGTCTATATTTCAGTAAATCCTGAAATTGAGGTGGTTCTGAAAGAAGAAGAGCAGGAGTCAGTGATTGACCTGGAAAAAAGGATAGGCAGGCGAATCATTATTGTTTCAAGTGTGGACTTTCACCTGGAACAGTTCGAAATAAGGATTTAGACTGATCAGCCTGCTGATTCCGGTCAGTCATGATATTATTATTTTCTATGCTTTCGTTTAAGTCCGGCTAATGCTTCTTTTATCTGCGTTTTTGTGAAGATTTTGTCGCAAGTGGCACATCGATACATTTCTTCGACTATTTCGTCGTAAATCAGATTATCGGAGAAATTAACACTATGAAGGCGCAGAGAGAAGTTGTAAATTTGGACAAAATCTTTATTTGAGCAATTGTCACATAGAAAATAGTCATGAATATAATCCATTAACTACTCCTCCTGAAAATTATCCGCAATTATGCTCCTCAATAAAGAGGGCATTTTGATTATCTTGTTATATAAAGTTTTAAAGCAGACCATTGTTCTGCAGGTTTTGTTCATTATTGGAGCCACCGTGCGGAATCGAACCGCAGACATCCTCATTACGAGTGAGGTGCTCTGCCAACTGAGCTACGGTGGCTTAAAAACCGTGGGGATAGTATAATTTTTTTTTCTCCATGTCTATGATTTTTTGGCCCGCATAGTATTATGGCGTCTGACAGGAAATCTGCCGGGACCACGTTGATGAATATTTGAAGTTGATAATAACTCGGGCCTTTATTGATTTATAGCGGGATCCATTTTTTCCTGTGGCAACATTAGGGAGGTAATTAATGAAAGAGGCAAAAAAATATATAATTTTTCCTTTGGATATGCCCACATATGATGAGGCTATGAACTATGTAGAACTTCTGGGGGGTTGTGTTGGACTTTTCAAGGTAGGGTTAGAGCTTTTTATCAGTCAGGGGCCAAAAATATTAACATCAATCCGGAATGTCTGTGATTCGGGGATCTTCCTCGACCTGAAACTCCACGATATCCCGGTTACCGTTAAAAGGGCATTCCTCGCAGCCTGTCAGCACGGGCCTGATTTTGTTACGGTTCATTGCGATGAAGGAGGAGAGAGCCTGAAAAGTGCAGCAGGGAGCAATCCCGGCAATACAAAGATACTGGCTATTACCGTTTTGACAAGTCTTGACAGATTCAAACTGAAAGAATTAGGGTATGAAGATAAATTTGCAGAAGATATTTCTGTGCTTGCTCTATTAAAGGCACGTATTGCAAAGGCAGCAGGTTGTCATGGCGTTGTTTGTTCCGGGCATGAGGTTGCGATGATAAAAAGGGAGCTTGGTAATGAAATGATTGCCGTTACTCCGGGTATTCGTCCTGCGTGGTCTGCTGTAAGTCATGATGATCAAAAAAGGATAGTGACCCCGGCAGAGGCAGTACTCAGCGGGGCGGATTATGTTGTAATTGGACGTCCAATACGTGATGCCGCTGATCCTGCAGATGCTGCAAAAAAAGTGGCAGAGGAGATTGGGGCAGTCCTTTAATCCGCCACAGGCAGATAATTTCCGCCTCTTGGGCCGTTCAATGTTCTTCAAGCTACCCCGCTGCTCTGCGGCGGGGTAGCTCATTTTTTGTTTATATGTGCTATTGCCTTGTCAATTCTTTCTAATACAGTATTTTTACCCAATACATCCATAATCTCAAATATCCCAGGGCTGACTGTTTTGCCTGTGAGTGCAACCCTGAGTGGTTGGGCTATTTCCTTCAGTTTAATTTGATTTTCGCTGAGAAAACCAGTGAAGAAGTCCTCCAGGTTTTTCTGATTAAAATCAGGTTGTTTATCGAGATTTTCCCGCAGCTTTTCCAGAAGATCAAGACTGTCGTATTTCAGATACCTCTCGTCCGCCTCTTTTTCAAAGGCTATATTTTCCTTAAAAAAGAAGGAGGCACCCTCAGCCATTTCAACAAGAGTTCTGCTTCTTGGTTTCAGTGTTGCGACTGCCTTGACAACCTTTATCATGTCAAGGTCTGTAAAGCCAAGTCTGTTTAGAAAGGGAATCAATTCGCCTGAAAGAAATTCATTTGATGATTCCCGTATATGCCAGGCATTTACATCAAGAAGCTTGTCAACATCGAAGACTCCGGCAGATTTGCCAACATTTTCAAGTGAGAATCTTTCAATCAGTTCTTTTCTTGTGAATCTCTCCTGGTCTCCGTATGACCATCCCAGTCTTGCTAAAGAGTTTAATACGGCATCAGGAAGGTAACCCATATCCCTGTAAGCAAGTACAGACATGGCACCATGCCTTTTGCTTAACCTTGTTTTATCAGGGCCGAGGATCATCGGTACATGGGCATAGCGTGGAACTGCTTCGTTTAACGCCCTGTAGATCAGTATCTGCCGTGGCGTGTTGTTAACATGATCATCACCTCTAATTATATAATTGATGCCAAGGCTTATGTCATCCGCAACTACGGCTAAATGGTAAGTTGGGCTGCCATCCGACCTCCTGAGGACAAGATCGTCCAGTTCCTGATTATCAAACGTTATGGTCCCCTTGACCTTGTCCTCAAACTGGGTTAAGCCTGTTTGCGGGGTTTTTAGCCTGACAACAGAACCGGGCGCAGGGCCCAGGCCCAGATCCCGGCATGTGCCATCATATTTTGGTTTTAAGTTGTTTGTCCTGGCTGCATTCCTTTTCTTTTCAAGATCTTCAGGTGAACAATGACAATGATATGCCTGACCTGAAAAGATGAGCCGTTCAATGAATTCATTGTAAATATCATATCTCCGTGATTGGAAATAAGGTCCTTCATCCCAGTCAAGGCCAAGCCATTCCATAGAATCAAGAATAGCCTTTGTGGCTTTTTCAGTTGATCGCTCTTTATCAGTATCTTCTATTCTAAGTATGAATTTTCCGCCTTTTTGTCTTGACAGAAGCCAGTTAAAGAGTCCAGTCCTGGCGCCGCCAATATGAAGATAACCTGTAGGGCTCGGGGGAAAGCGGGTAATGATTTTGTCTTGCATCACAGCAGATTAATAACCTCCGGATATTATTTCTTCACTCCTGATATATCTACACATATTCAGGAGTTTGATTATTTATGGATATAATATAAAATATAAAAAATACCAGAAAAACAAGTCAGTAAAATGGATTAAGGACATTAACACACATGTAAACTGGAAACAAGAGGAACTTTATCGCAGGATTCTTAATCAAGGTTTCTATATTCCCACGAAGGCCTCAAAATCATGAGAAAAGCCTCATGGCGGTTCGGGCAAGATAAATGCGAAGGGATCAGGTATAATTAATTGCAGAATTTTAAAAACAAGATAATAAAAGTATCGGCCTATTCCGGATATAAAGTGAACGAAAGACCTCTATCATTCGTTCTGGACGGCCAGAATTATATTGTTAAAAAAATCCTGGAACAGTGGCATGAAGAAGATGGCAATTATTTCAGGGTAATGGCGGACGATATGCACAGATACAAACTAAAGTGGGATCGCAGAAGTGATTCATGGTTTATTATATAAGCTGTCTGAAAGAAAATTATTCAGTTGCGCTGTAAGTCCAGTTGTAAGGTATGGGCATCGCATCAAGGATGTTCATCTTCGGGTGAAGCAGTTCTTCATTAAGTTTTAGCCAATTATATGCCGGTTTTAGTTTTCGAAGTTTGCCGTCATCGGGTGGTCTGGAGTGAAGTGTATGACCAAAAAATGCCTCCAGAACAGCGAAATATGTTTTTCCTCCCTCGTAAAGATAATTGGATACAAAGGTATCATGGCGCATATGTTCTCTTTCAGCGATTGCCTCTATTTGTTTTTCAGGTATTTGTATGAGAAAGGATTTTGAGATTCCCCTTTCATAGAATTTATACATAATACGTGATTCAGAGCTTGATACAAAAACAGTTGAGATGCAGTCGAGCTTTCTTAAAAGCTGTGCAGCAATCAACCCTGCGGTACGCCTTCCTCCGGCACTGTGATGGCAGCCGTAGTATTCAAAGAGTTTATTCTGAATGATATGAGCTTCCCTGTCCCCGTTTTCATATAAGTTGCTTTGGATATATCTGAGGCTTTTTGCAAGGTCTTCTGCTGCATCGGCAATTGGCCAGTCAATTTTTACATGAAAATGAGTTAGAGAATATTTGTTTTTCTTTTTAATGGTTGGGTCTTGCTGTACGAGTAATGCGTAGTCAACATTTAGTAAATCTTCAATAAAGTCTAAAAAGCCTGGGTCATCGAAATATCGAATATTCCTGTGAAAACGCTTGAATAAGGAAAAATTCGGTAAATATTCAAGGTTTTTTTTGATTATGCTGTTCTCAGGGAAGAATCGGATATAGTTTTTTAATTCCGGGCTGACACTGTCTTCGCAGAATATTACGAAGAATGTATTAAATAAATCGGATTCTCTTTCGATCTTTTTAGATTTCGGTTTTACTTCTCGTTTGTCTGGAAACGAATATTCTATACCACTCTTCTGGTAATTATAGTATGAATCTATGAGGGAAATTTTCATTAAACGGCGTTCCAGCGCATCTCTAAGTATTTCATAAAGTGAGCGCCTCAGTTTTTTATAGTAATTAAGCCGTTCCCGGAATTTCCACATGGTCAATAAAGCTATAATTTCAAATAGTTAAAGTTATCCTGCTTAAAAATTAGCTGAGTTGCTGAGAGTGTTTGAATCAAACTTATTTATGGTTGCAGAAGATAGACTAATATTCAATAGAATATTTTATAAAAAGATAATAGAAAAGATGCATAAGTGTCAATATAAAATGAATATTTCGAATGTTTTGATTTGTTGGAGCGGAAACTTTTTTTGTCGGTCTGCTTTGAAAGGAAATAATGGGTCGATTATCCGGCTTAAATAAATTTTTTAACCAACAGGGTGAAAACACTGTATAGTCAGGGTCTGCTCTGGATTTAAAATGAACAAGAAAGATTAATTTTCTTGACAAAACATAGGTGTTTTATATACTTATTGTTTTATTTTATCTTTAGGATAATCATTTTATATTGTTCTTTAATAAGGCTTTTGCATAATGATAATTGATCTGAGAACCATTTTGCATAGTCCCCAGGATTTCAAATTTACTTTTGAATCCGATTGGTGGGAAAATGAGGAAGCCGATGATCAGATCCAGGGTCTTGATGGCCCCCTGAAGGTGCAACTGCGAATTTCGAGGTCTGGGCGAAAATACATACTTGAGGGTCATTTATTTGGGTGGTTTCGTCTTAGATGCGCAAGGTGTCTTGAGATCTGTAATTACAAGCTGGACACTGAATTTGCTTTATATCTGCTGCATCAGCCCTCGGAAGCTGTCAGCGAAATAGAACTGATTGAAGAAGATATGTCGGTTGATTTTATCACAGACGATGAAATAAACCTGTATGATATTGTCAGGGAACAGGTTTATTTATCCTTTCCTATTAAATTTCTTTGCAGGGAGGATTGTTGCGGGTTGTGTCCTGTCTGCGGGGAAAACTTGAATAAAGTTGCATGTGAGTGCCAGCAAAAAAGTGGCCATCCCGGTTTTTCGAAATTGAAAAACCTTAGAACTAAAGGAGTATGAATTTTACTTATGGCAGTACCAAAGAAGAAAACATCAAAATCAAAACGTGATATGCGCAGATCTCATGACAGGGTCAAAATGCCCAATGTAACCAACTGCCCCAAGTGTCATGAGCCGGTATTACCTCATCATGTGTGTACAGAATGCGGGACATATAAAGGCCGGAGCATAATAAAGACCGAAGAGAGTTAATATGAATATAGCTGTGGATGCCATGGGTGGTGATCACGCCCCGGCAGCTGTAGTTAAGGGCGCTATTCAGGCTGCTGTTGATATGGGGATTGATATTACCCTTGTTGGAGACAGTGAAATACTCGCAAGAGAAATTGCCTCTAATGCGTCCTCAGGTCATATTGCTATTCATCACTGCAATGAGGCAGTGCAGATGGATGAACCGCCTCTAAAGGCAATACGTAAAAAATCTGATTCCTCAATAAGAGTAGCATTTGAGCTTGCAAAGAAAGGCGATGTAGATGCAGTTGTGAGTGCTGGCAATTCCGGAGCTACTCTGGCTGCAGGAATTATGACTTTAGGCCGGATTGCCGATGTGGAAAGACCTGCAATTGCAGGGCTTCTCCCCGGAGAAAGGGGGCCGGTTGTTTTAATAGATGTCGGGGCTAATGTGAATTGCCGTCCGGCTCATCTCTTTCAGTTTGGAGTGATGGCAAATGCCTTTGCGTGTTCCTGTTTAGGCATGGAAAATCCTAAAGTGGGGTTGTTGAGTGTTGGTGAAGAAGAATGCAAGGGCAATGAACAGGTGAGGCTGGCTTATGAATTATTTGAGAAAAGCCAGTTAAATTTTATTGGGAATGTCGAAGGTCGTGATATTTTTTCAGGTGATGTGGAAATCATTGTATGCGATGGCTTTGTTGGTAATGTGGCACTCAAGCTCAGCGAGGGAATGGTGAAAATCATGACAAAGCTGCTGAAGACGGAACTCCTTAAATCATTTGTGGGAAGAACAATACTTCTTCTTGGGCGGCAGCCTTTTGAAAGGTTCAGGAAAAAATTTGATTATGAAGAGTATGGCGGAGCTCCTTTGCTTGGCATTAACGGGGTCGGAATTGTTTGTCATGGGGGATCATCATCAACGGCTATTAAGAATGCCATTAAACTTGCGGCGCTCTATGTTGAAAACAGGGTTCTTGAAAAAATGATTGCGTCTTTAAACACTGTATTTGGCCCCGGGATTCAGAGCGATATTGCCTGATATGAGATAATAATTATGAGTGATTCTATTTCGAGGGTTGTTGTTATTACCGGAGGCTCAAGGGGTATAGGCCGTTCCATTGCCTTGAAGTTCTCAGAAGAGAATCCAAAAATAGTAATTATCCATTATGATGAGGATGAGTCTGATTCTGAAAAGACATTGAATGAACTGTCTTTGAGAGGTTTAAAAGCGGTCAGCTACAGAATTGACGTATCGTTTTTTGATGCCATGGATAAACTGTTTGGCAATATCATTTCAGAGTTCGGAAGGATAGATGTCCTTATCAACAACGCGGGGATTATTAGGGACAAACTGTTGATGCTTTTGAGCGAAGAAGACTGGGACAGGGTTCTCAGGGTAAACCTTCAGGGTGTATTCAATTGCACAAAAGCGGCAATCAGGTCTATGATCAGGCAGAAGAAGGGCCATATAGTTAATATATCTTCGGTTGTCGGGCAGATTGGTAATATCGGTCAGGCTAACTACTGTGCCTCAAAGGCAGGCATTATGGGTTTTACAAAGAGCATTGCAAGAGAGGTAGCTGGCAGGGGCATTAATGTTAATGCTGTTGCGCCCGGTTTTATAGATACGGGGATGACTGCCGCACTGCCTGAAAAAGTTAGAGAGAAATTCAGGCAGCAGATACCCAAGGGCAGATTCGGCAGGCCGGAAGATATTGCTGAAGCAGTTTACTGGCTCTGTTCCGATGCAGCAGGTTATATTACCGGGCAGATTATTCATGTGAATGGCGGACTTTATATGTGAATTTGGAAAAGGAAAAGGTGGATTGAATTTAATCCGCCAGAGGCGGATGAGGGTCTAATCTGCCAGCCAGTCAAAGGCGGGTAAAAGGCAGACAAGTCCCGGCCCCCCGGGGCGTTCAATGTTTTTCAAGATACCTCGATGCTTGCGGCGGGGTAGTTCGTTAGTGTCCCTTTCGGGGATGGTGAAAACCCCTCGCCTTAAGGCGAAGAAAAATTAAAATTGTCCTAAGAGGACTTTTCATAAAATA
>JAFGMQ010000245.1 GCA_016927455.1 Deltaproteobacteria bacterium
GGTAAGGTACCCTGCGGCGGTTATGTCCGGGCGGTGCGCGGAGGCGTGGGTCCTTTGGCCATGCCGTGTATACCCTTGTTACTGCTTGGAAACTGATGAAAGGGATGGCGAGTCATGTCTAACATAACGAAAACGAGGAAACGTATACACATAGTAATGAACCCGCTCCGTCACTCCGGTGCAAACCGGAGTCCAGAGTTGGCGGCGATTGCTTGTGGATAAGCATCCTGCTGTATATGTCCTGGCAAGCAAGAGAAACGGCACCCTGTATACAGGTGTAGCATCAGAAATTTGGTTTGGTATGGAATTCACGAGAGTATGGAATCAGCAATTTTGATGGAAAAAAGAATTAAAGAATGGAAACGAGCGTGGAAACTGGAGTTGATTGAAAGAAATAATCCTGATTGGAAGGATTTTTACCATAGTATTTTATAACTGAATGCCCCCAAACCCAGATCCGGGGCCGGAATGACAGCATCAGCACATATTATTGCCGGAGTAATAATGTGCCATAACGAATAACCAGCCTATGCCTGAACTCAGCACATGCATCCTTTGCGGTAACTCCAGCTTTCGGGTAATACATAAAAGGTATGAGTGGAAATACTTCCGCTGTCTGAAATGCGGTTTGATATCCATGTATCCCAGGCCTGATACTGAGACCCTGTTCAAGAGCTATGATGATTATCTGCCTGCTGTTCCGGAAGAGATAGACCGCTGGAAAATAATGATGAAGCCGGTTATTAAAAAATCGGCTGAACTGATAGAACTTTATGGCAGGACCGGGAAGGGCAGGGTGCTGGATATAGGCTGCGGGTATGGCTTTTTTCTCAATGAAATGAAGAACCGGGGATGGGATGTAGAAGGGATAGAGATTTCACCAGCAGGAAGGAAGTATGCACAGGAGAATCTGAATCTTCACGTGCATGGCAGACCCATTGAAGATCTTGCCCTTGCTGCAAATGCCTTTGACGTGGTTACCCTTTTTTACGTTATAGAACATATCGGCAATCCATTGGGAATAATAGCTAACGTGAAACGCATCCTGAAACCCGGCGGAATGCTGCTCCTGCGCTGGCCTCATTCCACCCCTATTGTAAGGATACTGGGGCCTCTCGCAAACAAACTCGATCTCTACCACACCCCTTATCACCTGTATGATTTTTCGCCGGAAACCATCTCAAGACTGTTGATTCTTAGAGGTTTTAGTGAAATCACGACGCTGATTGCAGGCAATACTCAGCCTTCAGATAGACTGGGCCGCTTGTCATCAAATATATTTGGAAAGATAGGAGAAGTTCTTTATCGGATTTCAGGCGGAAATATCCTTCTACCGGGAATAAGCAAAACGACTTTGGCCTTTAAACCGGGACATTGAATTCAGTTCTGAAAAACGATTGAGGCGTTTTTTGTCTAAGGGACTACTTTAACCCGCTGAATAACCTGTACATCCAGTTCAATGCAAACAGCCCGATGATAATAATGAGCCAGGGCCTGACCGGCTTTAATCTCAGAAACCTGCCTCTTCTGATTATGACGCCGGCAAGCAGACCCGCGGTGTTCCATGCAAAAACAAATATTGTCAAGCAATATAATAAAACAGACAATGGGCAGTTGTGCATTGCAAAGGCCCATCCACCGTGACCCAGCGCCAGAAATGAGCGTGTGAAACCACAGAATGGACATGGATATCCGGTGAGTTTAAGGAAAGTGCATATCTTCAGTGGAGAAGGAACGACCGGGACGAGGATTGATGCCAGCAGGACTGTTCCTGTAATAAGGGCAAAAGGCAGGTGAGCTGAAATAACATCCCAGTACGAAGAGGGTCTGTTCCAGGATAGAAATGAATTTAAAATCCGCATCTTTCTCAAGATTGCAAATGGTGTTTCATCTATAAAGAGACCGTGGGGTTTAACTGCCGGTATTTGACGGGGGAGCCCCCGCCTCTATAAAGGCCTGTATTTCAAACTCTGCGAAGACCTCACGATATGCAACTGTTAATATGCAGGCATGTATTGGTGCGGTGATAACGATGCCGATTCCGCATGCAACTGCTCCTATGCTGCCGATAATCCCGGAGACAATTGACAGGCCGAGAAAGGGCCAGAAATTGGTCTTAACCTTGTTGAAACTTTCAACTGATGCAGGCCAGAAGTCCATTTGCCTGTCGACAATCAAAAAAAGCCCGAACATCAATATCGCCTGAGCCGCATAGAATACAAACATGGCTATTACCTGACCTATGCAGGGCAGGCATCCGAGAATAAGCGTAACTATAAAAAGGCCTACGCCCCATAAAAGAATAAACAGAAACGAATTCAGGAAGTAGTCAAACCCTTTGAATACATGTCCGGCTTCAGGTTTGGGTACTTTCCCGTCAAAAAGCGCCAGGGTAATCAGAAGTATACCGGCAATCATGGGGCCTGTAAGGATGCCAATAGTTACTGTACTCAGTACCCATGCAATGAGCGAGGCCAGGACAAGCAAGGCGAAGTTTTCTTTATACAGGGTGAACCCCTTTTCTATCCATTCCCCAAATCTGACTTCCACCTGATCCATTTCATTCCTCCTTTACAATAAGACCTGCAGGTTGATTTGCCGTTAAAAGACCTGAACAAAAATCAAGGCCTCAGAAAAACCCAAAACCTGGATCAAATACAAACTTCAAAGGCAGAAGCTTTCAGGCGATTACCTTTGCCATCAAAGGGATAGCAACAAAAGTTCCCAGTGAGCTGCCCATATTTGTAAGAACTACAACAAGTAATATGCGGGTTATCTTATTTCTCCAGAATCCTTTAAATGAAGATATATCTTCAGGCAGGTTTTCAAAATCCTTGACTTTCGGCTTCCTTAGCACCATTTCGGAAAGCCCCGATACCCAGCCTGCGGCAATCATAGGGTTGAGCGAAGTCAGCGGAGATGCAACAACGGCTGACAAGACAGTAAGGGGGTGTCCGAGCGCAATCGCTGCACCGAGGCCGGCCAGGACTGCATTGGCCAGAACCCACCACTTGATCATGTCGGTTCCGGCTGATGAGCCGGCACCCAGAAAACCAGCGATTATAAGCCCTATAATTGCGGCGGGGATACCCCACTTAAGAAAACCGGATATCCTGCCTTTCGGCGGTATTTTGTCGAGCATCTCTGTGTTGATATCCTTTTCCCAGTATCTCTTAATGCCCGGAACATGGCCTGCCCCGACCACTGCCACTATCTTTTTCCCGGGAGCCGTCTTGATCTTGTGCGAGAGATACTGATCTCTTTCATCAATAAGGATGCCCCTGAGTTCAGGGAGCTTATCTTCCATTTCAGACAGCAACGCCTCGAGGACATCTTTTTCCTTCAGTTTCTCTATGTCCTCCTCCCCGATTTCATCAACCTCTCCGATCGAAGTAATAAGGCCGGCAAGCAGCTTGATTTTAGCCCACAGGCCGATCATACGCCAGATCCTCGACAGGGTTGTCCTGATATTTCTGTCTGCAAGATATATTTCAGAACCTGTCTCTTCAGCGGTCCTTATGGCGCTCATCATATCCTCACCGGGTTTGATTCCGAGTTTCCCTGCGATTTTTTTCTGGAATGAAGCGAGCATGAGATTAGAAAGCAGAAGGAACGCTTTTTTTTCCTTAATTACTTTTATGAGATCAGTGTCCTGCCATTTGGTTTTCTGTGTAAGGGATTGATATCTGGCTTCACAGAGCTCGATGCAGACAGTATCGGGCTTTTCCTCCAGGATAACATCATGCACAAGCTCTGCGCTTTCCCTGGAAACATGTGCTGTGCCCAGGAGGATGATTTCCTTGTCATTAAAAAACATTCTATTTTTATTATCGTTGTTTGCCATATGTGTTTAGGTGTATAGTCCTCATGTCGGAATGTGTTGTTAAGTAAATCTGAGTTTTTTTAGCAAACTTAAACTATTACCGATTAGTAAAAAGTCAATATTTTTTCTTATACGTCATTCTGTGCAGGTGGAGCGTAGCCTGTCCCGGAATCTACTCGGGAACACAGAATCCAGTCCCGCCTTGGCAGGATTAATCGAGTTCTGGATACCGGCTTTCGCCGGTATGACGGCTTTGATGGTATTTTCTGCAATTACGACACAACCTCTGCGCCGGAATAACGGAAGGGTTGCCGGCATGACGATTTCGAGACTTCTTGCGAATTCATCACCTTTATATATATAAGAAAATCATTTACTGGCCCAATTTTAATTTTATCTGAATCGCCAGCCAAACGGATGCTTTCTCAGTCTAATTATGATAAGAGTTGATAAATTTATTATCACAATCAATTTTGCTTGGAAAGCAGTATTTAAAAACTGTAACCTAAAAGGATTAAATGTCCCGGCCGGAGCTTGACAATATTCCTCATTATACCGTGGTGTTATGTGGAATCTTAACTCATGGATATTTACCGGGTCTTGCGCAATATAAAGATTTCTCGCTAATTGATTGGCCGGGCTCGAAATGACGGTTTTTTACGAGCCCGTAAAAGAAAAAAATCGGGAAAAAATGCAGAAAACCAACCCCGTAAAGGAATTGCTTGAAAAAGGAGTCAGTGAGGGAATTTTTCCAGGTGCAGTCCTTATTGCGGCGCATGGGGGTGAAGTCATATTGTTTGAAGAGGCGGGATACAGTTCCCTGAAGCCTCATAAAAATATGATGTCAAGAGACACTATCTTTGACCTTGCCTCCCTGACAAAGCCGCTGGCCACTACGCTGGGTGTCATGAAACTGGTCGATAACGGGGATATCCTGCCTGATCAGCGGATATGGAGTATCCTGAAGGAAAGTATTCCTGAAGACAAAAGAAATATTACCCCAAGGCTTCTGTTATGTCATTGTTCAGGCCTGCCTCACTGGATACCTTTATATTCCAGGGTTATTCAGTATCCGCCGGCCATCAGGAAAAAAATGGCAAGAAGAGTCATAATGGAGTCGTCCCTGGTTGCCATGCCCGGTGAAAAGGTAATATACAGCGACCCTGGCTTTATAATTCTCGAATGGATAATTGAAAAAATAACAGGCATGACCATGCATTCGTTCGTGGATCATCACTTTTACGGGCCCCTATCCCTTGGAAATACATTTTTCTGTAATATTGAAAATTCCTGTCCCTTTGAAGAGGACAGGTTTGCCGCAACGGAATATTGTGAGTGGCGCGGCAGGATAATGAGGGGCGTTGTCCATGATGAAAATGCCTATGCCCTCGGAGGATATTCAGGTCACGCAGGGCTGTTCGGAACTGCCGAAGATGTGTATCTTATAGTAGAGATGCTGAGAAATCACTTTTACAGGAAGAGCAGTAATTTTTTCAGGCCTGAGACGGTGGCAGCTTTTTTCGAAAGGCAGGAAATTGCCGAAGGCAGTACCTGGGCACTCGGCTGGGATACCCCGTCAGCGGAGAATTCAAGTTCTGGAAAATATTTTTCCAGAAGCAGTTTAGGGCACCTTGGTTTTACAGGCACTTCAATATGGATAGACCTTGAGAAAGATGTTATAATAATTTTTTTAACCAACCGTGTCCACCCAACCCGGACCAATGAAAAGATAAAGTTGTTCAGACCGGTTATACATGACAGGATCATGGAATATATGGGGGCTGCCTGATAAGGCGGTTTCAAATAAGAGAGCGGAAAAAAGCTGTATGGAAAAGATGATCAGGAATTAAATGAGGAGAAAAAGCATGGCTGATAAGGATATTCGTCTTCATGAGCGCCTTCGTGCGCTGGCTCAGAACTTATGGTGGACATGGCATCCGGAGGTTATCAGGCTCTTTACAGACCTGGATCCCTATCTGTGGCGGCAGGTTGATCATAACCCTGTAGCATTTTTGAATCAGGTTTCGCCGGATGAAGTGGAAAAACGAGCCTCGGAGCTTGTTCTCCACAGCCGGATAAACTACGCATTCAGGCGCCTGAATGAATATATGACGGCAAATAATACATGGGGTTTCATACACGGCGGTAATCTGAACCACAGGCCTGTAGTTTATTTTTCTGCCGAGTTTGGAATTCATGAATCCCTGCCTATTTACTCTGGTGGCCTGGGAGTCCTTTCAGGGGATCATCTCAAAAGCGCGTCTGATCTGGGTATACCTCTAATAGGGATAGGCCTCCTGTATGAGCAGGGTTATTTCAACCAGTACCTGAATAAGGATGGCTGGCAGGAGGAGTCATATGTTGGTCTCGAAATTGAACAGTCGCCGCTGGTCGCTTTAAAGGATACAGAGGGCAAGCCTCTTGTTGTTAATGTTGAAACCAGGACCGGCTTTCTGCATGCGCGGGTATGGCAGCTTCAGGTGGGGCGTGTCCCTCTTTTTCTGCTGGATTCAAACATAGAGGAAAATTCAGAGGAAGACCGTCAGTTGACTTCGAGGCTCTATGGCGGGGATAACAGACTGCGCATAAGGCAGGAACTGGTCCTGGGTATAGGCGGTGCACGTATTCTGCAGGCCCTGAAAATTCATCCCGGTGTGCTGCATCTGAACGAAGGTCACAGCGCCTTTGCTATCCTCGAGGAGATCAGACGAATAATGGATTACGACCAGATACCGTTTCATCGTGCCCACCGGCGCGTGTCGCTATATTCAGTCTTCACAACACATACACCTGTGGCTGCAGGTCACGACCGCTTTTCACCTGATCTTATGGAGGAGCATCTGGGCATTTTCAGGGAAAAACTGGGCCTGTCACATGATGATTTCATGGCACTGGGACGCATCAGCCCAAATGATAATTCAGAGCCTTTCTGCATGACGGTACTTGCGTTGAAAAGCTCACAGAGAACAAACGGGGTTTCTGCAATACATGGGACTGTAAGCCGTCACATGTGGCGTGATCTCTGGCCCGGGCGGCGGGAGTCGGAAGTCCCTATAGGCCATATTACAAACGGAGTGCATGTGCTTTCATGGCTGGCGCCTCAGATGAATCAGCTTTACGAGACCCGCCTCGGCCAGGACTGGGCCACGCGCATGGTACACCCTGATGTGTGGGGCAGGATAGCAGAGATTGATGATGAGGAGTTATGGGAAACACACCAGAGCCTTAAGATGCGTCTAATCCAGTTTGTCCGACGCCGTCTGCAGCTCCAGTCCGAACGTCTGGGCCATACCGACACTATCAGACAGATTGATAACATTCTTGATCCGGATGTGCTTACCATCGGCTGTGCCCGGAGGCTTGCCGCCTATAAAAGAGGAGATCTGATCCTGTCTCAGCCGGAGCGCTTTGAAAGTCTGATTTCGGATCCACAAAGGCCAATACAGATCATTTTTGCGGGCAAGGCCCACCCCCGTGATGATGAGGGTAAGCGTTTACTTCAGAGGATTGCGCAGTACAGCTATGAACGCAGACATATAAGAAGGGTCGTATTTGTGGAAAACTATGACTATAATGTTGCACGCCACCTCGTGCAGGGAGTTGATGTGTGGCTGAACACGCCACGGAGGCCCCTTGAAGCGTGCGGCACCAGCGGCCAGAAGGTTGTTTTGAACGGGGTGCTTAATCTTTCCGTGCTTGACGGATGGTGGAATGAGGCCTTCGACGGGAGAAACGGTTTTGCAATAGGTCACGGCGCCATGCACAATGACCCGGAAGAACAGTACCGGAGGGATGCGGAACACCTGTATGAAACCCTTGAAAAGATTGTGATCCCCTTATACTACGAAAGAAACACAGGAGGAATTTCCCATAAATGGGTCGGCAGGATGAAACATGCCATGCAGAGTCTGGGTTGGCGCTTTAATGCCGACCGGATGGTAAAAGACTATACGGGGCGGTTTTATCTGCCGGCGGCGATTGCCACCTCGGCTGAGACCTGAGATATCAGGGCATCACTATCTCTGAAAAATCTGTGACTTTTTCTTTGTATTTGCCCTCCCAGAGAATTTTTATGCCTTTTTCTCTGGCTGTTTTCTCGAAATATCTGGCTAATTCCATACTGTAATAACTGGTTATATTTGTAAGAATAACCGCTGCGGCAGCAACTGAATCATCATGAGCAAAGGCAGTCATTATCTTGCCCTGGAAATCATCAGTAAAACAAACCCGGAAAACATAGTCACCAGCTTTTGTAACTTCAGGATTTGTTGACAAAGGAGTTATCATAGGGATGCCGTTTTCCTGCAGGACAGCGGCTATGGCTAAGGAATGCGAGCTCCAAACAGCGCCGATAAACGCAGCTGCATTTAAAGCAGAGAAAAGGAGAAAAAAAGATCAGGCGGCTTTTAATGCCAGCTTCATATTCCCTCTCCACCATTGTTAATTGGTTATCTATTATAAAATTTATAGTATATCTGACATTATTCTACTATTATGTTTATTGCATTATGGTTTTGGGATTATTTTTCCGGGAATAACATGAAATGGGGGGCGATTACATGGAAAGAAAGGCATTGCTGAGCACAAGAGAAGTGGCTCAATTTCTGAATATCAATGAAAAGATGGTGTATACCCTTATAGCGGAGAAAGGCCTTCCAGCCACAAAGATTACGGGCAAGTGGCTTTTTCCGCACTATCTGGTAGAGCAGTGGGTAGAAAACCAGACAATAAATTATCCGAAGAGCGGTCACTCTCTGCCTCCCTATCACGGCCTTCTTATAATTGGCGGAAGCAATGACATACTTCTTGACAGGGCTATATATCTTTATAACAGGCTTTATACTGAACACATTTCAGTATTCGGGAATCTGGGCAGTTTTGGGGGGATTCGTGCTCTCAGGCGCAATCTATGCCATATCGCAGTCAGCCATATTATGCAGGGGGATGAAAAGGAATATAATTTCGGCGTTGCAAGAGAAGAACTGGAGCAGATCCCTGGAGTTGTAAACTTCTGCCAGCGGGAACAGGGAATAATAACTGCCAAAGGAAATCCAAAAAAAATTGAATCTATTTCAGACCTTGGAAACCCCGAAATCAGGATTGTCAATCGCCCTTTAGGCACTGGCACCCGTCTGCTTTTTGATGCGGAACTCCATAAGGCAGGTATTGATGCCGAACGGATATCAGGTTACGATCGTGAGTTTAATCAGCATATGGATATTGGAATGGAAATTGTTTCAGGGAGGGCTGATGCCGGCCCGGGAATAAAGGCTGTTGCAGGCCTGCTTGACCTTGACTTCATCCCTGTTCGATGGGAACGTTTTGACCTGCTTATTCTTAAGGAAAGATTTTTTGAAAAAGGGGTCCAGCTTTTTCTCGGACTTCTTCATGAACCGGCCTTTAGAGAACTGACAAAAGATTTGCCCGGCTATGATCTGGATCTTTGCGGAAAGATGATTTTCCCCCATTAGTGTCCCTTTCGGGGATGGTGGAAACCCCTCGCCTTAAGGCGAAGAAAAATTAAAATTGTCCTAAGAGGACTTTTCATAAAATA
>JAFGMQ010000246.1 GCA_016927455.1 Deltaproteobacteria bacterium
CCTGCACTGCCGTCAGCCCCCAGAGAAGTTATGGCATAATCGCCGTGCTCACTCGGCGATTCATATATATAGGGATTTCCCCAGGGATCCAGAGGAATCTCCTTTGACACATAAGGGCCATCCCATTTTTCTTCTCCGTCGGGTTTGACCCTTAGTGCTTGAAGTCCCTGCTCAGTCTTCGGATACCTGCCCACATCAAGCCTGTATGTATCCAGTGCTGTTCCAAAAAGGGAGATTTGTGCCTTGGCCGCATTCTGCTTTGATTTTCCCACTTTTCCAAACATCCGTGGCCCAACCAGGGCTGCCAGGAGACCCAGGATCACCATGACAATGAGAACTTCAATTAATGTAAAACCCCTATCCCTTCTTTCTGATCTTTCCATAACAACTCCCTCTAAAAAGGCATTTCATTCATGCTGAAAATGGCCATCAACATCGATATGACTATAAATCCCACCATAATACCCATAAAGAGTATCATGGCAGGCTCCAGAAAACTTATCAGCCGTTTAACCATATTTTTTACAATCGTCTCGTAATTTTCAGCCACTCTTATCAGCATTTCATCAAGTCTTCCTGTCTCTTCGCCCACTGTTATCATCTGAATAGCCAGAGGAGGGAATACCCTTACATCACTCAGGGGTCTGGAAAGCCTTTCTCCCTCCTTTACCCTTTCAGAAATGTCCCCCATGGTATTCGCTATCACCTGATTGGTTATAATATCTTTCACAAGGTTAAGGGCCCGCAGGATGGGAACGCCGCTTCTTGTAAGTGTCCCGAGTGTTCTGGCGAAACGCGCCACCTCAATTTTTTCGGTTAATTCCCCGATAACCGGAGAATGCAGTCTGTAATAGTCCATCTTCAAGCGCCCGGCAGGCGTGTTTACATACCTTTTCAAAAAATAGAATACCGCGGCTAATCCACCCAGTATAAGCCACCAGTAAATTCTTAACACGTCGCTGAACCATAGCAGGAAACGTGTGGAAGAAGGTATTGCCTGGCCCATATCGGAAAAAATAATGGAAAACTTTGGAAGTACAAAAGTCAAAAGGATAATTATTGAAACGCCACCAACCATCACGAGAAAAACAGGATACACCATAGCCGATTTTATGTAGTCTTTAAGATCCTGAGAACTCTCCAGAAACAGGCTCAGTCTTTTAAGAACATCCTCAAGAATGCCACCGGCTTCTCCGGCCTTGACCATGTTTATGTAAAACGTTGAAAATACTTTGGGGTACTTTGCCAATGCATCTGACAAATAACTGCCGCCTTGAACGGTTTTCAGTATATGCTTAAGTATTTCTTTGAATTTTGGTTTCTCCGCAACATCAATTAATATATGCAGAGCCCTGTCCACAGGAAGACCTGCCTCTAATAAAACTGAAAGATCCTGCGTAAAAATAACGACATCTTTGGCAGAAACCCCTTTAATCACGGAAAGGATATCCATTGACAGAATAAAGTCAAACCTGCCTCCTTCTCTACCGGCCAGTGCTATTCTTATAGGGATATATCCCATATTCTGAAGTCTTGTTACAGCATCCTTTTCTTCAAAGGCCTCAATGACCCCCTTTACGATTTTCCCTGACTGATCTGTGGCCTTGTATGAGTATTCTGACATTGTTATCTCTCGAGAGTTACCCTCAGAACTTCTGAAATAGTTGTGACCCCGTCCTTAACCTTTCTCCAGCCATCCTGCCTTAAGGTCAGCATTCCTTTACTGATCGCCTGATTTCTTATTACTTCAGTGCTTGATTTTTCCGTAATTTTTTTCCTTATGTCGCCATCTACAGGGAGGTATTCAAAAATCGCTGTTCTTCCCATGAATCCTGTATATCTGCATTCCTCACATCCTTTTCCTGTGAAGAATTCAATCCGCTCTGCCTCATCGGGGCTGATGTCCATGGATTTAATCAGTTTTTCCTCAGGTTTTACAGCCTCCTTACAATTAGGGCAGATTACTCTTACCAATCTTTGAGCCAACACTCCCAGAAGTGTTGAACTGAGAAGAAAACTCTCCACGCCCATATCGAGCAGTCGTGTAATTGCGCCGGGTGCGTCATTTGTATGCAGAGTGCTGAAAAGCAGGTGTCCCGTAAGAGCGGATTGAATTGCAATTTCCGCCGTTTCCCTGTCCCTGATTTCCCCAACAAGGATAATATCCGGGTCCTGCCTGACTATGGAACGAAGACCATTAGCAAAACTCATGCCGATCTTCGGATTTACCTGAATCTGGTTGACACCTCTCAACTGATATTCAACCGGCTCCTCAAGGGTAATTATCTTGTTTTCAGGGGAATTGATTTTTGCAAGGGTGGTGTACAGGGTGGATGTCTTTCCGCTGCCCGTCGGCCCGGTAACCAGAATCATTCCATAAGGCTGCGAAACAAGATCGATATAGTTTAAAAGAACATCTTTGGGAAAACCCAGTTTTTCCAGATCAAGGATCAGCGTATCCCTGTCCAGTATCCTCATCACGAGGCTTTCACCGAATAGTGTTGGAAGGGTTGAGACCCGAAAATCTATTTCCTTATCCGCAATTTTCAGTTTTATCCTTCCATCCTGAGGCAGCCGCCTTTCAGCAATGTCAAGCTTTGCCATAATCTTGACCCTTGATATTACGGCAGCCTGAAGCCGGTCAGGAGGAGATTCAACCTCATGAAGGACACCATCTATTCGATATCTTACCTTAAAACTGTCTTCAAAAGGTTCAAAATGGATATCGCTGGCCCTAACCTCTACCGCATTATAGATGAGCCTGTTTACCAGCCTGATAATCGGCGCCTCTGATGCAAGATCTCTAAGATGATCAGCATCCTCTTCTCTTCCTGGTGTTATATTATATATATCTCTCCCGGCCTCTTCAATTATCGTCTCTAAAGACTGGGTTCCTGAACCGTATAGCTTTTCGATTGCCTGGGCGATATCTTCCTCCCTGCCTTCCCGGACCTCAACATTCAGTCCATATGCAAGCTTCAATGCATCAATGGTGCAAAAATCATCAGGATCTGCCATGGCAATCTTTAGCGTATCCTTATCCATTGACAGGGGCACAAACCTTGACTGTTTCATAAACTTTACAGATAAATTGTCTATTACAATCGGCTCTTTTGGGTAATCGTGAAAAGACACTCTTTTCATTTCTTCCTTCTCATGAATCTTA
>JAFGMQ010000042.1 GCA_016927455.1 Deltaproteobacteria bacterium
ACATTATCTTCCATTGGGAAAACCTTCCCAATATCCCCGGTATTGCTTACACAGACAAGTTCATAACCCCATAGATCCTTTTTCCTGTTGAATACAGGCTGCCTTGCTATTGACAGAGAAAAAGAATCTCTGCCACTCTCCGCTTTTTCCGCCATAGGCCCTCCGCTTGTCTAACCTGTAATAGAATAATAAAAAAACTACTCTTCGAATGTTTTAATGCCCCAGATATCCCGCGTGTATTCAAGAACAGCCCTGTCACTTGAAAATTTACCCATGTTTGCAGTGTTCAGGATGGATTTTCTTGTCCATTCATCCCTGTTCTGAAAGGCCTTTGAAACCTCCTCCTGCGCCCTTATGTAATCGCGGTAATCGGCCAGCAGCATATAATAATCACCCCTCTCAAGGAGAGATTCGGTTATGGGTTTAAAAAGCCCTGGTTCTTTAGGAGAGAAGAAACCTGAGTCAATCATGTCAATGGCGCGTTCCAATTCAAGGTCATTATCATAATAGTTACGGGGATTGTAGCCGCCTGCCCTCAAAGACTCTACCTCGCTGGCCTTGAGTCCGAAAATAAAGATGTTGTCTCTTCCAACTTCCTCCATAATTTCTACGTTAGCCCCATCAAGCGTGCCTATTGTCAGGGCGCCGTTCAAAGCCAGCTTCATATTTCCGGTGCCTGAGGCCTCCATCCCGGCGGTTGAAATCTGTTCTGACAGGTCTGCCGCTGGTATTATCTTTTCAGCCTGGGAGATGCAGTAGTTGGGAAGAAAAAGCACCTTGAGCAGACCCATGACATCAGGATCATTATTTACAACATCAGCTACGGAATTGATAAGTTTAATAATCAGTTTTGCCTGAAAATATGCCGGTGCGGCTTTTCCTGCAAACAGGACAGTGCGCGGGGTATGCCCTGCCGAATGGTCCGCCTTGATCCTGTTGTAAAGGGTAATAACATGCAGCAGGTTTAGAAGCTGCCTTTTATATTCATGCATTCTTTTTACATGGACGTCAAACAAGGTGTCCGGATTAACCCCGATCCTTATCTTTCGCAAAATATACCGCGCAAGCCTTTTCTTGTTTTCGAGTTTTGTTTTTCTCCATGAATCCCTGAAATTTGCATCATCCGCAAAAGGGACAAGTCTTTTGAGCCGGGACAGGTCACGGATCCACTCGTCTCCTATAGCTGATGTGATGAGCCGCGAAAGCAGAGGATTTGCCTGATACAACCACCTGCGTGGAGTAATCCCATTAGTTATATTTTTTATCCTGCCGGGAAAAATACGTTCAAAATCACTGAACAGACCCTTCTTAAGGATCTCCGAATGAAGCGCCGCTACCCCGTTTACCGAGTGGCTGCCAACAATGGCAAGATAGGCCATGCGCACTGCCTTGACACCTTTTTCGTTGATAAGGGACACACGGGAGAGCATTTCATTGTCGCCGGCAAACCGTGTCTTTACCTGATCGAGGAACCTGTAATTTATCTCATATATTATCTGGAGATGACGCGGAAGGACTTTTCCAATGAGGTCTACAGGCCACGTCTCAAGGGCCTCTGGGAGTACGGTATGATTTGTATAGGCAAAGGTTCTTACGCAGACAGACCATGCCTCATCCCATTCCAGGAATTCCTCATCCACAAGAAGGCGCATGAGTTCAGGGATAGCAATGGAGGGGTGCGTATCATTCAGCTGGATGGCGACATAGTCGGGGAAATTTTCAAATGTCTGGTTCTGCTTTTTGTATCTCCTGATAATATCCTTGAGAGTCGCGGCAACAAAGAAGTACTGCTGTTTGAGTCTTAATTCCCTGCCCTTCTCCGCCTCGTCACTGGGATAAAGCACCTTTGATATATTTTCGCTGTTTACCTTTGCCTCCACAGCGCCGATATAATCCCCCTGATTAAAATTTTCCAGGTTGAACTCCCTGCTGGACAGGGCTGACCAGAGACGCATGTTGGTGACAAAATCGTTGTTATATCCGGGGATGAGTATGTCACAGGCCATGGCCATTACAATATCACCATCAACCCACCTGATACGCCTGTGCCCCTTGTCGTCTTCATATGATTCAGAACGGCCATAGAACCTGATCTTTTCCAGATTATTCTGCCGTCTGACCTCACAGGCGCTGGCACGGCGGGACCAGTTGTCGCACTGTTCGCGCTGATACCCGTTAACAAGTGTCTGATGAAAAATCCCGTAATCATAACGTATGCCATACCCATAGCAGGGTATCTTCAATGTGGCCACGGAATCCATATAACACGACGCCAGCCTGCCCAGACCGCCGTTACCAAGTCCTGCATCCCATTCTTCCTCTTCAAGCTCTTCAAGGTTAAACCCCATTTCCCTTACTGCGTCAGAGGCCTTATCTTCCATCTTCAGGTTTGTCAGGTAGTTCATCAGGAAACGGCCTGGTAGAAATTCCATGGAAAGATAATATACCCTCTTTGCAAATGTATCGTAAAACGAACGCTGGGTATTTATCCACCGTTCAATCAACCTGTCACGGACACTGTAGCTCAACCCCATGAAACAGGAGTAGTTATCCGGTCTTACCGGGTCATTGCCAAGAGTTGACTGTATGTGCCGGTATATATCATCCCTGATATTACTGTTTTCATAGATGGATGAGGGGGTGGTGATAATTTTGTCTTTGCCCTTGTCAGCCATGAAGGTGTCCTCCGGTAGTTAACCACTGTAGTTTATTCGTGACTGCCTATAAAGCTCTTCCCTGAAGGCTGGTGTCATTAATTTTGAACCCATAAAGTTGAAGTAGGATGGTTTATCCGGCCTGCAGAATCTGTCAGCGTATTCCCTTGCCCTTGCCCTCTGTTCCTCTTCCGGTGTTGTCTCTGTATCAAACATGTCAGGGATAACACCTATCAGTATTTTATCACCATACATTTCATAAATCTTCTGGGTATCGTTCATTTCCTGGCCACCCCAGGCATCCCAGCCCGCGGCTATCATGTTGGGGACCTGTTTGAGCAACTGGCCGCAGCTGTGCAGTTCTGCAAATTTCCCCTTTGAATGAATAAAATCTGTGACCTTTCTCATGGCAGGCACAATCACTTCCTCTGCCGTGGCCGGTGAAAAAAAGGTTTCCTTTTGTGAGCCCCAGTCATCATGAATATAGAATCCGTCAATATGTTCATAGTGGGTGAGGTACTTGTCAAAGATCCTTATATAAAGATCGGAAAGCTTATCAAAAAGCTCTTTAACAGCCTCCTTCTGGTCTTCATCTATCATTGCCATTATGGCCCCTTCAAAGTCCATGAA
>JAFGMQ010000247.1 GCA_016927455.1 Deltaproteobacteria bacterium
CCCCCGGCGGGGTCAAGGGAATAGCGTACCGGACAGGAGCAAGGGAGGCAGAGTGCATTATACCGAGGACTTGGGGGTAGCCTTTTCTTTTGACACAGCGTATGATGAATGTCCTGATTGCCTGAAAACAAAGGAGGTTAAGGCATGAGCGACATCGAAACAGTCGAGTCCAAACCGGCCCCCGACTTTGAACTTGCCGACAGCGAAGGCCGCATGGTGAACCTTTCCAGCCACAAGGGAAGCAGGCATGTCGTCCTCATCTTCAACCGCGGGTTTGTCTGACCATATTGCCGAAAGCATATGGCGCAGTTGCGCCAGGAGTACCAGGAATTTGTTAAAAGGGGCACCGAAGTTATCGTCATCGGCCCGGAGAACCAGAAAGTATTTGCCGACTGGTGGCACGAACATAAGATGCCATTCACCGGTCTGGCCGACCCCGAACACAGCGTATCGAAACTGTACGGGCAGCAGGTCAAGATATTCAAGCTGGGACGCATGCCGGCACAGCTGATCATCGATAAGAGCGGCATGATACGTTACAAACACTATGGCAATTCAATGAAGGATATCGCCGAAAACGGCGAGATTCTCTCAAGGCTTGATGAATTGAATAAGGAAGAAGCTTAATCTGCGATCGATAGAGCATGGTTCACAAGAGGTTTCGTTTCAGGGGGTATTTCCACTTTCCAAAATCTCGCCCAGGGTGGCAAAATGCAAAACCTGACTGATTTTTATTCCGTTGACCTTATACCTTAATTGTAAGCGGTTACGAAACAGCCCGCTTTCCTTATTTCTGATGCCAAAAAAATATAAAAGGGTAGCTATAGGGTAGCACGGAAATGAAAAAGGGTTTCAGCAAAACGCTGAAACCCTTGCTATTACTGGCGCGCCTGGGAGGACTCGGACCCCCGGCCTGCGGATTAGAAGTCCGCTGCTCTATCCAGCTGAGCTACAGGCGCGGATAATTACTGCTTCAAATATTCGGAGTTTTATCTTTGAGATATTATCAGATTACTGTCCAAATGCAAACAATTATGTACCATTTCGCTTCAAGATCCCGGAATTCACTTCATCATTTGAACCGTTGAGCACTTGCCTGAGAACTACATTTGTATTCTTTTCAAGTTCATTCATTGTTTCAGCAAGGGCCTTGAGGTTCTTGAGACTCCTTTTCGATTTTTCCTGATACGGCAGATGGAGCAACGGGTTTTCAAGTATCTCAATCAGCCTGTTAATATGATCAAAATCAATACTGTCAGTATCACCGTAAATAAGATCAATCCAATCTCTTTTCAGAGATTCCGGCATCTCTTCATAGCTTGCAAGAATTTCCGGATCCTTTCCGAGGTAAAGCGATTTCTTCAATTGATGGATTGCCGTCTGGATTTCCTTAACCTGAGTGCCTTCCAGTTCCATATCCCGGACCAGTTCATTCCATCTGCCCTCAATCTGCATACATATCCATCTTTCCCCTCTCTCAGGGGGCAGAGAAAGACCAAGAAACCGGTCATGGATATCAACCATATCACTGCCCAGCGCATCGGATATGGAGATGATATTCTTGAGGGCTGCATTAAGCCTGTTGATAGCCTCCTGCTTCATTCCCCTCTGATCCGAATGCAGAAGGA
Source organism: Deltaproteobacteria bacterium (assembly GCA_016927455.1). Lineage (GTDB taxonomy): Bacteria > Desulfobacterota > DSM-4660 > Desulfatiglandales > Desulfatiglandaceae > JAFGMQ01. The sequence continues at coordinate 1,629 of JAFGMQ010000247.1, forward strand.
TTCCCTCCCACTGTTCTCTTAAAAAACCCATTTCCAGTTTTATAAGATAAAAAATCAGTCCCGACTTGGTAATGGCATTGCGTAAAGAATCAGACAGTATATTGTAGGAATTCAATTTATTTTCAGCAAGCTGCCGAATAGCTTCGAGGGATTGCTCTTTCAGCTGATATGAAAGAAGTTCGGTCCCAAGTGCCATGGACAATCTCTTTATTACGCTTGTTTCAGGGCTGTTAATTTTGATAGTATGAGGCTGAAAATGTATCTTGATTACAGCCACGACCATAAACTCACTGCCTTTCCAAACGATCTCCCCATTGCAGTTTCTGGCGCTTTCAAGATTTGATTCACCGCCGGGGAAAAGATCCCTTTTGCGTATCAGAACCGGCTCCATATGATGAAAATGTTCAAAATCACTTTCCATTTGAAGGCGCAGGCTGCGAATGTCATTCCTGGGATCCTCGGCAGTCCAGCTTGTCTGCCTTTCCACGCACCAGGCCATAGCCTCAAGGGGGCGACCCGGCTCATCCCTGTAGGCACTCCAGGGTTTTCCGGGAGGATTGTATTCGGATTTCTCCGGAAGACCCCAGAAAATATTCTTTCTTTCAGAATCAAATATCCCTGAGGTCACTCTCTGTGCAATCATTTCAGGCGGCCTGCCTATGAGGTAGACGGTACCCTTAAAGGCATTTGGAAGGCAAAACAGGATAGTTTCTATTATCTGCTTACATGCCTTTTCCAGGGCCTCTCTGTCAATATTTAAGGCCAAGTCCTTTCACCTGCTGCATAATTATTTAACTACCATTTAAATAACTTAGAAAAAGTCTAATTATATTTCTTCAGCATCTTTACTGTCTTTTAATATTTTTTACAGCTTCTACAATTTCAGAGACAATATTTCCAGCAGACCCCTGCAGGAAAACATCGGTAATACTATCTGTAAGATGAGTCTTTTCTTTGTTAATTTCAATAATCTTGCCACCATTCCGCTTGGTAATGCCCGGGATCGTATTTGCAGGAGAAACCACGGCAGAGGTACCGATGAGAATCAGGGCCTGAGCACTCGAAGCAAGCATAAATGATTTATTCAAGGCTTTTTCAGGAATTGCCTCACCAAAAAACACCACGTCAGGCTTGAGTATTCTGCCGCATTCGCACCTGGGAGGATATTCATTTCTCTTCTCATCAGACCTGAATCGTCTGCCACACCACATACAGGATAGGGTACTCGAATTGCCGTGATATTCTATAACATTCTTTGATCCGCCGCTTTGGTGCAGATTATCAATATTCTGTGTAATAATGCAGTGAAGATATCCCAACTTCTCAAGCTCACTCATACCCAGATGAGCTTTATTTGGTCTGGCTGAGCTGACGAGATCGTCCATCTCCCTCAGCATTAGCCATACCTTTTCAGGATCAGACATGAAAGAAGCAATGGAAGCATATTCATTCGGATCGAATTTTGACCACAGTCCCTCAGCGCTCCTGAAGTCAGGAATTCCGGATTCTGCAGAAATGCCCGCTCCGGTCAATGCTATTGTTAATTTTGATGTGGTTATTATGTCTGCAACCTGATCGATCAGATTCTTCATTATCTTCTCTGTTGTCACCATATAATCTTTCTTCCATATTTTTTTGCAACGTTAAAGAATGTGTTTAATGATGTCAATCAAATTCAGGCATTCAGACACCACCCTGTTCGCAATTGCTTCTCTTTTATACCCTCTTTTACAGCAGTGCATTCATAATTACTCATTTAAGCGCTAGTTTTAGAAAAATATTGACGGAAAATACCCATTGGGCTAATATCCCCTAAAATTATAATTCCATTACAGCAGACTTCCGGGAATACAGATTTTCCCTGTGACAAAATTATAGTTATAAGCTGGTAGCGCCTTCTTAACAAATGCCATCGGAGGGCTTATAGATGGAGGATATTTTAAAAGGGAAAAGGATTTTAATAGTTGACGATGAGCCGGATATTTTAGAAACACTTGAAGAAATGCTGGATATGTGTATTGTCGAAACAGCCCAGGATTTTAAGACCGGAGCCCATTGTTTGAATAATAATTCTTATGACGTTGCCATTCTTGATATTATGGGGGTAAGAGGTTACGACCTGCTGTCTCTGGCAAATATGAAAGGTGTCCCCTCCCTGATTCTGACAGCGTATGCCTTGAGCCCTGATGACCTGGTAAAGTCCATTAAATCCGGCGCACAGTATTATGTCCCGAAGTATAAGATCCCTGAAATCACCGTATTCCTGTCTGATATTTTAATTGCAAGGGAAAAAGGAATTAAAAAGCAGACGTTGTGGTTTTCCAGGCTTAAACCTTTTTTTGACAAGCAATTCGGCCCTGGCTGGCGGGAAAAGCATAAAAAATTCTGGGAAGAATTTGATCATGCCTATGGCGTCCAGAAAAGGAGATAGAATACATTATCTGTTACGAAGCGGCAGCTTCACAATGAATCTTGCGCCTTTTCCCTGCTCGCTTTCAAGGGTCAGTTTTCCTTCCATATCCTCAACAAGCACCATTACGCCTGCAAGGCCCAGGCCGTGTCCCCTGACACTGCAGATCTCATTAGCATCCATCTGAAAATAGCATTCAAAAATCTTCTTATGATACAGCGGCGGAATTCCTTCACCATCGTCCTTTACAGAAATAACAAAATATCCACATTCCTTTTCAATCGCCAATTCAAGCAGGGCCTTTCGATACTTCAAACCATTGCTCAAAAGGTTCCTGAGAATCTGCTTTATCTTGGGCTCGTCAAGAAATATTTCCTCATACCACAAGGTCTCATCCACTGAAAGCAAAATACCCTGGGACTTCAATAACTCTTTCAGAAGAGCCAGATTGGGACAGTTTCTCACGTTATCCGACGTATCAGATTCAGTCAGATCAAAGATTTCAACAAACGTCTGTGCTATCAAGCTTGAAAGCCTGCAGCTTGTCAGGTTCAATATGCCTTGAGCTGATTTTCCAAGTTCCAGTACATCATTTACCAGAGCCTGTGTTGTCTTTGTATTTCTGAGCACCCTCTGCAATACGGTCTTCTGTTTTTCCGTAAGTGAGCCGTATTTTTCCGGTCTTTTTATAAGGGAAGATACTCCCGCCTCAATAACTGCAAGAGGTACTTTGAGATCATGTATTAGAATATCAATCTTGATTTTATCTCTGCCCATGCCATCATCTCTTGTTTTCCTGAAGGTTGAATAGTTAGCCCCGTTTATTGATTATACCAAATCCTCTAAAAAGTCGGAAATTATATTTTCACCATTGATAGAGTAAAAACAAGCATCCTGAAAGCCATAATATCTTTGCAATATAACAAGCCTCTGTTAAAAAAGCAAACCAAAGAATTTTTTCCTCATGGACTTTCTTTATTAAAACAAGATTACTGTACTCCTGCAAAAAGCCTCAATGCCCTGTCATTTCGATCTCCCTGTTCTGAGATCTGAAAAACCCCGTTCCATCAGGCTGACTCAATATTAATTATTAATCACTGAAGCCATGCAGCAATTCAATAAAAGACTACACCAACGTATCCGACAAAACTGCTGTCCGGCCTCACATCGTAACTCGTTCCATAGGCAATTATTTGTCCTGTTCCCGCCCCCAATGCCTTTGCACCTTCAACAGCAGATGCTGCCGCACCTGAACAGCAGGCATTGGAGTTTTCAAGAGCGTCTGAAATAAGCCTTGTACTTTCCATATTCTCCATCAAATCAACCGCTCGCCTGTCATTTACATTTTTTACCCATTCAACGGCCTCTATGCCGACCCCTTTTGGATAAAAGCCGTAATTATATCCATAATGAGTGAGATCCGTAGAGCCCAGGACAATTGTTTTTTTCCCCATGCCTTCAGATATTTCAACTGCACGTCTGGCAATTTCAAGAGAAGCTGTTTTTGGAGGCAGTCCCATCGGAACAATCCTGCATTCAGGCAAAAAATACTTGATAAAGGGCAACTGCAGTTCAATAGTATTATCCTGTTCGTAATTTAAAGGTGTTTCAATTGTAAATGGGTATTCTGATGTCAACTTTTCTGCGACTTCCTCATCAATTTCCAGTTCCCCAAGTGGAGTATTCCATCTCCCTCTGCTCATTATTGCATTACTGCTTCCCGGGTGCATGTGATGACCAAACAGTATGCATGTAACAGGCTCCTCTTCATCTTTCAGGAACTTGATGACATTACAGGCAATTTTGCCTGAAAAAATCCAGCCTGCATGGGGTACGATACCTCCTACCGGCCTTTTCGTTCCGCTGTGGCACAATAATTCAGGGTCAATAAAATCCTCTATGGCCTTCATGCAGCCTGATTTATTGCCCGGGTACCAGGATCCCGCAAAATCAGCATTTCTTGCCTCCAAATTGACCACCTCCTTTTTGTTAAAATCACAAAAACAGTGAATATCTTCAGCATTGATTTAGTGTAATAAGCATTTTCCTGTTTTAGTATTGCCTTAAATCTCAATTTTTTGTATTAAGCCAACAGACATAAATAAAAACACAATAAGTCCCTGCAAATCACACAAAAGGTATCCCTTATGCACTTCGATATTGGTGAATGGATTATCAGGATCCCGGTTCTGCTGTTTTCTATCACAATACATGAATACGCTCACGGCAGAGCGGCGTTGTGGCTGGGAGACCCTACAGCAAAAAGAATGGGCAGGCTTTCCTTTAATCCCCTGCCGCATATTGATCCTTTCGGCGCTATCTGCCTCTTTCTGTTTAACTTCGGATGGGCCAAACCCGTGCCTGTAAACCCGAGCTATTTCAAAAACATCAGAAAAGGCATAATCTTCATGTCTTTTTGCGGGCCCCTGGCCAATATCCTGACAGCACTTGCTGCCGGGATATTAATCCGCTATTTCCCATTCCCGTGGGAGGTATATCGAATAACCCTCATATATCTGCTGCTCATGAACCTCGGCCTTGGCTTATTCAATCTCCTGCCCCTCCCCCCTCTTGACGGATCACATATTCTTGAAAATATACTTCCTCCGAATGCTGCACTGGAATACCGTAAAATCGGACGCTATGGCCCGATAATTCTTCTGGGAATCATTATGCTCGACAATTTTGCACACACAGGCATTATAAGATACATACTGCTCGGTCCCATGCTGTTTTTGGCCAGCCTTTTCTCGGGCATCAATTTCTGAATTTCTATCATACCGCCTCAATTTTCTCCTTCCCCGTTAAAGGATAAAATTTACTATTATTTCCTTTTAAAGCTTACAGTGAAGGATCTATTTTTACAAGTTAGAAATAAGAACCTGCTATTGAAGCTTAAGTGTCATGTCCGCTGACCGTTTTGAGGCAATCAGACCCTTGTTAAAAAGACTTTAAATCTGTATGGCTGCAGAATTTCTTCAATCCGCCAGAAGCGAACAAAGGTTTAATCTACTTTAACAACTGGATATACCTTATTGAATCCAAACAGATTATGTCCTCTCCTTCAGGTATGGCTGCCACTGCTGCAGCATTGGCTATTGACTTTAACCGGCTGTTTTTTTTCAGCGGGAAAAAGGTCGGAAAACCGCCATCAGATTCAATCTGACCAAGGATAAATTCTGTCCAGTCGGCCTCACGCCCTCTGAGTTCAGAACCCATTTTTGCATAAATCCCTGGCAGTCCCGGTTTTTTATATCCGGAAAGCGCCTGAAGGCCCGGTAAAGCGATCTGCAGGAAGCCCATAAGGTTGGATGTTGGTCCGCCCGGCAAAATAAAAACAGGCTTTTTACCAAGCATACCAAAACCCACACCCTTTCCAGGTACTATCCTAATTCGATGAAATGCCTTTTTCCAGTCAAGCCCTTCAAGGACCTTTCCCACCAGGTCTCGTTCACCGGTCCAGGCTCCTCCGCTTGTTATCAATGCATCAGTTTCGGCAGAAATTTTGTTTATGGCCCTTACGATACAGTCATAATCGTCTTTAACAACCGTGCTTATTACCTTCATTTTGTATCGTTCACACCATCCTCTAAGGGTCACGACATTACTCGCATATACCTTGTTCTCTGCAAGCAATTTTCCTGGCTCGATAATTTCATCTCCGATCCCTATAAGACCAACAACCGGATTTCTGAAAACAGGGACTATACTGTGCCCGGCCGCCGCAAGCAGTCCTGTCATTCCTGGTGTAATCTGTTCACCGGCCCGGAGGATACATTCTCCCTGCATAACATCCATGCCGCGGGGCAGGATATTTCTGCCTGTTTCGGCAGTCTCATTTATCAGAACATAGTTATCTTCACAAGTCACAACTTCATCCGGCACAACTGAATCAGCGCCGGCCGGAATACCTGCTCCTGTCAAAACCCTTATGGCTGTTCCTTGTTCCAAAGAGAAACCATTTTCGCATCCCGCACCAATAGAACCCAGAACCCTTAATCTTACGGGAGCTTCACCGTTTGCATCTGAAACTTCACTCGATAAGACTGCATAACCATCTTTACTTGAGATATCCATGCCGGGAGAATTCACCAGAGCATAGATATGCGATGCCGCTATGCAATCAACGCTGTCAAACAGATCAACCTCCTCTGAAGGCAACGCCTTTATTTTCCCAAGGGTCATACTCAAAGCCTCTTTAAGCCCTATATTCATGCTTCTCATTACAATCTCCGTGATAAGGTATCCAATTCCCAGGATTACAAGTCCGTAACAGCTTTTATAGAGCAATACAAAGGCTGGGGCCAGTATATTTTTTCCATGTTTAATGAACTACCCCGCAGCAAGCTTCGGGGAATTATACCCGTAGAGATTAAAAGGCAGATTGGATATGTGGTTTTGCTCCAATATTTATAACGATCCGGCAGGCTTTAAGGTAAAATTGCTTTATAGTAGCAAATTATAACGATTATGGTAGATAATTCAGAAGGGCAGTATACACAAAGGCCCCGCAGTTACTGCGGGGCCTTTGATTTAGGGGGTATAAGTTTATTGATTCATGAATCGTCTGCTTTTTTTCCTTTCCTGACGACAGCCCTCTGATCTTCAGGAGGCGGCGGCGGAACAGATTCGCCAGGAGAAAGTTTTGTCACAGCCCCGAACTTGGTTGGGCATGCTTCAAGGCAGCTTCCGCATCTTATGCACTTATCCTGTTCAATTATATGAATCTGGTTTTTGGCACTTATAATCGCACCTACAGGACATCTCCTGGCGCAGGTCATACAGGCCTGGCACTTCTCAGGATCGATATAGTAGGAAATCATTTCACTGAAAAGCCTGTCTATTTCCTCTGCAGTGAAAAGCGTATCCTTTTCATCAAGATTCTGAAGAGGCGTCCCGAGTTTTTCATTTTTCATTATCTTGATATAAGGAACCATCTTTGTGATCCCGTCAAGCCTTGTCCTTAATTCATCCCCGTTTATCCCCTCCATTTCACCGAGCGGACCTAACTCTTTTATCTCTTTGACAAAATCATTGGTAACATCTGCAAAGACAATCCCCTCGCCCGCAGACATAAACTCAATCCTCAGCCTGCCCGGATTAAGACCAATCCTTTCCATTAATCTCTTGGCCAAAAGCGTCATGTTAAGAGCATGAAAATTTCCATGCGTGATATAATTACACTCACCAAGATGACATCCACCTATAAATACACCATCAACTCCGTTTGAAAAGGCCCTGAATACATGCGGCAGGTCTACCCTTCCTGAACACATGACCCGTATAAGCCTCATTTCAGTCGTATATTGCAGTCTGGAAACTCCAGCCAGGTCAGCAGCTCCGTATGCTCACCAGTGACATACAAAACCCAGAATCCTTGGTTTAAATCTAATGCTCATTCCTAATCACCTCTTTCATTAGTAATCCAGGCGGTTTTCGTTCATATACCTCTATACATCTCCAACAGCCGTCTTAAATTTCTGCATCCTTTCTTCCGCTGGAACCATCACATCAATCTCGCTCATTATCTCTTCATCCGTAAAGTGCTTCAGTGATATAGCTCCTGTTGGACACATGGAGTTACATAAACCGTCTCCCTTGCAGAGAACAGGATTAACTACAGCCTTTTTTCCCTGTTTTGTTTCACGAAGTTCCAGGGCACCATACGTGCATATTGATGCACAAGCCCCACATCCCATACACTTACTCTCATTGACCTCGCAAACAGAACCCGACGCCACGACCGTATCGTGAGAGAGAAGCGTCAATACACGCCCTGCAGCTCCAAAAGCCTGGTTTATCGTTTCCGTTATGTGTTTTGGATATTGCGCCATTCCGCAGAGATACACGCCATCCGTGCCAAATTCAACAGGCCTCAGTTTGACATGCGCTTCCTTGAAAAAACTGTCCGGGCTCAGGGTTACCTTGAACAATCCTGCTATTTCCTTGGTTGCTGCAGAGGGAATAACAGCGGCAGCCAGAGAAATTATATCGGCATCAATTTCAAGCTTATTGCCCAGTATATAATCAGGTGCCGTAACCTTCAAAACAGACCTGCCGTCTTCAGATTTCCCAGGTTCCACCTGAGGCATATCTTCAGGCTCGTAACGGATGAACTTCACATCCTTACCTGACGCCTCACGGTAATAATCCTCACTGAACCCGTAAGTCCTCATATCCCTGAACAGAACATATATATCCATCTCAGGGTTTTTCTCTTTCAGTTTCAGGGCATTCTTCACGGCATGGGTACAGCATACCCTGCTGCAGTAATTCCTGTCCTCATTCCTGCACCCTACGCACTGAATCATTACCAGTGTCTGGGCGTTAACCACCTTTTCATCATCCTGGCTGATCTTCTCCTCCAGTTCAAGGTGGGTCATCACTCTCTCGTCTTCTCCATAGAGATATTCGGTGGGTTTATATTCATCAGCGCCAATAGCAATAACGGCTGCCCCGTGTTTTATCTCCGATAGACCTTTGGAAGACTTAACCCTGGTTACAAAATTCCCGATATAACCGGTAGCCTCTGTAATCACAGCATCAGTATAAACATGTATCAGGGGATGCTCATATACCTTGCCTAAAAGATCACGAAGATATTCCTGAACATCCATACCTTCAAGGGTATAATGAAGTCTATTCGCTATCCCTCCAAGTTCCTTTTCCTTTTCCACAAGGTGAACCTCATGCCCCTGTTCGGCTATGGAAAGAGCACAGTTCATGCCCGCTACACCTCCGCCAACAACCAGCGCCCTTTTATCAACAGGCAGATCAAATTCCTGCAGCGGCTCCAGACAGCATGCCCGTGCCACGGACATACGGATCAGATCCTTCGCCTTCTCCGTGGCATCTTCCTTTTCTCTCGAGTGGACCCAGGAATTGTGCTCCCTTATATTTGCCATTTCATAGTAATACTGATTAATCCCAGCCTCCCGCACAGTATCCCTGAAAAGCGGTTCAAGGGTCCTTGGAGAACAGGCCGCAACAACCACCCTGTTAAGACCCTTTTCCCTTGTCACATCAGATATCTCCTGGGCGGAATTTGTGGCACATGAAAACAGCTGTTCCTGAGAATAGACAACATTGGGCAGGGTCAGGGCATATTCAACCACAGACGGGACATCCACTATCCTTCCTATATTGGCGCCGCAGTGACATACGAATACCCCTATCTTCGGCTCCTCCTGTGAGACATCCCTTTCCTCTGGATAAACCCTTTCCGTGGACAGCTTTCCACGTCTGTAATCAAGGAGTGCACCACACTGGGACCCGGCTCCGCTTGCGCTGAAAACCGACTCTGGAATATCAGTAGGCCCCTGGAAACCCCCGCTTACAAATATGCCGGGCCTGTTAGTCTTCATGGGATTGGAAAGAATCGCCTTGCTGAATCCGTGGGAGTTAAGCTCAACCCCGAATTTCTCCGAAAGATTCTCAAAATGATCAGGGGGATTAAGTCCGACTGATAAAACCACCATGTCAAACTCTTCCTCTTTCACTCCTTCATCAGGTGTGGCATACCTAACCGTGACATTCTTGGTAACAGGGTCTTCTTTCGTAATAGATACATAGCTTCTTATAAAACGAATCCCAGGAAGCTGCTCAGTCCTGTCAAAGTACCTTTCAAAATCCTTTCCATATGAACGAATATCATTATGGAATACCGTACACTCCGCCTCTGCATCATGATCCTTTGTAAGAATCACCTGTTTCTGGGTATAGGTGCAGCATACCATTGAACAATAGCTGTTTTCACCCGGAGTAACCCTTCTGGAACCAACGCATTGAATCCAGGCTACCTTATGGGGATGCTTCTTGTCAGAGGCACGCAATATTTCACCCTGGTATGGACCGGTGGCACACAAAAGCCTCTCAAAATCCATACCGGTAACCACGTTCTCAAACTCTCCGTATCGGTATTCAGGATTGACACTGGGATCAAACGGCTCAAGACCCGGTGCCAGAATTATAGCACCCACCTTAATATCTACTTTCTCTGCTTTCTGAGTAAGATCAATGGCGTCGTTCTTACATACTGCTTCGCAAATGCGGCACTTCTTTTCCTTGAGATAAAGACAGCTTTCATCAATATATGCAATAAGAGGAATCGCCTGAGCAAAGTATATATGCACAGCCTTATTATCCGATATCTCCTGATTATATACATCCGGATATTGAACAGGGCAATACTCCACACAGGTGGTACAACCCGTGCATAATTCCTCTTTTATATATCTGGGTTTCCTTATCAGACTTACACTGAAATCTCCCGCTTCCCCTTCAACACTGTCAACTTCAGTATATGTCAGGACCTCTATGTTTGGATGCCGGCCGACCTCGACCAGTTTTGGAGCGAGAATTCACATGGAGCAGTCATTGGTTGGAAAGGTCTTGTCAAGCTGGGCCATGTGGCCGCCTATGCTCGGCGCCTTCTCAACCATGTAAACCTTGTAACCCGCCGTGGCAAGATCCAGCGATGCCTGTATGCCGCTGATCCCGCCGCCGACAACCATTACGTCTCCAAAATTACTCTTCTCAAAGCCTTTACAAAGCTCTTCAATCTGTTCTTTCACTAAAAGTTCTTTTTCCACTTTCTATCCCCTCAGCAGATTTTATGATGCCCGTTATACGGGTCAGCTGGGTTATCAAAACTTAAATAACTTCCTGTATTATCTCAGTTATGTCCTTAATCTCTATCTTTTCGTCGACACCCATGGTCAGCCGGCTGTCCTCAAACATGGTAATGCAGTATGGGCAGCAGGTAACCAGTTCTTCAGCCCCCACATCAACAGCCTGCTCTATCCTGAGATCGCTGAATCTCTCACCCTTCTGGGTCTCCATCCAGACCCTGCCTCCTCCAGCTCCGCAGCAGAGGCTGTCAAAGCGCGACTCAGGCAGTTCATAGAACTCCAGACCAGGCACACTCTTAAGGACCTCCCGGGGCTCATCAAAAATACCATTATGCCGACCCAGATAACATGGGTCATGATAGGTAACTTTTTTTACGTACTCCTTGTTAATCTCAAGCCTTCCTTCTTTAATGAGTTCGAATAAAAGCTGTGACATATGAACTATCTCAAAATGCACCATAAATTCAGGATACTCATTCTTGAAGGTATGATAGCAATGCGGCGAAGATACGATGATCTTCTTCACTCCATTTTCTATAAATGTCTTGATGTTGTCCTTTGCCAGGAGTTGAAATACTTCCTCATCGCCCGTCTTGCGGATGCTTTCTCCGCAGCAGCTCTCCTTTTCACCCAGTATTCCGAAATCCACACCCGCCTTTTGAAGAATCCTGGCTGTGGCCTGGGCTACCTTCTTTAACCTCGGATCATAGCTGGGATAACACCCGGCAAAATATAAATACTCCATCCCTTGAGTAAAGGTGTTTACAGACAGACCCTGTGACCAGTCCGCCCTCTTTTTACGATCTTCACTTAAAGGGTTCCCTTCGCCGACAAGACTACCTCTTATTGTACGGACAGACTTGACTGATGAAGGAAAAACACCATATTCCGTGGCTATCCTTCGCAATGCAACTCCGGAATCTATCTGCCTTACATCCCTCGGGCATCTCTGAGGACACCTTCCGCAGGTAGTGCAAAGCCACATCTCTTCACTTTCGATATCAGTCAGTCCGAAGGTAGCTTCCCGGACAAGCTTGCGCATACTGAAATCTCTAACCCTGTTCCACGGGCAGACTGTATCGCATAATCCGCATTGAAAGCATAACTTGAAGGCGTCTCCACCGCTCGCTTTTATAACATCTATAATCTCTTTATAGGGGGCTACAGTCTCCACTGTTCTCTAATCCTCTTAATTTATTCTTAAATGTTTTGGCCCTTTTTTGAAAGTGACATCCGGGCAACAGTATCAATAATCTTGTCCAATCCGAATTTGTCTGC
>JAFGMQ010000248.1 GCA_016927455.1 Deltaproteobacteria bacterium
GGCTTTTTCCTATGATATCATCGAATCCCTTCGGCCTTTCCATATCGGATATTTCCGGCCTTAAATCTGGTTTTTTAAGGCTAAGTGCAGACGAAACCTTTTCTATGAATTCCTTATTTGTAAAACCTTTTGTAATATAATCATATGCCCCCAGTTTTATTGCCTCTACGGCGTTTTCTATTGTGGCATATCCGGTCATGATGATTACAGGTACGGTCGGACTTTTTTCCAGGGCAAACTGCAATACCTGCATGCCTTCAAGAGGATTGCCCATGCGTAAATCAGTAATAATCAGATCAAAGGATTTCCTGTTAAAAAATTCCTTTGCATCAAATAAATTTCTTCCGCATTCAACATGATAACCATGCCGTTTTAAAAGGATAGACAGGCTTGTAAGAACGGATTCCTGATCGTCAATGAGTAGGATTTGTATCATGTCTTTCTTCTATTATCATGAAACCAGAGGAAGACGTATTGAGAATCTGGAGCCTTTGCCCTGCATACTTTCCACATAAATGTCTCCCTCATGGGCCTCCACAGCCTGTTGAACAAGAGCCAGTCCCATGCCCAGACCTTCACGCTTTGTAGTAAAGAATGGCTTGAATATATCCTGACTTAGCGTTTCGTCAAACCCCTCTCCAGTGTCTTCCACGACAATAAAGATATATTTCAGCGGATCTTTGCCGCGGGTAATTTCACATCGCGTGCTGATACGCAGGGTTCCTTTGTCCTTTATCGCATCCCTGGCGTTTTGAATCAGGTTCCATAAGACCTGAGTGATCTTGTGGCCGTCCAGATATGCCTCCGGTATATCCGGTGCAAGATCAGTCTCAATATTAAGTGAGATATAATCTGCTCTTCTTCGCAGATCCTGAAGTATATCATCTATTATATCGTTAACCTGCTCCTTTTTCTTTTTCAGTTTTGGAGGCTGAGCATATAGAAGAAATTCTCTTATAACCTTTTCCAGGCGTTCTGCCTCTTTATTTACAACTTTTGCAAGGGTGCGTTCCTCATCATTATGATTGGGGCTTTCCAGAAGCATCTCGCTGGCAGAACGAATGGATATCAGGGGATTCCTCATTTCATGGGCAATTCCGGCAGCCATCTCTCCCACTGTAGCCAGTTTTTTTGACTGAGTAAGCTTATGCTTGAGCACTGCCTCTTTGGTCAGGTCCTTTATGTAGCAGAGCACATGGGGCCGTTCTTCCTGATGTCTGGAAAGGGGAAGAGTGTATACGTCTGCTGAGAATGTCCTGTTTGGAAAAGGTGTTAATTGTTTCGGTTTATGAGTTGGACCGCCCCTGTTCCATGTTTCTTCTATAGGACATTCCTGGCAGGGTGTTGCCTTGTCCATAAAAACGACGTGGCATGGACGGCCTATCGCCATGTTTTCGTCTTCCTTCAGTAAGGCTCCCAAAGCCGGATTTATGGTCTCAATTCTATAATTGGGGTCCACTATACAGACGCCGTCATTCATTGACTGAAACATCTCCATCAAACGGCTTCGTGACTGTTCTTCCATACGAATCGTATAAATCCTGCGGACCAGGAACATGACGGTCAGACCGCCTCCAATGAGGGCTATTACAACAAAAAGCAACAGAATGCGTTCCTTGTCAAAGGTACTCTGCATAAATTGCCTGACCTCTTCAACAGGAGCACAGACAGCCACGGTACATGTCTTGTCGCCCAGTTTAAAGGGGCTGAACGCTACGTATTTGTTAACTCTGTTATAGGTGTACTGTCCTATACCCGTTTCGCCTTTTGTCATCCGCGAAACCATATTGTCTATATTCTTTTTTTCATCCTCACTTACCAGTGAAGAAATATTTTTCCCAATCAGCTCTGGGGAGGTGGGGTGTATTATGAATGTACCTTCACTGTCAATAACCCAGCCATATCCTGTCCTTGCAAGTGTTATTGGATCTATGAACCGCTTGCGGATCTCATCCACGCTCACAGTAGCTGCTACAAGCCCATTATAAATCTGTTTGCCACTGCCGGATGGATAGTCAATTTTAACAGGGTGTGACAGGACAAGGGTCCAGTACTTTTCTCTTACCTGTATAAATTTGCTTACATATGGCTTTAATGTCCTTTTAGTTTCCTTATAATAGGTCCTGTATGCAAAACTTTCTCCCTCTGCATCACTGTGGGGAAAGATATCGGTCATTGTTCCGGATGCGTCGAGTCGAAAGAAATGGATTACATCGCCTTGATTCTTTTTATAAAATTGTTTTAGCAGGTCCTGAACATCATGTTCATGTCCCTTCCTTACTATTGGATAACTGCTCAACAGCTCAAGATCTCTAAGAATATCTTCAAAAAACGTCTCTATGCCAGCAGCGGTTTGACGGGCTACGTTGATATGCTCCTTGTAAAACTGATCAAGGACATTTCCCATCATGCTCTGTCTGTGTTCATGGGCGAGAATAAGTGTCTGGAGTACAAGAAAAAGGGTCAGCAGGGCCAGAAAGGTTATGACCAGATGAAGTTTTCGAATATAAGTATGAAATCCCTTGAACTTCACGATTGTCCTTTCATTATAATCAGTGTAACCTGTTATCGAATTTTTTTTATAAAATGTATATGATTTTTGATTGAAAGAATAAAAATAAAGATGATCCTGTGTCAAGGGAAAAGCAAAACAGGGATTTTGATTCGATAATGCCACTATGATGAAATAATAAAGAATTATGCCGCTTTCTTGACTATATTTTGTTGATTTCCTATTATTCTTACAAAAAAAGACCTTCAGTGTAAATACTATGAGCAAATACCCCTTACCGCGAATCCTGGAATTCATGAGAGCAGTGGAACCATTTGACACTATGGAAGAGGACGAATTACATCAAATGGTTTCTCAGATGGAAATTGCATACTATCCGAGAGGACAGATAATCATGAGACGCGGTGAAGAGCCGTCCTGCCTGCATATTATCTGTGTGGGATCAGCGAGGATATCGATCTCCGATGAGGCAAAAGAAGACATCCTTGTAGATGTTCTTGGGGAGGGTGAGACCTTCGGCGCGACGAATGTTCTTGATTCTAAAAAATCAGTCTTTGATGTTGCTGCTGACGAGGATATGATTGCATATCTTCTTCCTGCCGATGCCTTTAAAGAGATTGTCGCAAGGAATCCGGACTTCAATGAATACTTCAGCTATTCTCTTGCCAGAAGTATAAGGGCTGCCCATAAATACGCGGAATCAACGCATCACCGCTCGAAGGATATTAATACTCTTAATCTGGATATGTTCCTGATCGGTAAGCGTGTGTCCGATCTCATGTTTACTGACGTTCTGACCTGCACTCCTGACGATACCATTCACAATATTGCCCGGAAAATGACCGACAGAAAAGTAAGCTCTATCGTGGTTACGGGAAGCTCAGGGCAGCCTTTAGGCATTGTCACTGACAGCGATCTCCGCTCAAAGATAATTGCCGAAGGCCTTAGCATGGATACCATGGTTGAAACGGTAATGAGTTATCCCCTGTATACTATTCCTCCGGATGCATATGCATTTGATGCTCTTCTGGACATGAGCAGATATAATATCAGTCACCTTCTGGTAGCGGATCAAGACAGGCTTACGGGCATTATCAGTGATCATGATTTCCAGATGGAGACCGGCAGTTCTCCTGTTGGTGTTATTGGAGACATTGAAAAATCTCAGACTATTGAAGATATTATCGGAATGCACAGCAAGATAGACCGGGTACTTGAAATGCTTGTTCGTCAGGGCGGATCGGTAAAACGAATGGTTGCTCTGGTTACAGAACTGAACGACAGGGTCACCAGGAAAATAATTACGCTTACACAACAGAAAATGGAGGAAGAAGGACTGGGCTCCCCCCCTGCACCATATACCTGGATGGCACTTGGCAGCGA
>JAFGMQ010000249.1 GCA_016927455.1 Deltaproteobacteria bacterium
CTATCACTTCTCCCTTGAAGGAATGCTTCTTCGCGATTGAAGTATCGCCTATCTGTATCCTGGACCCGTCGGAAACACCTCCAAAAATGTTCTGTGTCTTTACAAATCTTGCCACAAACTCATTTTTAGGATTTTCCATGATCTCCTTCAGGGTCCCGACCTGGACTATCCTGCCATCATTCATAATAGCTATCCGGTCTGCAACATCGGATGCCTCTTCAAAATTATGACACACATGGATAAAGGTGCCGTTGACATCTCTCTGCACCCGTCTGAGCTCTTTTGCCATCTCGTTCCTGAGGTTTTCATCCAGGGCACTCAAAGGCTCATCCAGAAGAAGTACCTTGGGCTCAGTTGCCAATGCCCTGCCCAATGCCACCCTCTGCTTTTCGCCTCCACTCAGATTCAGAGGCATGCGATGCCTGATATAGTTGATCTTGAGCCTTGAAATCATTTCTGAAACCAGATTTTTGATTTGCTCCGGCTCCATCCTCCTCGCCTCCAGTCCGTAGGAGATGTTTTTTTCAACCGTTAGATTGGGAAACAGGGCATAATCCTGAGGGACATACCCGATATTTCTCTCCTCCGTGTAAAGCTGGAGGATATCTTCCCCGTCAATCCGGATCATGCCGCTATTCGGCTGATAGATCCCAATGATATACTCAATCAACACGGTCTTTCCTGCCCCTGTGGGACCCAGAATCGCAAGGTATTCCCCCTTATTAACCGTAATATTGATATCACGCAGGTGAAATTCACCCAGATCACCATTAAGCTTTTCTATTTCAATCATTATTCTCTCCTCACCATACAAATCCTTTTGCACCTATCCGGTGCATGACATAAACGGACATACCACCGATCAAAACGAGCACAAAGGCCAAGGCAAAACCATACTCAATATTACCGAACTCCACCTGTGCCCACACAGCAACTGAAACCCAATCCGCCTGATCCATCTGCATGAATTTCGTAAAATTGCTAAAACGTGAAGGCGGAAGTTCATGGAAAGTCCCGCAAAAGAACAGAACCGCACTGAATTCCGCCATCGCCCTGGTCCAGGCCAGTATTATGCCGGCAACAATCCCGCTTTTGGCAAGGGGAAAGGTTACTGTCCGGAATGCCCTCCATCTGCTGCTCCCCAGGGAACGCGCCACCTGCTCAAACCGAGGATTAACGCTGTCGAAAGCAGCCTTCCATGCACTTAATCCCAATGCAAATGAGAGTACCAGCGATGCTATTACCATTCCGGGAAACAGGCTGTGTGCAAACTTGAACCCCAGCGCATTCTGAAGTTTCCATAATGGCCCGTAATTAAACATTACTATCAGGCATATTCCGATTACCGAGCCGGGCATAACGATCAGTGACGAAAAGAGGGTCTCGATAAAGGACATGCCCGGAATGCGATAACGTGAAAGGGCATATGCCGTCGGTATTCCCAGAATTGCAGCAATCAGGGTGGTTATCAGTGTTGTTACCACTGTAAGGTTAAGGGACTTCCAGAAATACGGGTCTTTCCAGAACCCTCCCGCAAACTGGTTCAGAACTTCTCTATCATCACCCCAGACAGCGGTTATTTCACGGGTTTCTATTGCAGCCTTCGTGACAAAGAGCTGGTCAATATTGCTCAAAAAAAGATATGCGGAATAGAGAAACAGAAATCCGGCAAAACTATAAAAAACTGCATTAAAGGTCTTTCTGCTCGATTTTTTACCAGACATTACTTCTACCTCCGATCAATCTCATGGCCGATATGGCTGATACCGCCATCAGAATACACACTATGCTCATCGAGGTTACCCACCCCATCATTCCTCCATTCCAGTCAAGATATATGGCAAAAGGCATGATATCGGTCTTCCCCTCAGTAGCCCCCACAAACAGCATCAACCCTTCCCACTCAGCAGCTGCTCGTGCCCATACCACGATCATGCTGGCTACAATCCCGTTTTTCGCCATAGGAAGCACTACCTTGAAAAATGTCCGCATGGGAGAAGCCCCAAGGCTGCGTGATACGGACTCAAAACGAACCGGGATTATATCAAAACTGGCTTTCATCAGCCGGGCGCAGAAGGCAGCGGTCACGGTAAATTGCACCAGAAGAACACCATACACATTTCTTCCAATATAGACCCCATAATACTCGCTTATCCAGTCAAAGGGAAAGCGGGTCGTGATTCCAAACAGAAATGCACCCACAACAGCCGGAGAGACTACGATTGGGAGGTCTATAACGCTTGCAATTGCATATCGGCAGGGGAATCGAAAACGGGAAAGTGCATACCCGGCCGGGATGCCGATAAACAGAGAAAAAAAAGTTGAAACAGTTGACGTCCAGACTGTAAGCCAGAACCGCTCCCACATCCTCGATTTTGAAAAGAAGTAAACAGTGTCATGCCATCCCAGATAGATCCAGTTGCTCGCCACCAGCAGGATATAAACAGCCAGAATAGTAACAGCAATTCCAACGCAGAGAATAGGCCACCATCTCCCTCGAGATATCAAAGCCATTTTTACTCCTCCTTAAAGTCTAGTCTCCTGCCCTTACAGTTTTCCTCTGTCTTTCAACCTCTTCTATTAAAGCACCCACCGTGTCTTTGTTAACCGGAAAGGATTCATCCTTGACAGCCTTTGCTGCGTTAACAAGATATTCCATGTCCTTGTCTGTTGTTCCATCCAGGCAGAAACCATCCTTATCAACAGGGATGACCGAATTTATCGCATAGGCATGCTTGTGAAAAATGGCCCTTCCTTCATCGGAAAGTATATAATCCATCAACTGCTGAGCTTCTTCTTTATATCTGGCAAACTTCAGCACACCCACAGGCAGTCTTATAATCCCCCTGTATTGGTGTTCGATGGGAATGATATCCACGTCCCTCAGGTATAGAACTGCAGTAGTACCCCAGACAATGGAACCGTCTATTGCCCTGTGCTGTGCCGCATTGCCCAGTTCCGGAATACATTTGGCGCTCAGAGTAGCATTCTTCTTGACTTTATCCCAGATCCCAGCCTTTTCAAAGGTCTTCTGATGCCAGATTCCGACTGCACAGGATTTTGGATTTCCCAGTCCGACCCTGACACCGGGCTTGGCAAAGTCCTCAATACATTTAATGTTTTTCGGATTGCCCGCGGGCGTAATAATCACGGTAACGAAATGGGCAGGGATATCAGTTTCAGGATTGTAGGAAGTTAGAAAACCTCTTTCCACCGCCTGCATTAAATAAAATTCCTCGCCGGGCATGAATAGATCACCCTGTTTTGAACGGGTTATATCCGCGATAAAATAACCTGATCCCTTGTACGAAAAGTTAACCTTTATTTCAGGATTTTTCTTTTCGAAGATCTCCTTTACCTCATTTAAGGCTCCACGCTGTCCTAGACCGGCATGGAAAAGCAGCGCTTTCTCTCCCCCGAATGCCTGAGAAGACAAAGTGAAACAAAAAGCAATAACAAAAAATAATACATACTTAACTGTTTTCATAGTGAACTCCTTTCTACATTTATAATAAGCAGTTTAAAATAAACCGTTAATTTCACAAAGCGACTTAAAATATCAGAGCAATAACTGTGCATCTATTATGCCGTTTCTGTTATTAAACATCGTATTACTATAAATATTCCTTATTAATGAATATAACTTACTGGATATCCAGCATAAAGCTCACTTCAAAATATTTAAAACCAGACTTTTTATAAGATATTGGAAACGTTTTATTGACAAGCTGGATGTTATCTTTTACCATCCGGTAACGTTAGTTAACGTTGTCTTGTGTTATTATCTATAATCAAATAACAGCATAACAGCAATTTCATACCACAATGGAGTAACAGTTTAAATTTATGGAGTTTAAAAAAGGCATAGTCCTGAGCCCGGGTTTTTCCTCTCTGCTTTTAGAGTCCATGGCTGACGGAGTCTTTACCCTCAATGATCGCGGGAATTTTACATCCTGGAATCCCGCTATGAAACGAATTACGGGATACAGCTCAGTGGAAACAATTGGACAACCATGCTCTTTGTTGGATTTCTCTCTCTGTTTTCAAAAAAGCAGCCCGAGGAACATTCAGGAATGTGGTATTATGCAGCATGGCCGACTGGATGGAAAAGAGTGCTTCCTGCGCCATAAGGATGGTCATGATATACCCGTGTTAAAAAGCGCGCGACTTGTGCTGGACAGCAAAGGTGCTGTTAAGGGGATTGTCGAAACAGTTACTGATCTTACTGAATTGGAGAAATACCGCAGGGAGGCAGAAGAGGCCAAAAAGAAGCTGGGTAAAATTTATCAGTTTAACAGCATTATCGGCAAAAGCCCTGCCATGCAGCATGTCTTTTCATCCATAAAGGCGGCAGCATCCAGTGATGCGACCATCCTGCTCCAGGGTGAAACCGGAACAGGAAAAGAACTGGTCGCAGGTGCCATCCACCACAACAGTGCAAGAAGCGGGATGCCTTTTGTAAGCCTGGGCTGCAATGCGCTTTCTGAATCTCTTTTGGAAAGCGAACTATTCGGACACATAAGAGGATCATTCACAGGCGCCATACGCGACCGCACCGGTCGATTTGAGGAGGCAGAAGGAGGAACGATTTTTCTGGATGAAATCGGAGAGATAAGCCCTTACATGCAAGTCAAGCTCCTCCGTGTTCTACAGGAACGGGAAATTGAAAGGGTTGGAGAGTCAAAAAAGCGCAAGGTGGACATACGAATCATCGCCGCAACAAATAAGGACCTGTTTTATCTGGTCAAAAAGGGGACCTTCCGTGAGGACCTCTATTACAGATTGAAGGTCTTCCCGATTTTCCTCCCCCCACTGCGTAAGAGAAGAGAGGATATTCCCCTGTTGATCGGCCACTTCATACGCATCCAGAACAGGAAAACAAAAAAACACATACGCGATGTTTCCGCATCTTCAATGAGGATTCTCATGGACTATAACTGGCCAGGAAATGTTCGTGAACTGGAAAACGCTATTGAACATGCCTTTGTGCTTTGCTCCGAGCCCTATATAGATATTTTTGACCTTCCGATTGATATGCGGCAGCTTGCCTACTCTCCTGCCCTGCCTGATATGCCTGCTTCTTCAGCACCTAAACCAATACAGAAAAGAAAAATCACCCGTGAAAGACTGATCGAAAACCTTAAACAGTGCGGATGGAATAAAGCCGCAGTCGGCCGCCGTATGAACCTGAGCAGAATTACTATATGGAAGTATATGAAAAAATGGGATATACCTCTGACCGAACCGCCTGAATGATACATGGTTCATTACATTTTTTTAAAGGACATGCTCCGAGTAATTTTAGCCAAATCAAAGTGCCTGGTACTCCCTATTTATACATTCCATGAGACTGCAGCGGGACAAGATACAGGCTTCAAAGGATACACTATAAGGGAAAGCAGTTTGGCGTTTGACCCTGACTTTACATGTTTGTTTCAATAAAAAATATGTTGCCTTCAATTTATGATACCACCTTGAATCAGAAACCATAAGATTTCTCCC
>JAFGMQ010000250.1 GCA_016927455.1 Deltaproteobacteria bacterium
CCGCCGGCCGATTCAGGGTGATGATGGCAATATTTCCTCTGGTTTCATAAAGTGCATGAGATTCTTTCATATCTGACTGTCCTCACTAAAAATAAATATCTATCTTGTAACAGCTCAATAACATGAATTCAAGCTGCAAGTGCAATATCAGACAGATGCCTAACTTATATAAGGAAGTTGGTGGGGCATCAGATAAATAGCATGGATTTAAACAGCAATAATCGGCCCAGTTCTGCCCGGCAATCCTGAAAGATTAGTCGGACTTCTTGAAGAAAAGGCAGATAATGTACTTATTGATAAGTTGAACTATCCCGGTTCGATCAGGAAATTCGATGATAAACCAGGCTTGGAGGAATACACTGCACATAGCTTCTTCCAGCAATTCAGGGACCGGATGATATCTTAATTGGCAAGGAGAGATATTGAGATTGAGACATTGTTTTAGATGGAATTACAATGGGTTGTGCCATAATCTCCTTGACATGCAAAAAAGCTTCTCCTATCCTTAACGCGTCAAAAAGAAACTTATTATAAAATAGAATCAATTGCCACGCTGATTAATCAGGGAATATGAAAAGACTTAATCGCCTGTTGCCCAAGAGAGGAGGTCCCCCTTGAAAAAGTCTACGAAAAGAACCCTCCAGTCCCTTTTACTTTTTTGTTTACTTTCTCTACCGCTTGCGTGCGACAATGGAAACACTCCCGGTTACGAAACGTTTAGCCATACCATACAAAAAACATCTAAGTTTATTATTCAGACTATGGCAGAACGTGAAATGGTCGGACTGAGCATTGCCCTGGTTTCGGATGACCGCATAGCCTGGGCCGAGGGGTTTGGCTGGGCGGACAGGGAAAGCGGGGTTCCAGCACAGGCGGATACTGCTTACATGCTGGGCTCCGGGTCCAAGACACTCACCACAGTTGCCCTTTTGCAGCTTGCTGACCTGGGGCTTCTTTCGCTTGACAACCCAGCCACTGCTTATCTTCCTGATTTTCGACTCGCTGACCGTTTTGCGAATCAGATGGAGGATATTACAGTACGAAGGCTTCTGAACCACCACTCAGGAATACCCGGGGACATATACAATGGAGGATTCGTTGAAATGGCATGGAACCAGTGGGGTTGCGAACTTTATATTGACTGGCTTATAAACTACCTCTCTGATGATTATCCAAGCTACGCTCCGGGGGAACTGTCAGTATACTGCAATACGGCTTTTGTTCTGGCCGGTGAAATCGCTCTGCGCCTTGGAGGCCGCTCCGCAGAGACGTTCAATGAGTTCATGATCCGCCAGCTTTTCCACCCGCTGGCCATGAATAATACATCATTTATGGTTACTCCCGGCGACATGGCAGTGGGGTACATCGAAGGGGAACCGGTTCCGCATGCCGAGGCAAACTGTGTATTTTCTGCCACCGGAGGTGCGGTGACTACTGTCCTGGATATGGGGCGATTTCTGATCATGATGCTGAATCACGGCCGGGTGCCAGGAGGTACGCGAATTATCGCCCCTGAAACTGTAGAACTTATGGGGCAGGGTGAAAAAACGCCGCTGGATTTGAATTCATATTCCACGCCGGGGCTGGGCCTGGATACCATGGATGACCCGGTGATGCGCTACGCGGGCAGGGCATGGTCAAAAAA
The DNA here is from genome assembly GCA_016927455.1 of Deltaproteobacteria bacterium. Lineage (GTDB taxonomy): Bacteria > Desulfobacterota > DSM-4660 > Desulfatiglandales > Desulfatiglandaceae > JAFGMQ01. Next base: position 1,646 of record JAFGMQ010000250.1, read on the forward strand.
CGGCAGCACCGGACATTTCAACTCGTTCATGGAAATGCTGCCTGACGAGAAGCTCGCGGTGATTGTCCTTACCAATTCCGACACGGCACAATGGGCTGTTTATTCTGTTGCCCGTGAATGCCTGAAAAATGCAGTTGAGGAAAAAACAGGCATAAAGCCATCACTTCCCCCTTATCCGGAACTTCCATCAGAGGCAGACCCGGGCCTGATCGTCGGCACTTATGTGAAAAAAAACGGGTATGACAGGATTTTGCATAGCCTTGACGGAAACCTTTTCTGGACAAAAGATGCTCACCTTGAAGACCCGGATGTAAAAGTTCTGGTATACGGGGAAAATGCGTGGAAAATAGAGGGGGGAACTGAAAAACTGACATTCCGCAACATCTCTTTCATGGGAAGGGATCATTTCGTGATGGTCCAGATGGGAAGCGACGTATCGATTGTGGACGAGAGTGTATTCGAAGGGTATGTTGTTCTGGCTCTGGGAGAAAAGCTGGATATCCCCTTTATTCCGCCTGAATGGCTGGATCGCACAGGACGCTATTGGATAATAGATAATATACCGTTTAATGACCTTAACTGGGATTTCCCTTTTCTTGCACTGGAGTATGTCAACGGGGTCCTTATGGTTCGCCAGGGAGGAAATCTCCAGGTGATTCTTCCTCAAAACGAGAATCTTGCGTTTGCAGGAGGCCTTGCCAACCGGAATGGGAGCTGTGTGCAGGTGAGACACGAGGCAGGGATGGAGCGGCTGGTATTTGTAGGCTATGAGGCCTATCCCATAGGTCAGGTCCCGGTCGTTTCTTCAGGGGACTTGATAAACAGCAGTGTGGATTTTCATAAGACAAACTGGTACCGGTTCAATTCCCCGGC
>JAFGMQ010000251.1 GCA_016927455.1 Deltaproteobacteria bacterium
GAACAAATCAGGCTTGAAGATTTCCAATTTTCGTGTGAAAATAAGAAATTCCAGATGTTAAGTGAATCACATACCGAATCTGGATCGAGAGGAAAATCAAATGTCGGCAGAGTCAAAATTTGAAGCTAAGACTGGCGTCTCATTTGCCAGGGATGAAGAACAGGCGGTCCAGGAATTATATAACCAGATATACCAGCCTGACGCGGAGATTGTTCTCTTCTTCTGCTCTTCCAGATATGACACGGACAGGCTGGGCAAAGCCCTTAAAACCCGGTTTTCATGTCCCCTCATGGGTTGCACCACTGCAGGGGAAATAACCTCTGCCGGCTATCATGAGGGCAGTCTCGTTGGCGTCAGCCTTGCATCAAAGGCATTAAAAGTCCATCTCCGCCCCATTTGCCCCCTGGATAATTTCTCAGTAAGGCAGGCTGAGGACATTGCCCGTTCCATCAGGGAAGACCTCCGCTTTTCATCTTCTTTTTCGAGTGATCTTATGTTCGGCATTTTACTGGTTGACGGTCTCTCAATGCTGGAGGAGCAAACCATAAGCTTTATCCACAGCCAGTTTGAAGGCATTGGTATTATTGGAGGGTCTGCGGGTGATGACCTCAAATTCGAGAACACCAAAGTCTATGCAGATGGCCGATTCATATCCAATGCGGCAGTCTTTGCTCTATTTGAAACCACCTTGCCTTTTTATGTATTCAGAACCCAGCATTTTCAGCCCACTGACCTGAAACTGGTAATTACCGAAGCAGAACCAGCAAATCGGCGTGTTCTGGAAATAAACGGCGCACCGGCTGCACGGGAATATGCTGAAATACTTGGCGTTAAGCCTGAAGAGCTTACGCCCATGGTTTTTTCCAACCATCCGGTCATGTTAAGCATCGGAGGAGAGAATTATGTCCGATCAATTCAGAAAGTGAACGAGGACGAAAGCCTGTCCTTTTATTGCGCCATTGACAACGGATTGGTACTTACCGTAGCCGAAGGCATCGGTCTTGTTAATAACCTGGAAGCCCAGTTGCAGAAAATAAAATCACACATCTCAAGACCCAAATTGATCATAGGCTGTGATTGCATCCTGAGACGACTTGAAATCCAGGAAAAAGCAATTATGAGTGATGTATCTCAGCTTATAAAGGACTGTAATTTCATAGGATTCAGCACATATGGCGAACAGTACAATGCCATCCACGTTAATCAGACCCTTACAGGCGTTGCAATTGGAGAATCGGCATGACCAATGGGAAGATAAAGATGCAGGAACAGATTCAGGAGTTGCAGGAAAAGATAAAAGAACTTGAAGTCAGGCTGGCCAAAAACGAAAAGATAAAAAAAGTCCTCATGGAACGGGTTGAAAGAAGCGTAGATTCCATAGGCGACTCCTATTCTATATTTGAACGAAATATCCTTCTTCAGCAGCACATAGAAAAACGCACTTCAGAACTGGCCGATGCCAACAAGAGAATGCTCGCAGAAATCAGGGAACGCAGACAGATTGAAAAGGACCTGGAAAAATCCAGAAACGAAGCCAATGCAGCCAATATTGCCAAGAGCAACTTCCTTGCAAACATGAGTCATGAGATCCGAACACCCATAAATGCTATCCTTGGCATGGCCGATCTCCTGTGGGATACGCCATTGAGTCAGGAACAGAAGGAATATGTCCAGGTATTCAGGAGTTCCGGCGAACACCTGCTTCAATTGATCAATGACGTCCTCGATGTTTCCAAGGTGGAAGCCGGCCGTCTTGAGATTGAAAGCACCCATGTTGACCTTTATGAAGTCCTTGAAAAGACAGTTGAAGTAATGGCTGGGCGGGCTCATGCAAAGGGTCTGGAGCTTACCTGCCAGATAATGGATGATGTCCCTGTCCATTTAAAAGGTGACTCCTTCAGGCTGCGGCAGATCCTCATTAATCTGATTGGAAATGCAATAAAGTTTACTGAAAAGGGAGATATTTCTCTTGTTGTAACGAAAAATAAATCCAACCATATTAATTCTGGGGAGGATAACGGCAAAGTTGATATTTCTTTTTCAGTAAGGGATACAGGGATAGGAATAGAACCCGAAAAACAGGATGCCATTTTTAAAAGCTTTACTCAGGCGGAGTCATCAATTACCAGAAAATATGGAGGTTCCGGGCTTGGCCTTACCATCTCAAAAAAGCTGGTTAATCTGATGGGCGGACGAATATGGGTCAAAAGTCAACCCGGTTCAGGCAGTATATTCTCTTTTGTCATTCCCTTTGAGATTATTCCCTTCCCAAAATATAAGGATATCCACGCCCCTGAAATGGACATGCGCGGGATTAGGGTAATAATTATAGATGATAACGAGACTAACCGCCTTATCCTCAACAAGACCCTTACCAACTGGGGAGCAGATGTCTCCGAGGCGGTGGACGGGTGGCATGGCTTTGCCGAACTTAAACGTGCCAGGGAGATGGGCATTCCCTTTGATCTGGTACTGCTGGATGGTCGCATGCCTGGCATGAGCGGATTTGAAGTTGCTGAGCAGCTTAAAAACAGTCCCGGCCTTGCCGGTGTCACTATCATGATGCTTACCTCGGACCACCGTCAGGGAGACCCTCAAAGGGCTCTCGAGTTGGGAATAACCCGCTATTTAGTAAAGCCTGTTAAACGTATGGATCTTCTTGTTGCCATTAACGAGGCCATGGGCAGGACAAAAGGGAAGCCGGCAAAGGCAGTTCCTGAGAGAAAAAAGGCTATTCAGCCGGATTACCGACCGCTGCGTATTCTTCTGGTTGAGGACCATGAAAATAACAGGATGGTTATCCAGGCATACCTGAAAGAAACACCTTATAAGCTCGTCATCGCCGAAAATGGAGAAATTGCATACCAGAAATTCACTTCAGAGCAATATGACCTTGTACTTATGGATATGCAGATGCCGGTTATGGACGGTTATACAGCCACCCGATTGATAAGAACCTGGGAAGAGGAGCATGACAGGGAACCGGCGCCGATAATTGCCTTGACAGCTCATGCACTGGTTGAAGACGCCAAGAAATGTTTTGATGCCGGCTGTGTTGGATATATCAGCAAACCTCTCAAAAAGCAGACCCTGCTGGAAGCAATCATTCAATATACCGGCCCGGCTCCTGACAGCGCCATATCCGAACACCTCGAATCAGAAGAAAAGGACATTAAAGGGGATGAAACACCCATGGAAAAAGAGGACAGGATAAATGTAAATGTGGATAAGGCATTCAAAGATTTTGTCCCCAGGTTCCTGGAAGTGACTTCTCAGGATATCCAGACCATGGGAAAGTCACTGGAAGTCGGAGATTTTGAGACCCTTCAAAGACTTGGGCACAGCATGAAGGGTTCCGGGGTAAGTTTTGGTTTTGATACAATGAGCAATATAGGGAAATCAATAGAGCAGGCGGCTAAGGAAAGGCGTATTGAGGAAATCCGCAGCAGTCTGACCGAATTGTATGATTATATCGGAAGAGTAAATGTGGTCTTTGTCGAAAAGGGGTCCCCATGAGAATATTGATAGTAGACGACGATGCCGCATTCCGGATTATTCTTAAAGCCTTTCTTCAATGGGCCGGATATAAGGATCTTATAATGGCAACTTCGCCTGAGGAGGCACTGTATTGGCTCAATGAAATTGATCAGAATGCAACTGAGGCACATGCAGATTTAATTCTTATGGATATTACCATGCCCGGGTTGAACGGTATAGAAACAACACGGTTAATAAGGCAAAACAGTAATTTTGACGATATCCCTATCATTATGGTAACGGCCAGCGATTCAGAAGAAACCCTTGCTGAGGCTTTCGAGGCCGGGGCCGTAGACTACATAAAAAAACCCCTGAACAAAATTGAATTGCGCGCCAGGGTTCGTTCCGTATTGAAATTAAAACAGGAAACCGATCAGCGCAAGGAGCGGGAAAAGGAATTATCCGAAGCCAACCGCCTTTTACACGAAGCCAACCAGAAGCTTGAACGTCTGTCTTTTCAGGACGGATTGACCAGCATACCCAATCGCAGGTATTTTGATAGATTCCTGAGAACAGAATGGGTACGTGCGATGCGACTGAAGAAGCAGATAGTATTAATCATGATGGATATAGACTTTTTTAAACTATTCAATGATTCTTACGGACATCTGGCAGGTGATGAATGCCTGAAAATGGTGGCAAATGTATTGAATGAGAATCTGAATCATCCTTCTGACCTTGTCGCCAGATACGGCGGAGAGGAATTTGTTGCCCTTTTGAGGGATACCGATAAATTCACAGCCTTCGAGATATCAGAAACCATGCGCACTGGTGTTGCCGGCCTGAATATCACTCAAGGCTTTTCACACTGCTCAGGCGTGGTCACAATCAGTGGGGGGTTTGCTGTTATGATTCCTCCAGAGAACTCGTCGCCGGAGTTACTCATCAAGGCCGCTGACAATGCCCTTTACATGGCAAAGCATCAGGGAAGAAACAGAATCTGCATGTATGAGGATGAAAGTTAATGAGCCTCTGAATAATTTTACCGGAATTCTATTTCACCGGTGTCACAGCGTTGATTTTTATGGTGCCCCCGGCATGACTCGAACATGCGACTCCCAGATTAGGAATCTGGTGCTCTATCCACCTGAGCTACGAGGGCATGAATCACCTTTTACCACAACCTTATATTAAGTCAAATAATTTTACAGGCCGGACTCCTGCCTTTTTTTGAATCTGACTCTACTTTTTACCGATCAGCCTGGAGACCTCTCCTTCCTCGGGAAACCTCTGATCCTTCGTGTCAGCCTTCGAATAGATCAGCCTGCCGTCACATGTCACATCAAATATACCCCCGCTGCCAGGGATCAGTTTAATCTTTGACCCTGGATAATTTACCTTCAATTCCGCTTCCAGCCGGGAAGCCTGAGGCAGAAAGTTTCAAGAAGCGCAATACTCAACAAATATTTCCATAACACCCCCTAAATTTCTAAATTCCTGAACTGGCAATGCACTATATTGCTATTTCGTAATGCAGGCCTGTCCACAAAACCAGGAATTCATGATGCCAAGAGAAAAGAGCCGGCAACCCGAAAAATCATTACGGGAGGATTTTAGAATACTCCGTTTAAACACACTGCTCAATCATGGCCATTATCTGTGATGTGTCAAAGCCCTTCAGATGCAGAGCGCCTGAGCGGCATGAAGACACGCACAACCCGCAGCCCTTGCACAATGACGACTGGATCTCCGCCTTTCCGATTCTCTTTTCATCAAACTTCGGCGCAGAATAGGGACATATGGATATGCACACCCCGCATCCGCTGCAGAAAACAGGGTCCACCTGGGCTACTGTACCGCTAACAGAAATAGTCTTTGCCGACAGCAGGGTTACTGCCCTTGCGGCTGCTGCCTGAGCCTGAGTAATTGATTCATCGAGGGACTTCGGTGCGTGTGCAAGCCCGCATACAAATACACCATCTGTTGCAAAATCAACCGGTCTAAGCTTAACATGCGCCTCCATGAAGAATCCGTCCTCATTCTGCGGCACCTTATAAAACTGCGATATGGGATTCTTTTTCTCAGGCACAATGGCAGATGCCAGCACCACCATATCAGGTTTAATATCCATCTTCCGCCTGAGCACAAAGTCCTTAAAGCTGGCATGCAGCTCCCCTTCCTGATTAATGTTTACGGACAAATCCTTTTCAAAGTCATAGCGAATGAAGATAATTCCCCTGGAACGTGCCTCTCTGTATAAATCCTCCTGAAGTCCATATGGTCGCATATCTCTGTAGACAACAAAGACATTCATTTCCGGATTTATTTTCTTCAGTTCAAGGGCGCTCCTGATTGACTGGGTACAGCAAACCTTGGAGCAATATGGCCTCTCAGGGATTCTGGAACCTACACACTGAACGAACATTACGGTATTCAATCGCTCAAGGGACAGATCGTTTTCAATGAGTTTTTTCTGTAATTCCAGACCTGTAACCACCCGGCTGTCTTTTCCGTAAAGATACCCCTCCGGCTTTAATTCCGAAGCCCCTGAGGATATTATCGTCACGCCATGCTCGATGACCTTTTTTTCCCCTGCCTGCAAAACAGTGGTCTTAAAATTGCCGACAAATCCCTCCACCTGCTCTATAGTGGAATTCTGGAACACCTCAATGTCCCTGTTGGAATTAACCTCATTAATGAGCCCGCTCAAATATCCCTGAATATCCTCTCCCTTCCATGTCTTATGAAGAGAGCGGGCCTGTCCGCCAAGGACTGCCTCTTTTTCAATCAGGTAAACATGATATCCCTGTGCCGCCAGATTCCTGGCAGCAGCCATTCCAGCCACACCGCCGCCGATCACCAATCCGTTCTGATTGATCTCAAGGGTTGGTTCTTTCAGCGGATCAAGCAAAGCCACTTTGGCAACGGCCATTCTAATCAGGTCCTTGGCCTTTTCTGTAGCCGCTTCAGGATCATCTTTATGCACCCACGAACACTGGTTCCTGATATTTGCCATTTCAAAGAGATACTTGTTGATACCTGCGTTTGTAAGCGTTTCCTGAAATAGCGGCTCATGTGTCTTCGGGGTACACGCAGCAACTATGACCCGGTTTAAACGCTGTTCCTTTATTATCTGGCTCATCTTTTCCTGGGTATCCTGAGAACAGCTGAAGAGATTCTGCTCAACATGGGCAACCCCGGGCAGCCTTCCTGCATACTCGACAACTGCAGGGACATCAACGGCCCCCGCAATATTGGTCCCGCAGCAGCAGACAAACACACCAATTCGTGTCGGCTCTCCACGAATGTCGGTCTCCGCAGGGATGTCTTTCGTCTTTGTCATGGTCCACCGCACGTCTGATAATTCACTGCCGGCAACTCCTGCTGCCGCGCTTGAATCAATAACAGACGATGGTATATCCTTGGGGCCCCCACTCAAACCGCAGGCATAAATACCCGGTCTCGAAGTCATTACCGGCTCAAAACTGCCAGTAGAGACAAAATTGTAATGATCCAGGTCAATGCCAAGCTTCCTGGCCAGGTCCACGCCTTCTTTTGTCGCGCCAAGGCCCACTGACAGGACTACCATGTCAAATTCCTCTTCCACTCTCCTGCCGGACTCATCAACATAGCATACAAGGTGCTTTCCTATGCCATCTAACGGAGGCACGCTTGTGACCCTGGATTTGACAAAACGTACGCCCAGTTCATCCTTGGCACGGTTATAATATCTCTCAAAGTCCTTTCCGTTTGTGCGGATATCAATATAGAAAATGGCAGTATCAAGATCACCCTTGCTGTGTTCCTTTGCCAGCATAGCCTCCTTAATGGCATAGGTACAGCATACAGCCGAGCAATAACCTCTTGCCCCAAGATGTTCATCTCTGGACCCTATGCACTGAAGCCAGGCAATTTTTTCTGGTTCCTTATGATCGGAAGGGCGAACAAGGTGACCTCCATAAGGCCCGGAAGAAGAAAGTATCCTCTCAAATTCCATACTTGTTACGATATTGGGATATTTTCTATAGCCGAAAGTATCATGACTCGCAGGGTCAAAAGTTTCACCGCCCTGGGCCAGAATAACAGAACCGACTTTGATGGTTAGTTCCTTTTTCTTATCTTCGAAATTTATGGCCCCGCTCGGGCAGAACTTTTCGCAGACCCGGCATTTCCCCTTTGTAAGGAAATTGCACTGTTCAGGATCTATCGCATACTTTAATGGAACAGCCTGAGCATATTTTACATAGATGGCCTTGCGATTAACCAGGCCTCCATCATATTCATTGGGGACCTTTTTGGGACATTTTTCTGCACACAGTCCGCATGCAATACACTTGTCCATATCCACATACCGGGGATGCTGTGTCACGCTGACTTCGAAATTCCCTTTTTCCCCGGAAATACCGTTTACTTCTGAAAGCGTAAGTAACTCAATATTAATGTGCCGGCCGACCTCGACCAGTTTAGGCGAAATAATTCACATTGCACAGTCATTGGTAGGAAAGGTCTTATCCAACTGCGACATCATCCCGCCAATGGAGCTTGTCTTTTCAACAAGGTATACATAAAATCCGGAATTGGCCATATCCAAGGCCGCCTGCATTCCGGTAATTCCGCCTCCGATTACCATGACCGAACCGGTTTTTTCCTGCGGCATTTGCTACTCCTTACTCAAAAAAGACTTGATATCACTGATATCAATCTGATTCATTTTAATTCCAAGGGCCTCTTCCTCAATCCCCATACATATTCCAAGCAGTTGAGGATAAAGAATTGAAGCAAGACAGTCATCGATTTGCCTGTCAGTTACCATCGTTTCCTGAACAGTGTCAAACTGCAACTGGCAGTAGGGGCAAGCCGTAGCAAAAAAATCCGCCTCGGCCTTTTTACCGGCTTCTATCTTCATTCTGGTCAAATCCATTGACACCTTATCGTTAATCCCCATCAAAGGGGCACCACAACATTCCAGCTTGCTGGACCAGTCAACACTTTTGGCGCCTGTAAGATTAACCAGTTCATCAAAGAGAGAAGGTGAAACCGGATCATCGAATTCTGTGACCTTGCTCGGTCGCAATGCATGACAACCATAATGGGTTGCGATCTTGAGGTCTTTATACTTCCTCGATATTTGGCTCTTCAATGCATCAGCACCTATCTCATGATAAAGCACGGAAAGGATGTGCCGTATATTTTTCTTACCTTCGTATCTGAGACCCATATCATCAAGCATTTCTTTCACTTCTCTTTGCGTTTCTCCTTCTTCCTTCATAAGATGTTGAGCTGCTTTAAGGCTTCCATAACAGCATTTGCAAAGGACCAGAAGGTCAAGGTCTTCCTTTTCAGCAAGAGCAAGATTCCTGACCGCCGAAAGAAGATAGGCCTTCTGGTCGGAATTGCGCATAGGATATCCACAGCAATTGAATTGGCGAATATCCACTAATTTCACGCCCAGCCTGCTTAAAACTGCCCTGGCAGAAAGTTCATATTGATTCACACGGGCGGGTATCTGACATCCTAAGAATAATCCATATTCCATTATATATTCCTACCTCAATAAATTCTCTCGCAATTATCTGATAATATCCTGTCCTTTCATGTTTCCAGCCCCTTAACCTGAAACCCATGAAACAGGATAAAAATCTATTTTAAACACTAAAACCAGCTAATTCCCTGAGGCCCTGAAAGCCGAATTTTTCAGCTGATACAGAAGCTCCGTAACTGCAACATTCTGAGGACAATGTTCCTGGCATTGATAACAGGTAAGACAATTCCAGATCATTCCTGATCCCGATGCCATCTCAGAAAGTCCCATACCCAGGCAGCACATAATCTGGTGAGGCAATAACCCCAGAGCCTCCTGGGGATTTTCGTAGGCACGTACAACAGGACATACGCTTGTACAATTCTGACAGCCGAAACAATAGGAAAAGGTAGTATCTCCTGCAACCGCCTTTTCCTTTCCCCCTCCGTTGAAACTGATGGGATTGGCAGGATTTATCAATGCATCAAACGCACCCGCCACACTCCTTCTTGCCTCTTCAAGCGGCTTAAGGTAATCAGTTTCGGTAAGCTTTATCCTGTTCAAACCACGGACAAAAGAAAACGGAGAAAGCATAAGCGGTTCCGGAACGCCTTTTTGCACCAGATCCTCCCTTACACCAATCCATAATTCTCTCAGGTTGATCCCTGAAGGACAAACTACAGTACATCTATCGCAATTAGTGCAGAGAAATACTCCGTCCTCAACAGCCTTCAATTCTTTTTTGTTTAGAGCTTTGCCTCTAACCATTTTTTTCAGGGCATTCATCTTTTCAGACGGGAGAATAAACTCATTTCCAAGGGCTTCATATGCCATCATCGCAGAACAGTATAGGCTGCATGTTCCGCAATGTGTGCACGCATCCAGTTCCATTACCTGCCTTGTTGCAACATTTGCAGATGCTGATTTGCTATCCATAACGGAATTGGCAAGGAGGCTGATCGGACTGGCAATAATATGAAACATCTTGCTGAACGGAAGATAGGCAAGGCCAACAAAACACGCCAGAATATGTAAATACCACAGAAAATTGACCCCGCCTGCATTGTCCAGCATATATGCTCCAGGTTTTAATAACTTTCCTGCTGCATACCCGGTAAAGGCCCATTTTGGCGATGAATGACACGCAGCGCAGCTCATTTCATGAAGCTCACGGCCCCGCTCAATTATCTCCTCATCAAAAGGCCCTTTAACTCTGGGAGAAACAACCCCGAATTCTTTTACCCACAGGCTTTCAAGGGCCTTTAAATCTTTTTCATCGCTCGAATCGGAATAATCCTCTACCATATTCTGATATTCGGAATAGGAAATTATTTTTGCACCCTCCAGAAAAATACCGGAAAGCATGATAACACCCAGTATGATAATGGCATAGATATCCATGCGATTTGTCCTGAGGCGCGGGACCTTGAGTATAAACCTGCGATATAAGGCAATACATATGCCTCCTATCACCATAAGCCCGAAAAGATCTCTCAGGAAGAAAAACGGGTTTATTGTGGAATAATAATCACTGAAAAGATTAACTGTTATGATTTTTTCGAGGGCATGCATAAGTAACAGAAGCATAAACCCGCCATAAATAAGCATATGGGCCAGCCAGCGCAGAAAGTCCTCTTTGAGTATCCTGTATTGGAACAAAACATCAACTGCAAAAACCCTGATGAGAACCATGATCCTTCGGCTTAAAACAACCCCAAGAATACCTTTGACGGAGGCAAATACCCTCTGAGAAGTTGTTATATCTTTTGCCGAAATGCCAATCTTCTGCGAAAACCATGTCGAAATCTTGTATATTAATCCAAGGACAAAAATTGAAAGGGAAATGTAAAGGAGTATACTGAAAGACATAAAAAAACCTCCTGAATAATTCCAAGGCGCCTTTATCGCCTTAACCAGATTCTATTGACAGGAGAATCAATACGGTGTTGCCTGTCCTGATGAACTGCTGTCTGTTCATCAATCAGCGAAGATATTAACCGTTACTTCATCCGCTGATTTAACCTTTCGGATGCTTTAGAAAGGGGCCTCCTCCGATGAATAATCTCCAAAGGCCGTCTGCTCTTTTCTGAAAGTGAGCTTAAATGCACCTGTAGGGCCGTTTCTCTGCTTGCCGATAATAATCTCCGCCAAATTCCGGTTTTCTTCGGAATTAGGGTTATAAACCTCATCTCTGTAAATAAAAACAATTACATCCGCATCCTGCTCAATCGCCCCGCTTTCCCTTAAATCGGAGAGCTGAGGTCTCTTGGTCGTCCTGTCCTCCACCTTCCTGTTCAGCTGGGACAGGGCCATAACCGGGACATTCAGGTCTTTGGCCAGCGCTTTTAATGCCCTTGATATTTCGGACATTTCCAGTTGTCTCGACTCCGCTGATCTCCTGCCCTGAATTAACTGCATATAATCAATAATGACAAGGCCCAGGTCATTCTTTTTTTTTAATCTCCTGCATTTTGCCTTCATTTCAAGAACACTGATACCTGAACTATCATCAATATAAACAGGTAGTTCCGAAAGCCGTCCCGCGGAATCCACAAGTTTTTCCAGCTCTTTCTTATCCAGAAAACCTGTTCTCAATTTGGTGGCATTTACGCCGGAGTCAAAACCAAGCAATCTTATGCCGAGCTGCTGCTCTGACATCTCAAGGGAAAAAACAGCTACCGCCTTATTGGTAATCTTTGCAGCGTTATATCCAATGTTAAGGGCCAGGGCAGTCTTGCCCATACTTGGCCTTGCTGCGACGATAATCAGGTCAGAAGGCTGCAGGCCAGTGGTCAAACGGTCAAAATCCTTGAAACCGGTCGGGATACCGGTCACATATCCGGCATTATTTACAAGGCTGTCGAGCTTTTTGAAACTTCCGTTTACTACATCCTTTAAACTGTGAAAGCCTTCTCTTATCTGATCCTCAGCTATCTCAAAAATAGACTGCTCTGCCAGTTCCAGAAGGTCTTCTGCGTTTTCCCACTCATGAAAGCATGACTCAGAGATTGTAGAACACTGGCTGATCAATTTTCTTCGAACATACAAATTCCTGACAATCTCGGCATGATAAACAATACCGGCTGAAGTAGAAACAGCCTCAACAAGTGAAGCGAGGTAATCAGTTCCTCCGGCACTTTCTAATTTGTTTTTACTGGCAAGACATTGAGAAAGGGTGATAATATCAATGGGATTGCCTTGGGAGTACAGCTCAGTCATACCTTCAAAAAGAGCTGCATGGGCCTCTCTATAGAAATTGTCAGGGGTCAGGATATCTATTATCTGATTTATTGCATCATTATTAATAAGGATGCCGCCTAATATAGCCTGTTCAGCCTCCAGATTATGAGGAGGAACTTTCAAAATGGAAGGGACTATTTTAGCAATTCCCTGTGGCATTCAGATACTCAGCCCTCTTTATCCTCTTCCTGGTCTACCACGACCTTTACAGAGGCTAATACTCCAGGATATATTCTTATTTGAACAACATATTCTCCCAGAGTCTTAATTGGTTTTTCAATAAGAATCCTTCTCCGGTCTATTAACATGTCCTGCTTCTCAAGATAAGACGCTATGTCCATGCTGGTAACCGAGCCGTATAACTTCCCTTCTTCCCCGGCCTTCTGCAGGAACGTAATAACCTTACCTTCTAATTCCTGCTTTACCTTTAAAGCCTGCTCTTTGGCCTTCAATCTGCTGACCTCGATCTTCTTCTTTCTCAACTCAAGCAGTTTTAAATTCTGGGGGGTGGCTTCGAGTGCAATATCCCTTGGAATAAGATAATTACGGGCATAGCCCTTGGCCACCTTTACGATATCGCCTTCAAGCCCCAATTCATCAACATCCTGCTGCAATATTACTTCCATGTATGTATCTCCTTCACCAAAAAAATCAGCTGACCGCTCTCTTGTGAATTTTCCTGAAATCAATCCACTGATCAAAAAGTCCGGCAAGAATCAAAACCATTACAAAAAGCTGCTGCACAATAATCAAAATATAAACTCCAATCCTGATCCAGGAGGGCACATGATATTTTTCTAAAAAAAACAGCATTATGGACAGCCCGTGAAAAAAATAAACAGCCATTGCTACAATAAGGGTATTTATGGCCAGTAATTTTATATTGCCTGACAAAAAAAATAAAGAAAAACCTGAAACAATAACCACCCAGACCAGACTGTCCGGCGTCTTCCATCGGTCCAGGGGATAAAAGCTTGGGTATTCAAGCTTACCTGCCTTGAACAGTGGCCTGGCTATTACAATATTGAGCCAAACAGTAAAAGAGGTACCTATAATCATGAGAGACGGGTAGATCCGGGAAATAATAAACAGAAAAGTCTTTTTAAATGATTCGAGTTCAAATGCAGTCTCCGGAGAAACACCCACCTTTTCATAAACGCTTATTGTCTCCTTTAAATTATCCCTAATATAGTTCAGCACCATCTCAAATGGCCCCGTATTTTTCGAGATGGCAGTTATCAGAAGAAACAAAAAACCTATTGACACCATTAAAACTGTACCAGAAAAAACAGTTTTCCCAATACTTAAATCCCATCTGAACAATTGAGCCAAAAAGAGCCCTAACAAACTAAATTGAATGTAAAACAGAACAATTTGAGGCTGCCCAATCAGCCTCCCAATTACCCCGACAGCAAATATGCCCAACCCAGCGAGCTTCAAGCCATTATAAAAGCCCAATTTGGTTGAGTAGTAAAGGAATGGCAATGGTGTCAGCAGGCTGAAAAAAGGACCGGCAAAGGGAACCCAAAGCGAGGCAAAAAGAGAAAATGCGGCCCAGCCCATACACCTCAACACGTCACTAATTTTCATAGGATCCCACTAAAATCCAGCCCGAAATCATTGGGGACCGCACATTGATTTGCTCCTGGGGCGGGTTGAATTTTCAAACAATCGATGTGCTGAAAGGCAACAGGGCCATATTCCTGGCTCTTTTAATGGCCAGAGAAAGCTTCCTTTGGTGCTTGGCACAATTTCCTGAAATTCTGCTGGGCATTATCTTCCCTCTCTCAGTCATAAAATACCTGAGATTTCTCGGCTCCTTATAGTCTATGACTATATCGCTATCCATGCAGAATTTGCAGACTTTTCTTTTGTGATATGTCTTCCTGAATCCACTTCCATCTCTATCGTTACTATTCACCATCTTCTACCTCTTGATCCGGATTGCTTTCCATTTCGCTTTCGCTGTCTGAGGTCATGCCTCCTGATACAGTGCCTTCTTCCCCCGGTTTCCCTGTGCCTTTTTCAGCCTTTTGTTTCAGTTCAACAGGATCAGCATGATCGCTCAGCTTTATAGTCTGATATTTTAGAATCCTCTCGTCAAGGGACAATTCCCTCTTAAGTTCCTCTATAATTCCCTGCCCTCCGCAGTACTGCAGCAGCACATAATAGCCCTTATCGAACTTTTTGATTGAATAAGAAAGCGTCCTGAGCCCCCATTCTTCAACATTAACAAGGACACCATTATTCTTTTCTATGACACCGTTGAATTTATCGACGACATCCTTATATTCACCATCGGAAAGATTGGGGTTGATAAGATATAGGGTTTCATAGTATCTCATAATTATTGTGATCTCCTCTCGGCCATTTATAAAATCATGATTAATTCTGGTCCCAAAAAGTGTTCAGCAGCAGAATCAGCACTGAAAACCCGCAAGGGACAAGGAGTAATATGAAAAAAGAAAAATTATCATCAACATTTTTTGATGTCAAGTACTTTCATAAGAACCATTCAGCTTCAAGTGATATGAGGTTTCTTTATTACGCCCATACTGTATGTAAAAACGTTCAAAACAACAGCTGGCCTGTAATCAGGCATATCTTCGGAAATTTTTTAAAAAAAATTTTATTCAGTCATAAGATCATCTTTTGCTTAATTTGTTTCAAAGGGTTAATATGCTGCCACCTACTAAATTGAAGAAGGAATTACAGACGGCCCGGGAAGCTGCAACTTCAGCCGGGAATGTCTTAAAAAAAATGCTGGGCACCGCCGGTCTTGTCGCCAAGAAGGGAGATATCGACCTCGTAACGGAAGCTGACATTGAATCTGAAAGAATCATTCTTGATATTATACAGCGTGACTTCCCGAACGATGATATTCTGTCAGAGGAAGCCGGAACTCTTCAAAAGTCATCTGAACGCATCTGGATTGTTGACCCTTTGGACGGAACAACTAATTTTGCCCACGGGTTTCCATTCTTTGCAGTTTCAATTGCGCTTCAAATTGAAAACTGGGTTAAACTCGGGATAGTTTTCAATCCCTGTATGGATGAATATTTCGAAGCAGTAGAAGGAATGGGTTCATACCTCAATAAAAAACCACTGCACGTCTCCGGCACTTCCAGATTAAATGAGTCTCTTCTGGGCACAGGCTTCCCTTACGATATCCACAAAAAAAACAAAAGAGTCATGGAACTGTTTTCAAGGATGGCCTCCTCTGCCCAGGGCATAAGACGGCCCGGATCGGCAGCCATTGATTTATGTTACGTGGCGGCTGGGAGAATGGATGGATTCTGGGAGCAGGATCTGAAACCATGGGATACTGCTGCGGGTGCTATTATTGTCAGAGAAGCTGGAGGAGTAATAACAACCTTTGATGGCAAGCCTTATTCGCCGTTTCTTAAAACCATAGTCGCGGCAAATCCATCCATCCATCCGGAAATGATAAGGCTCCTTAATGCACAGGCGAGGAATACGGCAAAATAAAAAGTGGAAATTCGTAAAACAGTTAGCATAATCATTCAGTTGCATTCAAAAGGCTATTTATATCATTCATATTCAAACCGCGAATCCTGACCGATTTTATTCTGGCAAATTCTCCTGAAATAATCTCTACATTACCCTTTGGAATACCCAGTCTTCCTGCAAATAATTCCTTAAGGGCCTTATTCGCCTTCCCTTCCACCGGCGGAGCAGTCAATTTCACCTTATATACATCACCTTCTTTGCCTACAATCTGGCTTCTTGAAGACCTTGGCAGCACCTTTACCCTGACGACTCCTTCTTGTTTGTCATCGGCATTCACATGGATCCTCCATGAAATAGTCTCCAGGCGGTTCTGCAGAAAAAGTCCTTACTGATTATCATCTCAGGCTGATACCCAGATCAGCCAGGCTCTGAACGAGGAAAGTCTGGATAAAGATAATAGCAAGAATCACGACAATCGGAGAAAAATCGAATCCGCCAAAAAATGGCAACCTGCGCCGGATTGGATAAAGAACAGGTTCCGTCACTGTATTAAGGAAACGGACAATAGGATTATACGGGTCAGGATTTACCCAGGAGATGACAGCTCTTGCAATAATTATCCACATGTAAAAACTCAACCCGATATTTATGACCTTGGCGGCAGCGATCAAAAAATTGCTTAGAATAAGCATAAGAAATAAGCACCTCCCCAACTGGTTTTACTTCATAAGATATAAGGTCTTCAACGTCTTACAGGCTATTTGCCTGAAAAGAATTTAGTCTCAAAGGCCGTAAGAATACCGTGACACCTGCAGGCTGTTCCTATCAGCCATTTCCCTTCCACATTTTTTGCTACCATTTCAGCAGCTTCTGCCATTTCCGAAACCCTGTAGCCGCCAAGCCCAGCGGCAAGCTGCTTGCTCCTTATCACATGGATATTGAAGCCCGGTAATTCAAGGCCACTTATAAGGTCATACAAAGGCGTATCGCGTCTTTCTCCTGTTACCGTACAATATTCCGGCTCTGAGCAGTCATCAGGGCACATGAAGTCGGCAAAACTTACAAGAAGCGATCCATCATTAGCCGGCCAGGTAAATGGAAGAAAAGGCTTTATCTCCTGAGGTAAGGATATCCGCTTAACCTCAAGACTGGTTTCAAGATAACCTCTCAGCCACTCAAAAACGAGGTGAACCGGAACCGCAGGAACAATAAGACTGGAGAATTTCAAGAGGCTGAAGTTTTGAATTAAAAAAAGAACTCCATCATATACAATTCTCCTGACTGGAAGTTCTTCAACCTGAGATAAACTGCTTTTATCGAGATCAACGACAAAAATGCGCTCCTCTGATTTCTGATTCAGTAAACGGGCAGCCCTGCTCCCGAAATGCCCTGACCCTATGATAAAAACTGCATCTTCAGAAATACCCTCACAGAGAAACCCGTCATCAAGACCTTTCATAAAAACCTTTTTCTTTTGCCTGTTTTCAAATATGTTTCGGATAAACTGCCTTCGCTTGTAAGCCGATGTATTTTAACTGCGTTGGTAAAAACCAGATATGTTTATATCCCTGGCTGAGCAAAACAGCCCCTTCCATCGTTCCTGAAGCCGGAATGGCAAAATGTCTGGCGGGACCCAGATCCTTACCGGCCTGCACCCCGTCGTTCCAGAACGATTCGGAGAAAGCGAAGTATCTTAGGCGTACTACACTCCGGTTTCTGCAAATTATTTCCTGGTGTTTCTCAAAATATAATAGACCGCCTGAAAGGAAAATTTTAATGCGGGTATGTCAAAGCAATCCATAAGCCGGGTTCTGTTCCCCTAAAAAGTCACCTTTTACAGGGGCAATGACCATTCATCTAGTCCCAGTATTACTAAAGGGATCGAGCAACCTACCCGGGAACTGGAGCGGACCACCCCCATGCGTTCCCCTATTTGGTCTTGCTCCGGACGGGGTTTACCTAGCCCACGCCGTCACCGGCGTGTCTGGTGAGCTCTTACCTCACCCTTTCACCCTTACCCGGCATTCAGCCCTAAAACCGGTTAAAAACTGCCCTGTTTTCAAAATCCTTGAAAATAGGGCTGAATGCCGGGCGGTTTCCTTTCTGTGGCACTATCCTTCCCGTTACCGGGACTGGGCATTACCCAGCGCCCTGTCCTGTGGAGCCCGGACTTTCCTCCCCCTCGCCTGATCGGCATGGCAGCGGTCATTTGTCTTACTCTGGCATACCCGCCTGTTTCTCAGCTTCGCATTTTTTTCGGATGACTGTTAACCCCTATCAACGGCTCGAAAACGTTCATTTTCCCCCCAGTATATAATACGCTTGCAATGAGGGCAGCTCATTAATTCATTTCCCCGGATCAGTTCATTGAATTTCTGGGGCGGAATTCCCATATTACATGCCTGGCAGACGCCCTTAATAACAGGGCTTATTGAAAGGCCATCCCTGTGCTGACTTATAAAATTGTACATCTTTAATAAATCAGCGTCAATAGAAAGGCAAATACGTTCGCGTTCAATTTCAAGCCTTTTTATTTCCTCATCCATTGCCTTTGCTTCCTCAAGGATCACTATTTTCAGGCTTTCACATCTTTCGCATAATTCAGTCTCTTGAGCCTTGCTTTGCCTGGAAATCTCTTCGAGGCGCTCTATATGTTCCATTACTTCAATAGCCTTATCTTCATAAACAGCTTTTTCTGCCTTCAAATCAGAGATTTCCTTTAACGCTGCCTGATATTCCTTGTTTGATTTAATATTTCCCAGCTTGATATTGCTTTTGACAATCTTATTTTCCCTGTCGTCAATTTCCCTCTCAAGCCTGCGTCTTTCAAGCCTGTATTCCTCAAGTTGTCTTAATTCCTTATCAAGCTTGTCATCAATTTCCTTCATTCTGTCATCAAGCAGTTTTATCCTTTCAGGAACTTCCTCTTTTTTCCTTAAAACTCTTTTCCTTTTTTTATCACAATCCTGGAGTTCTATTAATAACAATATCTTTTCTTCCAATTCCTTCACCTCACAGTTCTAACCATCACGCATAGGGTCATCTTCATTAATATTCACCTCAACTGTCATTTCCCAGCCCCGTTCAGCAATCAAAGACTTCAAGCGATTGCCAAAGATATCAAAAGCAACCTTCTCCATACGGAAATGACCTCCGTCTATTAAGGCAAGCCCCGAAAATTCCGCTTCCAATGCATTATGATGGCTAACATCCCCCGTTAAAATAAGATCAGCACCTTTTTTAAAGGCCGCAGACACGAGACTTCCACCTGATCCTCCAACAACTGCCATGCGATTAATCAACTGATTTGCCTGCCCGACAATCCTGAGTTTATCAGTGCCAAGTACGTTTTTTACCTTCTCCACCAGAACAGACATTTCCATCGTCTCCGGCAGATCACCTATCCTTCCCAGACCAAATCCGCTCTCCTCCTCAATCTCCTTCAGGATAACTACATCCCTGAGTTCGAAGATGTCGGCAAGGATGTCATTTATGCCGCCCCATGCAGTATCAAGGTTTGTATGAGCTGCAACTACGGCGATTTCATTCTTTATGGCTTCAAAAATGACATTTCCGGGATAAGAGCTGTTTTCCAGGTGTGAAAGAGGCCTGAAAATCAAGGGATGATGAGTAAGCAGTACTTGAGCATTCAGATTGCGAGCTGACCTTACCGCCTTTAACGTAGGATCAAGAGACAGGAGAATCTTTGTAATGGCCTGATTAAAAGACCCAACCTGAAGTCCAGGATTATCCCAAGTCTCTGCCAGCCGTGAAGGAGCAAAATTTTCTATCAGATCTAATATATCCTTTAGTCTCGGAATCATGAAAAAACACCGTAAACCCTGAAGGCTTTTTGCGAAGCCATCAAATTTAAAGGGCGCAACCCGTAAGGGTGCGCCCTTGTTGAGACTACAAATCACGCTCTATATCAATCAATTTCAATAAAATTCCTTTTAACATAATTTCTTTTAAAAGCTGGTGGGCCCACCTGGGTTCGAACCAGGGACCTACCGGTTATGAGCCGGTGGCTCTTCCAGCTGAGCTATGGGCCCCGCAAATCTAACTGAATTCTTTATTTTGTTAGAATGCTTATCCAATAGAATTTTGTCAAGAAAAATCCTTATCCCGGGCTCTATCATTTTTTCCTTCTTGATTCTGCATCAGCTTATCCTGGAGATATAAATCCAATGGCCATTCCCTGTTTATCAATTGACTTTCAGTTTTATTTACAGTATAAGTTTACCAGTAAGTTATTTGAGAGCGACTGCTTTCAACGGCCCTTTAAAGAGTCAATTTCCTGAATTAATCCAGAAACTTTAATCAGGAGGCATACATGAAACTAACAGAAAAACAGAAAATCTTCCTCGACTATATCTCCCGCTATACAGATGAATGGGGAACGTCCCCCAGTTTTGAGGAGATATGTTCCG
This sequence comes from Deltaproteobacteria bacterium, assembly GCA_016927455.1. Lineage (GTDB taxonomy): Bacteria > Desulfobacterota > DSM-4660 > Desulfatiglandales > Desulfatiglandaceae > JAFGMQ01. Next base: position 20,140 of record JAFGMQ010000251.1, read on the forward strand.
AATTAGGTTTTTATTCTTACAACACAGTCACCACCTATCTAAAAATTCTGGAGCGAAAAGGCTATATCCGTCTTCCTCCTAAAAAGAATCAGAAACGGGCAATTGAAGTAATCAGCCCGGTAGAAACCAGACGATTCGAATTTCCACTTCTGGGAAGGGTAGCGGCAGGAAAGCCTATTGAAGCGGTAACAGATATCGATACAATCGAACTTCCTCCATCCATGACAGGGCCGGGAAATCACTTTGTTCTCAGGGTGAAAGGAGACTCCATGCAGGAAGACGGAATTATAGACGAAGATCTCATTGTTGTTAAGAAACAGCCTACTGCCGAAAATGGCGATACTGTTGTAGCCCTGATCAATAATGAAGCAACGGTTAAAAGATATTACAGGAGAAAAGATCACGTGGAATTACGGCCGGCTCACACGGGGATGGAACCCATAGTAGTCAGGCAGGGGGATCTTCATATCGAAGGCAAGGTTGTTGGAGTTATCAGGTATTATAAGTAGCACCTTAACAAGGCTGATAAAACGTTAAACCGTCAACGGTAATTTTTGAGTAATAATTTGAATCGTCACATCATACATATTCACATACCCGCTTTTTCTATCGCCCTGGCAAGGGTATTGCAGCCTGGACTCAGAAACCGACCCATCGCTGTAGCTCAGCCCCTTTCTGAACGAGCACTTATACTGTCTGTCTCTCAGGAAGCCCGCAGAGACGGAATCTTCAAAGGCATGCCCCTTTGCAGGGCCGTAAAATTAAACCCGCGCCTGACCGTTCTGCCCCCCAACTACGGCCTCATACAAAAGGCCTGTCAGGCACTGGATAAAATAGCTGCCTCCTATACCCCAATCTGGGAGCCATTCAGGCCGGGGCATATATATCTGGACATTACAGGTACCGAACGCCTCTGGGGAAAGGCCAAAGATACAGCCTATCGTCTCCGGGAAGAAATCAGGAACAAACTCTGCCTGGCCGGAACTGTTGGTTTAGCAGGCAACAAAATGGTCTCCAGTATTGCATCCCGAATCACTCCGACTGCATCGGCCCTGCTGGATGTAGGTCATGGAGGGGAAGCATCCTTCATTGCCCCATTGAAGGTAAATGTCCTGCCCGGCATAGGCCCCTTTCGCCAAAGGCTCCTTTTGGAAGAACTTAATATAGCAAGGATCAGGGAGCTTGCCGAACTGGATATGAACAGTCTTAAAATGATCTTCGGGAAAAGGGCCCATTTGATCCATCAAAGGGCAACAGGCATTGACCCTACCCCTGTCTATCCCCCTCTTGACAGCCCCTTAGTGACTGAAGAAATAACACTTTCACAGGATGAAAATGACGACCGAATACTTTTGAAAACGCTCTACACTCTGGTGGAAAAATGCTCCGGCAGACTCCGGGATATGGGGCTTTTCCCTGGAAAGGCAGGACTGGCCATAAAATATTCCGATGAGACGGAAGTCAAACAGCAAATCAAGCTATCCAAACTGAGCTATTGGGATTTTGATCTCTATGAACCTTTGAACTTGATATTTTTAAAGGCATTTACCCGACGGGTACGGCTTCGATTTATGAGGATATGGTTTGAGGAATTTTCACGTGCCAATGTTCAGCTATCGCTCTTTACTCCCCCGACGGGCCATACTGATAAAAGGGCCACACTTATGGGGGCGCTGGATCAAATAAGGGAGCATTATGGCGAAGGGATGATCAGGTATGGGAGAACAGTCCCCAATTACTGCCGAAAGGGCTGAAAGCGTCCAATTCCTGATTATAAAAAATGGACTTCATTCATCTCAACATTCATTCACATTATTCCCGGGGCTGGGGTATCGGAAGTATCAGCGATATCTGCGCAGCAGCCGTAGACCTGGGCATGAAAAAGATAGCCCTGACCGATATCAATGGGCTCTACGGAATACCCCCTTTTGTACAGGCAGCAAAAGAAGCAGGGCTTGAACCAATTGTAGGAAGTGAAATTCTGTCCGGCAGGCAACGTGCCGTGCTGTTAGTCAAAGACAGGCAGGGTTATATCAATCTTTGCCATATAATATCTGCCCGTCACTGTAATCACGACTTTGACCTTGTCCATACCTTGGAATCAAACCTTAACGGTCTTATAATAATTTCAGATGATTTCAGGCTGCTTTCGGCCCTTAAGAAGGATCTGAAAAAGGAGAACCTGTTTGTAGAAATGTCTCCGGGATACAGCATGGCCTCATGCCATGCCTTTTCCCGTAAAACCGGAATACCTGTGGTTGCAACCAACAGAGTATTCCTTATAAAAAAAGAGCAATTCAGGCTTCATTGTATCCTAAGGGCAATATCCCTAAACACAAAGCTTTCGCGTCTCACTCGTGATGATACCTGCGGGGGACATAATTTTCTTAATTCTCCCCAGACCATGACAGATAAGTTTCCCCATGCAACGGAGGCAATATCAAACACCCTGAAAATTGCCGAATCATGTCTCTTGGACTGGGATTTTGAAGGCATCATATTCCCACGCTTTGAAAACCTGGATGACGAAACCGCCCTTGACCGTCTCTACAAAGAAACCATAGAGGGATGCAGACAACGGTACGGAAAAATCACGCCTGTCATCAGGGACAGGATAGAACATGAGATGCAGATTATCCGACAGAAAAACTTTGCCCACTATTTCCTGGTGGTGGCCGATATCACAAAAAACGCCCGCCGGTCATGCGGCAGGGGAAGTGCAGCCGCATCTATTGTATCTTACGCCCTGGGAATCACACATGTTGATCCTGTCAAGCACAACCTTTTCTTTGAGCGTTTTTTAAACCCCGGGCGAATGGACCCTCCGGACATTGATATTGACTTCGCATGGGATGAACGGGATCAGGTAATCGATTATGCATTTCAAAGATATGGCAACAGCAGGACAGCCATGGTTGCCAATCACAACTGTTTTGCCGCCAGATCGGCTATAAGGGAAACAGCAAAGGTCTTCGGCCTGACAGATATGGAGATTGGGCGTGTAACAGACAAAATCGGTTTCGGCTGGCAACTGAAAGATATCTGGCAGGAATTATCCAAACACCCCAGGATGAGAGGGGTTGAATTCCACAAGCCCTGGGACGAGATATTAAGGACTGCTGTTCAACTCGAAGGGTACTTCAACCATCTTTCCACCCACTGCGGCGGTCTGGTTATAGTGCCCGACAATATACGCCGATATTGCCCTGTTGAAATCTCCACAAAGGGACTTCAGGTCCTCCAGTGGGAAAAAGACTCAGTAGAAAAAGCCGGTCTGGTAAAGATTGACATCCTTGGCAATCGAAGCTTATCTGTAATCCGTGATGCCCTGGATATGGTGGAAAAAAATTATGGCATCCGGATAGACTACGCAGGTCTTAATCCCATCAATGACCATAAAACAATAGAGATTTTTTATCAGGGAAATACCTTCGGAGTATTCTATTTCGAAAGTCCAGCCACAAGGCAGGTCCTGACCAAGGTCGCTTCCGGCTTCACCTTTAAAGAATACCTTAAAGCCGACCACTTTCATCTCAATGTAACAGTCACCTCCATTATAAGGCCCGCTTCCAACAGAAACATACAGACATGGATATCCAGGCTGCACGGACAGCCCTGGAATCCGCCTCATCCTCTTTTGGCACCTGTCCTTGAAGAAACCCTGGGCGTCATGGTCTTTCAGGAGCAGCTAAGCCGGGCTGCTATTTATCTCGCCGGATTTGACCCTGCCGAAGCTGATACCCTGAGAAAAATAGCAAGTAAAAAACATAAACATAAGAAACTGAGGGACTTTTATGCCCGATTTATGAAAGGCGCAGGAGACAGGGGCGTCAGTATGAACGTGATAAAAGAGGTCTGGCATATGATGATGGGCTTTGACGGGTACAGCTTCTGCAAACCGCATTCTGCAAGCTACACAATGGTGGCATATAAATCCGCATATCTAAGGTCACATTACCCTGCCGAATTCATGGCCTCTGTAATTTCCAACGGTGGAGGCTACTACTCAACCTTCGGATATATTTCCGAGTCAAGACGTATGGGATTAAAGATCCTGCAACCCGATATCAACCAAAGCGAAATCAGATATACAGGCAAAAACAAAGAAATTCGAATCGGTCTAATGCAGTTGTTAAATCTATCGCGCGGTTCAAAGGAGGCGATCGTTTACGAACGAGCCAAAAACGGCCCGTTTATTTCCCTGGAAGATTTTCTGAACCGGACAGGATCCTGCACTCATCTTGAGGACGTCAGAATATTGATCAAGGCAGGTTGTTTTGATGAAATAGCCGGAGGCAATACCAGATCAGGCCTTCTGTGGCAGGCCATTGGATTCTTCCATGACCACGAAAAAAATAAAAGAAAGGCTTACTGTCTTTTTAAACTGTACCCGGAACATAACCGTTTACACTCTTCAGCATTATACAGAAAAGACTATCCTAAAAGGCTGATGATCAGGCATGAATTTGAAACACTGGGTTTTCCGGTTTCTGTTCACCCTGTTGATCTGTACCGCAATAAGCTTGATCATCTGAATTATGTGCGTGCCAGAGATCTTTATGCCTGGGTGGGAAAACAGGTAACCACAATCGGCTGGCAGGTAACCGGCAAAACGGTTCACACCAGAGACGGCAAACACATGAAATTTATATCTTTTGAGGACCAGACAGACATTTATGAAACGGTTTTATTTCCAAAGGAATATTGTAAGTTCTGTCACATGCTTGATTTGATGCGTCTTTATATTCTGACGGGCATCATTGAAGAAAATTACGGGGCATTGACTATGACAGTCAAAAGGATCGGATTTCTCGATTCTGTGAAATATGCTTACCGCAGTTTCTGATGAATCTCTCCGGACAGTTTGATGATATTACCGGACTGTATCTGACACATAGGTTTCTTGTGCATATACTTTTTTCAACAGATTTGATATATTTCTGATGTTAAGAAATCCGTAAATCAGGAGAGCCAAATGGACCAGAGAACAGATGACGAAATGAAAGAATTTATTGAAGGTATTGCGGAAGACCTCGGATATACCCGAAAAACTGAAAATAAACAGCTATGGGATGACATTCTTGATTTCATGACCAGAAAAAAATTGCTTGTAATAGGTGCTGCCTGTTTTTTCATCCTCCTTGTATTTTTTGTCTTTCTCTTTGGAAACAGAAACCCTGTCTCCTCTGAGGGCATGATTGACATACAAAAGAGACTTGATCATATTGACGATCGGTTAGCATTCTTGGAGGGTATTGAGAACAAGGTTGCAGCTATTGGAGATCAGGGCAGCAAGCTGCATGAGTCAATTTCAAGGATTGAACGGGCTGAAAGAGGTCTGGAAGACCGTCTCGACAAAATGAACAAAAAACTTGACCTGGTCAAAAAGGATTTTGAGGGTGCCAGAGAAAAAAGAAAGGTGCAATTCGATTCAGAAAAGAAAAGTACAACTGCTGACAAAGCCGTTTATCATGTCGTTCGTGCCGGAGAAACTCTGTACCGAATAGCCCAGCAGCACGGCATATCAGTGGATGCCCTGTGCAGTCTAAATAATCTTAATAAAAAACAGACACTCAGCATAGGGCAGAAATTGTTGATTTCTCAAGGCAATAGCAGATAGACGACAGGCTTTTCAAAACACTAATCGAATTCAGCCGGATAAAATATTCAAAAGAGACAGCATGACTTGACTAAAAAAGCTCTTTCTTTTATTATCTTATCAATTTTTAATAAGTTCTGCATGTTATATGCCTAAAACATGAAACGTATCCAAATGCCGTTTAGCTCAATCAAAAAGCAGGTAAGCATTAGTAACACCCACTCTCATATACAATGTAATGCCCCTTGTGCAGAAAACATTAAGTTTCAGAGGTTTTCAATTTGATTATGTAAATCGACCTTTTTCAAGACATCATCTTTAAATAGCATATTTTTTTCTCCTTTATCGATAATGCAAGAATGAGGGTATTACAATGAGTCCAAAAGAAAAATCTGGTATGAAATTCGAACCATCAAATTCCGCATTTTCCAAAACAGAAAGTACTATTAATAACGAGTTGACACAAATAACTCGCAAATCATACCGCATCGCCCTTCGCAAATGGAATACTCTTGAAGTAAAACTGAATAACAGGACGTTCGACGTCATAAATATTTCGGTTAAGGGGCTGGGAATCCGAATTGAGAGCCCGGAAATTTTCCAGATAGGGCATGAATTGCCAGATATTAAACTTAATTTGGAAGGAAAAAAGTTTACAATGCAGGGAAAAGTAAACCATATATCTCCACATGAACATGGCGGATTTCTCTGCGGCATTGCTGTAAAACATCTTGATAAGGACAGTGAAGGGGCTATAACAGCTTTCGTACAGCAAAACCGTAATGAGCTATTTGAATGAGCTATATATTTACCTGAAAAAATTCAACTCCTTCAGGCTGTTCCCTGCATGAGATTCCTTATCATACAAAAGAAATCATTTCAGAAAAGCAATTTAAAACAATAAACAATTTAACCAACCATTAACCTGATAATATAATCAATATTAAAACGTGTAAAGTTTGAGCAGCCTGGTTTAATTGAGGTGCCCCAAATAGACAGGAGGCATAATAATGGTTATTATTTGTCCCCAATGCAGGACGAAGCACAATATTGATGAGAAACAGATTTCGAGTGATATGGAAACCGCCCGATGTAAAATATGCGGACAGAATTTCCTCTTCCATTCTGAAGTCATAACTCCGGACAGGGGATCTGAGAGAGAAACCCTTGAAGTAAATAGCAGGGTTAGAAAAATTGGTGTTATGCTAAGCAAAGGCGGCGTTGGCAAAACAACCACCGCAGTAAATCTATCTGCAGGGCTGGCGCTCTCCGGGTACAAGGTCCTTTTAGTTGACACTGATACCCAGGGACAGGCAAGTTATATGTTGGGGCTCAAACCGGAATCCGGCCTTGTTGAACTTGTGACAAAAGAATTAAGCCCTGAAGAAACCATGGTTGAAGCAAGACAAAGGCTGTGGTTACTGTCCGGAGGAAGGACCCTGGCCGGAGTCAAGCGCCTGATTGACCGCAAAAGTGCTGACAGCCAATCCATTCTATCTCAATCGCTTGGAGCTCTGGAGCACCTTTTTGACTTTATTATTCTCGATACCTCCCCTGGCTGGGATGCCTTGACGGTCAGCGTATTATTTTATATTGATGAGCTGCTAATACCTATTTCTCTCGATGTAATGGCAATTCACGGACTCGTGGAATTTCTCAACAACATATCCTCCATTCGAAGACAAAACAAAAAAGTCGCTTTGAAATACCTACTTCCAACTTTCCTTGACAACAGGACAAAAAAACCGACAGAACTTCTTAACCAGCTTAAGCTGCAATACAAGGATACCCTCTGTAAACCCATTAGATA
>JAFGMQ010000252.1 GCA_016927455.1 Deltaproteobacteria bacterium
CCCTGCACAAGGAGCCGGTCACGGACAGAAATCCGGTCATCCCTGTGAGGGGTAATTCTGTTGCTGGTGGAGCGCATTATTCCAATCACATTTAACCCGAACCCTGAACCGAGGCTGCTCTCGGCAAGGGATTTGCCTGCAATTGAACTGTCTTTCTGGACTTTCAGTTCAAAGAGCCTTTCCTCAAGCCGGTATATTGACGGGAGGAGTTCAGGGGATGTAAGGTTGCGAATATGTTCCTCAAATTTCCTTACCGGAAGCAGTCGTCTCCCGATTGTCAACATGTAGGCCAGTCCCGCGACCCCCATCACGACTCCATAAGGCAGAAAGGAAAAAAAACCAAGTTCCCTTCCCTCTGCCGATAAAAGGAAAGATGCGACAATAATATTCGGCTGGGTTCCAACAACTGTAAACATTCCTCCGAGTATTGTCCCGTAAGCAAGAGGCATCAGAAGCCTCGAAGGGGCAATGCCTGACTTGACTGACACTGAAATAACACCCGGCAGCAGAATGGCCGCAGCCGCCAGGTTTGTCATAACTGAAGAGAGAAGCAGCCCGGAGATCATAACGACTGCAACTGCTGTTGTCTCGGAAGAGCCGCTTATGCTGGAAAGCCGCTTTCCAATAAGGCCTGCAACCTCTGTATGATAGAGTGCTCCTGATATTACGAAGAAGGAAGCTATGATAATTATGACAGGGCTGCTGAACCCCGAAAAAGCCTCCTCAACCGATAGCAGCCCCGAAAATATGAGAGACAGGATAATGAGAACAGATACAATGTCCGGGGACAGTCTGCCGCTTACAAAAAAATATACTGCACCCAGTAAAATGGCTGAAACAAATACCATTTCTAAACTCATGGAAGACTCCTGCAACATTTGACGGGAACAGGATAAAGTCCGCTCTTCACACTGGGGCAAACTCTCCTGACCCTTATATATTGCTCTTTATTATAGTCATTATACAGTTTCCTGCAAAGATCAATATAACACCGGCTTTTAAACAATTCAGCAGAAAGTCACTGAACAGATCATTACTATTCCATTTAAACATATAAATGTCATGTCTCAATCACATCAAGAGCTTGAAAACACCGGCCGGCTGCTGAAACGGAATTGTTTTGACACAAAAGCACCTTTTCCATATACTTCCAAAGGATAAGAGCAGCCTTTGATGCTGTCCAGAAAAACCTGTAATTTCTTCAAGTTGATTTTCGAGCCTGAAAGGAGCATGAGATGAAACGTATTGCAGTATTAACCAGCGGCGGCGACGGTGCAGGATTGAACCCATGCATAAGGGCAGTGGTACGCACTGCTATTGAGAAAAAAGTGGAAATCATGGGAGTCCGCTGGGGATATTCGGGCCTTCTCGACAGTGATATGCTGGAATTGAATGCCCGGTCAGTAGGGGGGATCCTTAATAAAGGCGGTACATTCATCGGAAGCGCAAGGTCCCCTGAATTTGCAACCAAACAGGGGCAGAGACAGGCTTTACGTAATCTGAACAGGATGAGCATTGAGGGGCTTATTGTTATCGGAGGCAACGGTTCATTGACCGGAGCACTTGAACTTCACAAAATGGGTTTCCCGGTTGTCGGGATACCGGCCACCATTGACAATGATGTCAACGGCACAGATATCTCCATCGGAGTCGATACCACACTCAATACTATCCTCGATGCGGTAGACAAGATAAAGGATACCGCATCTTCTCACCAGAGGGCCTTTCTCATTGAGGTAATGGGGCGAGATTCCGGATACCTTGCCCTGATGGCTTCAATAGCCGCAGGTGCTGAAATAGTCCTGATCCCGGAGGTGGGAACATCCATGGAAGAGGTAGTACAGGGGGTGGATGATGCTTATGTCAAAGGCAAATCACACTGTATTATTATCGTCTCAGAGGGATGGCAGCCCGGTGCAATGGCATTGAATGACTACCTTCAGGAAAGGCGTGAAAAAATAGGGTTCGATGTTCGTCTTACGGTTCTGGGTCACGTTCAGAGGGGAGGATCTCCCACTTCATATGACCGTATCCTGGCAACCAATCTCGGGGCAGCGGCTGTAAACCAGCTCCTGGAAGGCCCACAGGGAGTAATGACAGGCATGATCAAAAATGCTCCCAGCCCGACTCCTCTTGAGGAAGCCGTTGCCTTTCAGAAAAAGCTGAACCTGGACCTCTATGGGCTCTGGAAGACAATGACACTGTAATTTAATACAGCCGGATTATCTTACTGATACCCGGAAGGTGTGTATTCGGATAACTGTCCGGGCGGTGGCTGATCAAAGGTATGATGGAATAAAAAAAGGAGGCATGAAAACATGCCTCCTTTTTGATTTCAGTTAGTGTCCATATCAGTTTGTCTTAGGCGGACGGAGAATAACGATGGCAATAAAGATGCCGACAATGGACAGGATAAGGGTTGGCCAGAAGGCTGAAGTATAACTTCCAAAAACATCTTTTGCCATACCTGAGATAATTCCGCCGATAATGGCGCCGAGACCATAGGCACTGAACATTATACCGTATTTCTGTGCATATCCTTCAAGGCCGAAAAAAGATGCTGTGCCTGCGGGTCCGATAGCAAGCCAGCCGCCAAGGGTGAGCCAGAAGCCGCAAAAAGCCACCGTATATATACCTACAGAACCCTCACCGGCGCCGAGCATCATCAAGGAGCAGATGCCGATAATTACAAAGGTTACTATGGCTGAATACCTGGGCGTAATTTTGTCAGTCAGTGCACCAAATATCGGTCTGCCTATGCCATTGAATATCGCGAAGATAGATACAAGGAATGCAGCTGTGCCGATTTCGAGGCCTATGACCTCTCTGCCTACCGTTGCAGAGATACCAATAGCCATAAGACCGGCCGTAGTGCCGAAGAGGTAGCAGATCCAAAGTCCGAAAAAACTGGAGGTCTTCAACATATCCCCTGCAGTAAAAACCCTGGCCGCTGCCCCACCTGCAGCCTGAGGCGGATTCCAGCCAGCCGGTTTCCAGTTGGCGGGAGGGAACTTCATGAATGTGGAGAGGATTACCGTTACTATAAGGAAGCCGGCACCCATGTAGAGGAATGTATTCAGCGGCCCGGAAGATGCTATAAGAGCCTTTGCCAGAGGCGCTGTTATGAAGGCTGACCCGCCAAAACCAAGAAGCGAAAGGCCGACTGCCAGTCCTTTTCTGTCCGGGAACCATTTTGTGCAGACGGAAACCGGGCCTCCGTAAACGAGACCGACTCCGGCACCCCCTATGAAACCGTATGTAATCATGACCATTGCCATACTGCCGGAAAACTTTGCAAGCATCCACCCAAGGCCCACGACAATGCCTCCGATGATCATTACGACGCGGGGACCGAACTTATCTATGAATCTGCCCGCCAGAAAAGTGAAAATAGCAAATACTGCGAGAAAAATCATAAACGGCATGTTCCCCTGAGTGGCAGTTGCATTGAACATGCTTTCCAGTGGCTTCTTAAACACGCTGTATGCATATACCGCGCCGAGACACAAGTTGATGACCATGCCGAGAATTACGAATATCCATCTCCCCGCATTTGCTGACATACCAAACAGTTTTGTATCATCGGACATAATATTACCTCCCCATCATGTTAATATTAAGTTCTTGTGAATATGAGGGTGAAAAATATTATACCAAACTAATGAAAGTCAAGCATTTTTTTGCAGAACCATGCACAGGCACGCGTTATTAATTACAGGCCGTTCCAGATTGATATACTGGCCGGCGGGTGTGTCACTGCTGACAGGGGTCAGCCTGAAAGCCGTTTGCCAGAGA
>JAFGMQ010000043.1 GCA_016927455.1 Deltaproteobacteria bacterium
AAGGCAAGCTGACATATTTCGGCGCCAAATGGCAGATCAATTTCTAATCCTTTAACAATATCGGTTTGTTGATATATAAACCCGGGGGCTTTAAGCCTCCGGGTTTTTTATTTGCGAACCCGGGCAGTTATCCGGCAATTAAAAACATCAATCGTCATGCCGGACTTGATAAGCCTGCCCCTCACCCCGATCCGGGGGCACCCATAACATATTGAATCCCGCCAGGGCGGGACTGGATTCCGTGTTCCTGGGTCAAGCCCGGGACAGGCTGCGCTCCGCTTGCACGGAATGACGCAAATGGAATTATGATACAGCCTCTTTCGCCGGGATGACAACATTAACATATATTATTGCCGTCGTAATAAGAGTCAAATTCGGCACGGATTTGTTAAACCTGGTTAATTTATGAACTCGCAAAAAGTCCTCACTCCGGCAGCGCGTCAAGCGCGGGATAAATTCCAAACGGGGTCCAGATTCTGCGTAAATACTTAAAAACACTGGTTTCCGACCCCGAACAGGAATCCGGGACAGGCTGGAGTTTATCCCGGACTTGCTTCGGGGTCGGAATGACGAAAAATGGTACTTTTCGGCTTTTTGAGAACTTGCCATTAATTGCAGTTTGACAAAGTATATCCATACGGCTATCATCACGCAAAAATCCAAAGACTTAATGGAGTAGCCATGATTAAAAAGATTTTAAGCATCCTGTTTGTTTTTCTGGTGTCTCAGATTTTTATCTCGGGCGTCCATGCATCCGGCAGGACAGTTGTGCTTTTCCCTGTGGCAGTGTATGGTGACAAACCTGAACCCTATCTCCAGCAGGGTTTTAAAAGCATGTTTGTTTCCAGGCTTTCAGGAGAAGGGCTTGAGGTTAAAGACGATGTGAGCGTTGCAGCACTGATGAGTGACCAGGAGAAAAAGGGAATAATCGCCAGGGAAAGGGCTGAAGAAATCACGAAGGACCTTAATGCCGGCTACGCTGTTTTCGGAAGCCTGACCACAATTGCAGGCGGGTACAGCCTTGACCTGTCAGTGATCGAGCTTTTGGATAAGGGGTCAAAACTGACTAGAGTTTCAGAGGCCGTGGATGAAAACCAGTTTATACCAAGATTGTCTGATGTTGCATACAGGTTCAGGGCAATAATCGAGGGAAGACATATTGCCTCGCGAAGCATGGAAGACCGGCCTGGTGCGTTGCAGAAAAAGGAAATATCAAGAGGCCTTTTTTCAAGACTCGGGACAGAGACCATCAATGATGAAGGCACTGGAGAAGAGGGCCTGCTATTCAGGCCTGCTGAAAAGTACCGCGGGTCCAGACCTGAGGGCAGCCTGCCGCTGAAGATGGCTGTCATGGCATTTGACATGCGGGACATGGATGGCGACGGCCTGGCGGAACTTCTGGTTCTCGGCAGGGAGGGCCTCTTTCTATATAAGAGGGAAGGGGAATCCTTTGCCCTGAAAGGCACATTCAAGCCCAAAATGGGGGAGGATTTTATCAAAGTAAGCACCGGCGACATGGATAATAACGGAAAGGCTGAGATCTATCTTGTGAGCTGTTACGGCTCAAGGGCAAGGACGTATGTCCTGGAATGGGCAGAGGGATTCAGGGGGCTTGGTCAGGAAACGGGACATCTGAGGGTAGTAAGAAATGCAGACGGGGAAATGGATTTTCTTCTTTATCAGGGCTCAAAGGTCGATGAATTTTTCAGCGGGCGTATATACCTGATGGATTATGAGGGAGGAAAGTTTGTCAGGAGCAGGGAGCCACTTCCAAGGCTCAGAGAAGCCAGGTTTTACAGCCTCGCCGCTCTTGACCTGACAGGGGACGGTGAACCTGAGTGGATTGGACTGGGCAGGGAATTAAAGCTGCATGCATGGGACAGGCAGGGCAATGTCATGTGGAGCGGGAGTGAAGTGCTCGGAGGAACCAATAATCAGGTCAGGCTTGGAGCTTACAGAGATGGGGATCCGGCGCCCGGGATATCCTTTGAAGGCCGTATCCTGATTGCAGACATTAACGGAGACGGGAAAAAGAATGTTCTTGCAATAAAGAATATCCCGGTGGTAGCGCACCTGCGTGATTTAAAAATATACGATAAATCCAGGCTGATAGCATATGATATAGAAGGAACTGACCTTTATCACGCCTGGGTATCAGGTGAAGTTGATTTCTGTATAACAGATATGCAGGTGGACGGGGCGGAGCTTTTTGTTGCAGCACAAAAGGCAAAAATCATGAATGTGGGCGAAGGAGCAGGCAGGATTATGTGGTTTGCTCTTCAATAATCAAGTCTATGAAGAGATATCAAAAAAACTTGTACTGAATACCCATGGAAATAATAAGCACCTTTTTGTTGAGTGTCATGCCTGAAGACGTTGTATCCTCATTGTAAAAGGCCCTCAGGATGCCGAAGTTCAAATTAAGGTTCCGGGCAGCCTCATAGCAGAAGCCCCCGCCTATGGTGTGGGCATCCAGCTCCGGTGCCTCCGGTGTCATATCGTCAGGATTGATCCCGGTTCTGGTATAAATATACCCGAGGCTTCCTTTAAACCTGGGAGAAAACAGGTACTCAATGCATATCCCAAGATCGTAGCCGTTATCAACTTTGTTTTCCACGCCGTTCCAGTCGGCGTTTTCGTTCAAGTAATAGGTGAAGTCCGCCTCTATCATAATATCAGGCCTGATATTATAAGCGACTCCAAGTCCAAACAGTGCAGGAAGGTCATGCCTTTGTTTTGCTCCATCTGCAAGTATTCCTGTGTCATCCCTTTTTAACCTGGTTTCAAAATCCAGTTTTGTCCTGGTTTCATATCTGATCCCTATGTTGATATCACTTGCTGGTGATAGATTAAGGCCGACAATACCTCCCCATCCGTCTGCTGCCTGTTCGTAATCCATCTGGGCAGTCATATCAGGGGCAAGCCCTGAAACTGTAACCGATCCCCTGGCTTCCTTGCCAGCGTCCACATATCTCAGGCCGAGGGACAGGGAAACCCTGTCGTTAACTTCATAAGCTCCTCCGATTGTATAGCCGAAATAAATACTGTCCGCTTCAAGCCTCTGATTTCTGATATTGCTGTAAAAGCCTCCGGATCGGGCTATTATGGCGTTTCCAATGGCCATTGTCGTGGCTGAACCCTGGTCATATTCCACCTTTCCACCACCGGCGACGATGCTTAATGCACCATAGGCTGCCCATTTGTCCTGCTTATAAAGCCCGAAAAGACCGGGAATAAATGATGGGGTGTCAGATTTGTATTCAGCGCCGGCGGCTGTATGCCAGTAGTCTTTAAACGCCTCCTGTGCTGACAGGTTTAAATAGAAACCGTCTTTCATCCTCAGGACACCGGCAGGGTTGTATACTGCAGCATCAGCCGAATCGGTCGCTGCGTTTCTGTTAAGCGTCCTTACATATTCTGTGCTGTAATTGTGTTTATTGTCTATTCCGCCGGCAAAAACAGAGGAGGTGATAAAAGCTGTTAATGAAGCGATAAAAAGGGAGAAAACAGCGGTCTTCACAGTCTATTCTCCTTTCTATTTGCGAAGTATTCCGTAAAACTGGCCTGAGCGGTTAATCTTACTGCCCACCTTGCTGCCGCAATATCTGCATCGGTATTCATAGCGGTCGCCGTCAGGCAGAATGAGAAGCAGGAACCTGTTTACGGGCACAGCCCTGCCGCATGACTGGCAATAGAGTTCAGTCGCCTCCATTTCTTCAAAATACCCTTGTGAATTGTCTGGAGACTGCCGGTTGTTAGAGGTTGGATTCAGGAAACTGTCTCTCATGGTCAAGACCTCTCAAAAATCTCAGTTTGATGCAGGCACAAAATCGAGTGCTTTTAAGGCCCGTTTCAGAAACGGTATGTAATCAGGCCATGTGATGTATCATAAGGAGAGACGCTTACCTGAATGCGGTCACCGATCATAACCTTAATCCGGTTACGCTTCATTCTTCCTGAAAGCACGCCCCTTACAGTGATGTTGTTATCACATTCAATTTCCATTGCTCCGCCGCCAAGCACCCTTGTGACAACACCTTCCAGTTGAATCAGATCTTTTCGACTCAAAATGCTCCTTTCCCTGACGCCAAGACCAAGGACAAAATAAACAGGCTATTAAAATTATACGGGTAACCACAAAACTATAAACAATCTGTTTGTATTTATTATTACATTCATGATTAGTTACACTATTAGATATTTTTTAGCAATATCATTTTGTTCCGGTCTTTCTATAAAATGGTGTGAAATTTTGAATGGAATCAGATTCCTCATACGAAAAAGGGTTGCCCGGTCCGGTTCCCAATTCTTTTTGGAAACTGTATTGAGAGGCTATTTGTCCGGATTTACAGGAAAATCAGGATTGGAATATATCATGGCTTCAACATTTTCATACACCTGTTCAGTAGGAGTTTTTCCTGTCTTGCCGGATTGTTCAAGCAATGCCCTGAAGTTGGTGCTGCAGGGGAGTTCGATCATGGGCCACAGCTGCTCAACTGTCGCCTCCTCCTGGAGTCTCCACAGAAGTGCCGCAGCGATAAC
>JAFGMQ010000007.1 GCA_016927455.1 Deltaproteobacteria bacterium
CATGGCCGACTGCATGATGTTGTACTTTTCGGAAATGTCCCTGATGGGTTTAAAAAACATCTGTATATATCCTATGAAGGCAACCAGGGCTCCAAGGGTCAACTGCTCCTGGATAACCTTTCCTCCTCCATGCCAGATTACCAGTGCAATGCCGATAGATGAAAGCAGTTCCATGAATGGCATGAAAACGGCAAAAACGCGTATCTGCTTCATGCCTGCAAGATAATTTTCGTGATTGATCCTGTTGAAGATGGCCATCTGGTATGTTTCCCTGACAAAGAGCTGTATTATGCGCATACCGGAAAGCCTCTCCTGAAGGAAGGAGTTGATTTTTGAAACAGTCGCGCGAAGCTGTCTGAATGCTTCTCTTGCTATGGTGCTGAACAGGAAGGCAAGGCCGAATATAACCGGTATTAGTGTGAAGCAGACAAAGGCAAGGCGGCGGTTCAAAAGCAGGAGTATTATCAGGATACCTGCCAGTATAAAAATGTCCTTGAACACAGTTACAAAGACCGACTTGAACATTTCGTTCAGATTTTCAATGTCGTTTGTTACCCTTGTGACTAAACGGCCTGCCGGATTATGATTAAAGAACCGAACGGTGTGAGACTGCATCTTCTTAAAGAGCGCAAGCCGTATGTCCTGCATAATATGCTGTCCCGTAAACTCAAGGAGATAGTATTCGAAATAGCTCAATGCAAAGGATATCAGGATGAACATAAGGAATATGGCTGCAACAAGTGTTACTCCCCTTATATCCCCGGCCCTCAGCCTCAGGCGGTCTTCTTTTGAGATGCCGGCCATCAGGTCATAGGGTATGAGGACGGAACCATCTGCCAGCACCTGAGACCTGTTTTCTTTTTCCGGCGGGATGACTGATTCATAAATGACCTCATCAGTCATGTAAAATCTCTCGTTTGATAACATGCCGCGGCTCTTGAGGGTATGCATGTCAGCCGGGTCCAGTTTTTTCATATTCAGGTTTGAAATGAAGTATGAATCGCCCTTCAGGCCTTTTTTCATCAGGTGAGTATAGCGGTTCAGCAGGTTTTGAACCTTTGAGTCAGCCGTATCCTCTGTGCGGATGCTGTACCAGGATGCAAGTATATAGCGATCAATGGCTATCTTGGTTACATAGGGGACTGCCAGGTCAAAAAGAGTAATCAGGATGGTCAGGAAAAGGGCGGCTGAAAAGGTCTTTTTATAAGGGTATGCGTAGCGCGAAAGCCTTTTCAGAAGCCTGAAGTCATAAGGCCTGCCAAGTTTTCCCTCTTCCATATATCCAAAGTCGCCGTGCATTGTCAGTTGGCTCCGATCTCCAGTTCACGGTCAGCAAGCTGTTCTTCATAGAGTTTTGCGTAAACTCCTGTGAGCTTCAGGAGGCTTTCATGGGTACCCTGTTCAACAGCCTGTCCCTTTTCAAATACAATAATATGGT
The DNA here is from genome assembly GCA_016927455.1 of Deltaproteobacteria bacterium. Lineage (GTDB taxonomy): Bacteria > Desulfobacterota > DSM-4660 > Desulfatiglandales > Desulfatiglandaceae > JAFGMQ01. The sequence continues at coordinate 1,439 of JAFGMQ010000007.1, forward strand.
CTGCCCGCCTTATAGTTGAGACCCTGTGAGAGACTATCAGGCTGGTCCTGTTTCGCCGCAATTCGAGAACCCGGTTGAGGATATTCTCTTCAGTGTCTGTATCCACCATTGAAAGGGCATCGTCCAGGATCAGGATCAGGGGATCTGAAAGGACGGCGCGTGCTATGGTCAGCCTCTGTCTCTGGCCCCCGGACAGAGTTATCCCGCGTTCACCGAGCATTGTATCCAGCCCGTTTTCAAGACCCTGAATGTCTTCAAGTATACCGGCGGCATGCAGTACCATTTTAAGGTGTTGTTCTGATATGCCGCCCCTGCCGAAGATTACATTGCTGCGCACGGTATCGGAAAAAATGAATGCCTCCTGGGTTGCAAACCCGATATTTTGCCTGAGATCTTTCAGAGATATCTGACAGATATCCCTGCCATCAATAAATACTGTCCCTGCCGGCACATTGAGAAGCCGGGGCATGGTCTGCAGGAATGTTGTCTTACCCGATCCAACACGGCCTGCTATGGCTATGGTCTTTCCGGCTTCGATTTTCAGGCTTATATCCTTCAATGCCCATTGTTCATGTCCAGGATGCCTGTACCAGAGGTTTCTGATTTCAATATTTCCATTCATGTCTCGCATGTGGTACGACGGGGCAGGGTCTCTTATATCCGGGATTTCTTCAAGAATGCTGCTGATCCTTCGCATTGAGGCCGAACCTCTCTGTATCAGGTTTGAGACCCATCCCATGGCCATCATGGGCCAGGTAAGAAGGTTAAGATATGTGATGAAGGCTACGAAATCTCCTGTAGTGATACTGCCTGAGATTGTGTACCGCCCTCCCAGCCCTATGACAACAACAAGGCTGATATTTGTGAGGATGGCCATGAGAGGGAAAAACAGCCCAAGGGTTCTGGCCAGACCCAGGTTGACAGAGATGTACCTGTTTCCTTCCTCTTCTATTTTTTGATATTGCCACGCTTCCCTGTTATATGATTTGGTTACCCTTATGCCTGCAAATGCTTCCCTGACACGTTCAGTAAGGTCGGCAAATGTCTTCTGTACAGATTCAAATCTCGTTGACATGCGCTTTGTTAGAATCCTGGTGACGGCAATTATTACGGGAGCGGGTATCAGGGAAATGAGAGTGAGCCTCCAGTTAATGGACACCATGAATCCTACGGCAGCCATGCCGAGTACTATGCCGTCGGTCAGGGCGACAAGTCCCATGCCGGAGGCTATACGAATCGCCATGATATCATTGATTGCCCTCGCCATGAGGTCTCCGATGCTGGTCTTCTGATAAAATGAAGGTGACAGATTCTGAAGGCTGGCATACATTTCGGTTCTCAGGCTCTGTTCAATCTTTCTGGAGTTGCCGAGTATCAGGTATCTCCAGATAAAGCGAAACAGGCCTATCACAGATGCGATCAAAAGGATTATCAGGCCGTGCTTAAACAGTATAATGGATGTGGCAGACTGTGTTGTCAGGAGGTCAATTACCCTCCTGATAACCAGGGGGATAATAAGCTGGAGAAAATCCACAATCAGAAGGCTTGAAAGCCCGATGATAATCGGCCATCGATTCTGGATAAAGTATTTCCTGAGGGGGAGAAAGTGATTGAAGTTTTTGAGATAAGAATTCAGATTCATGAGTATGAAATACATGAATATATAATGAGAGATCAACAGGAAATTGATAAGAAACAGGTAACAGGTTATGGGTTATAGGTCAGAGACGGGGAATCAGTTGAAAAAGGTGTGAGCAGATATTTTAATACTCTTTTGTCAGCCAGGGTCTTTTGTCAGGGCCTACTAATTTGGACACGGCCTCTGCAAGCCATTCAAAGGGAAGGTCCTGTTGCGGGGGGAATTTTTCAAGATACTCAATGTGGGGTTCACCATTAAGGTCTTTTTCGTGCAGGATAGCATCTGTTTTTCCATCGAACTCCACTGTTTTAAGACCGATCCTTTCGCACAAATCCCTGTCAAATGCCGCTACGGCACTTATCCAGTTGCCGTCCAGAAAAAACTGGTTATAGCCGTGCCTGGGAAAGATATTAGTCCCTATCATTTTAAACAGGTGTTTAGGCACCTTGTGATTTCTTATCCTGGCAAATTCAAGACGACACGGTATTCCCGCCGCCCTACCAAGTGCGGTCAGGAGAACCGCCTTCTGAACACAGTAACCTTTTCCCCATTCAAGCACCCTGGAAGCCTTAAAATCTTCAATGAAGACGGATATCATGTAAATATTATAAGGGATTGAATCCCTGACGAAATAAAAGAGTTTTACCGCTTTTTCCCTGTCATCCGAACATCCTTGAGTCAGGCCTTTCGCGGTTTCAATTATTTTCAGGTTATCAGAATCAATAGCGAATGTTGGTTCAAGGTAAATCTGCAGGTCTTCTTCATGGGGTTTCTGCATTTCAGCAGGCTCCTTTAACCCTGCTAATTCCTGCGCATCAGATAATTTACAGCCTGCTCAAGCCCGTCAATTGTCAGCTCAAACATGGGAAATACTTCGCGGATCATATTGATTGTGCGGGTGTAAGGCCACTCGTTGACCGGCGTTGGATTAAACCATACCGAGTAGGGGAATGTCTGAGCTATGAATTGAAGTCTCTTGTAACTGGGCTCACCTGACTGCTCCTCCCAGTGGATTGATCCGTTTTTGGCCATAAGCTCATAGGGCGCCATGCTCGCATCGCCAACTATAATGAACCTGGTTTCAGGATCCAGACGTACAAGATCCGTAACCTTTACCGGCTTTTTTACCCTGGGCGGATCTTCCCAGAGTTTTTCATAGATAGTATTGTGAAAGAAAAAGGTTTTAAGGTCCTTGAACTGTGCCCTGGCATAATTAAACAGGGTTTGGAGAACTCCTATATATGGTTCCATGGACCATCCGCCGTTATCAATGGCAAGAATGACCTTGAGACGGTCTTTAAGGCTTTTTTCGAAGACGAGTTCTATTTCCCCGGCATTTTTCATGGTCTGATAGATCGTGTTATCAATATCGAGTACGTCTTTAGGGCCGACCGGCACCAGGTTTCTCAGCCTTTTAAGGGCCTCTCCCATCTGAGATTGAGTAAGCGGGCCATCCTGTGAGTAATCCCTGTATCTCCTGTCCATTGCCACTTTTGTCGCTGACTTGTTTCTTGAGATTCCTCCGACCCTCATTCCGCCTGGGTGGTAACCGGAATGCCCGACTGGTGACGTTCCGCCTGTGCCTATCCACTTGCCGCCGCCATGATGTTCCTCTGTCTGTTCTTTCAGCCGGTCAAGAAAATACTTGATCAGTTCCTCAGGGGTCATTTTATTAAGCTTTTCTTCATCAATACCCATTGAACGCGCAAGGCCTTTGGGATCTTTAAGCCATTGATCCAGCATGGACCTGGCGATTTCGGACAATTCGTATTCTTCCGGTTCCTTGAGTTCAGCGCCTTTAAAATGGTGAGCAAATACCTGATCATAAAGGTCAAAATACCTTTCGTTTTTGACAAGGATTGTGCGTGCGGCAGTATAAAAGTCATCAACCGAGGTAATAAGCCCCATATTAAGAGCCTTTTGAAGCCTTAAAAAGGAGGTGGGAGAAACAGGGATTCCCACCTGTTTCAGTGTATAGAAAAAATTCGTAAACATGATTAACTACTTATTGTGCATCCCATATTCATATAAAATCTTTATCAGGGCTAAGAAACAGTCTGTTCCAGGGGGAATTTTTGTTTCTTATATCCTCATCCTTGACACGGAATTCAGGGCAGCCGCATAATCCGGGCTCTTTTTAAAGAGGACTCCCAGGTAAGGAATATTACCCTTGACAAGGTCTTTGATCCTGAAATCAGGGTCTGCCTTGAGAGCCCTGATCCAGTTAATCAGTTCTCTTGTCGCAGGCTTTTTCTCTATATTCCGCATGTCTCTCATCTTGTAAAAGGCTCTCAGAGAATGTTCCAGCAGTTCCCTGTCAATATCAGGGAAATGAACTTTCACGATCTCATTCATCATTTCAGGTTCCGGGAATGCGATGTGATGAAAGTTGCACCGGCCCAGAAAGGGATCGGACAGGCTTTTTTTTGCATTGGATGTAATGATGATAACCGGCCTGTTTTTTGCCTGTATGGTTTTGTCAATTTCAATTATGTCGAATTCCATCTGGTCAAGGACATCGAGCATGTCGTCCTGGAAGTCGGTATCTGCCTTGTCAATTTCATCGATAAGCAGAACTACCTTTTCATCTGTAACAAAAGACTGGCCTATTTTGCCCATCTTGATATACTCTTCGATATTGCTGACATCCCTTGATGAGTCGCCAAAACGGCTGTCATTCAGCCTGGTTAGCGTGTCATACTGGTAAAGGGCCTCTATGAGTTTCATGCTTGACTTCACGTTTAAAACAATGAGTCTCATGTGAAGGGCCTCTGCAATTGCATGTGCAAGCATGGTTTTACCTGTGCCAGGCTCTCCCTTGAGAAGCAGGGGCATTTCAAGGGCCATTGAGATATTAACGATTTTAGCCAGCTCTTCATCCAGTACATACTGGGATGCGCCGCTGAACATTCTGTTTGAACTTTCCTGGGTCATATTTTTACTCCTTGATAAAATCGGAAATTTTTGGCGTACAATGTCAAACATGGTTTTCTTTCTGCTTTCTGTAAAACTGCTATAATTGAAAAGCAAACAAAAGGCCCGGGCCTGATGTGAGTATTAAAAGTTCTGGTATCTATGCTTTAAGTATTCAATATAATGGTCAAAATGAGGCAGATATTTCTTGATGCCTAACACTTAAAACAGGATGGATTTGAATTTTTCATGAATCATCGATTCCAGAAATTAATCACTTATTTTAATCATTCAATATAACTCAATAATAAATTGATGTCAAATCTAAGTGTAATCTAAGGGTAATGCTTTTTGGTAATAAGGTGTCCTCTTCTATTAAAGAAGCAAACCACTCTTGGAAAAAGCAGGGCTGATTCCGGATTTGCTCGCAAAATGACAAGACGAGGCTCAAGAAAACCCCTGATGCTGCCGATAACATATTTGAAGGGTATCTGTTATCACATCTGCTGAATTGAACGTATTTTCCGGAGGGCATTATGGCAATTTTGTTAACCATACATGAAGCGCAGGATATCATTCGTGATGATCAGAGGCTTTTTGAAAAAACCGTGGCCGGGCTGAGAACCAAGAAAGTGACCAGATCTCGAAAAGGCATTGCCAGGGGAGTTTTACCGAAACACAAATTACGCATCTGTCCTTGAGTTGTTTGTGTTCTTAAGTTATTTGTTGACAAAACGTGCATGCGCGTTAGTATTCCATTCTATATTATTCCCTGTTTATATTTTCACTTCTTCCCGCAAGGGCCCTTTTAAACAAAACAGGAATATCAGCTTTAATTAAGGTTGGAAAATACTATGCCTTTAGCCTTTGACTCAATCAGCCACGGGACCATAGCTTTTGGTTTTTTCAATATCGAGTCGGATATGCTTCTTCTTGACCGCTATTTCTTTTTTGCTGATGATTTTTGTGAAAGTGTTTCAAAAATTGCGGAAATTCATGTAAAGGATGTATCTGAAGTTTCCTGGGACGGTTATCAGATTTTCAACCCTGAAGATATGGGAGACCTGATGGCTGCCATTCATGGTATTTATTATAACGGATTCATAGGCGAGGTTTACCGAAGGTTTCCTTTTCCTGAAACCCGGAAGGGCTTTAAACAGAAACCATATGGTTCAAGAAATCGCGACATCATGAAGGCCATGATCTCTAAACATGCAGTACCGGGCAGGATTGATTTGATTGTTGAGCAGGAAAAAATGGATGTTTCAATTGGAGTATACAGGTTTGAAAGGGCTTCCTTTTATGAATTGATCAAATATGTGTGGAGAGGCGGATATCCCCGCTGGGAAGGTGAAGTAAGGCCCGATTATGTGATTGAAATGAAAGAAAAGATTGTACGGAGCAGCGGACTTTTTAAGGGTATATCATTCGAAATTTGAAGCTTTAGACCATTGAGGCATTCAAAGAGGAGTCCTTTGTAAATGAAAACAGCTTATCTTGATTGTTTTTCAGGTGTCAGCGGTGACATGTTTGTCGGCGCCCTTCTGGATGGCGGGCTTTCCTTTAATGAACTGGATTCAATGCTCAAAACACTTTCTGTCGGCGGATATTCTCTTCAGGCGAATCGCGAGGATAGAAACCATATTTACGGGACACGTTTCGTGGTTAAACTGGATAATGAACACGGGGTCCACAGGAAACTCAAGGACATCAGGAAAATAATTGAACAGGGCGATTTCAGCAGAGATGTCAGCGATAAAAGCATAGAAATATTTGAGACACTTGCAAAGGTTGAAGGTAATATTCACAATAACCCCCCGGATGATGTCCATTTTCATGAAGTGGGGGGTATAGATTCAATCATTGATATTGTGAGCGCTGTATACGGAATAGAGAGACTTGGAATAGAAAGGCTTTTTGTCTCAGCTCTTCCTCTGGGTTCGGGGTTTGTAAAGACGGCACACGGTGAAATGCCTCTTCCCGCACCCGCCACAATTGCACTTTTAAGCGGGGTGCCTGTTTATGATTCAGGCGTTCGTCATGAAATGGTGACACCAACAGGCGCAGCGCTTGTAAAGGCTTTTGCAGTGTCTTTCGGAGTAATGCCCCGGATGACTGTAGAAAGTATAGGATACGGGGTAGGCCAGAGGGTTCTTAAAGACAGGCCTAATCTCCTTCGCATATTGATCGGCGATGAACCTGAAGGTCTGGAAACGGAAACTGTAGCAGTCCTTGAAACGAATCTGGACGACACCAGCCCTGAGTTGCTGGGATTTCTTATGGATCGGCTTTTTGATGCAGGGGCACTTGATGTGGTTTTCTGCCCGGTCCAGATGAAGAAAAACAGGCCGGGGATTCAGGTGCAGGTCATAGCTGTTCCTGACAGTCATGAAAAACTTATGGAAATAATTTTCAGAGAGAGCACTGCTCTTGGGGTTCGATTCAGACATACTCAAAGGAAGGTATTAAGGCGTTCAGAATCTTACGTGGACAGCCCCTGGGGCAGGATGAAGGTCAAGAAAATTCTGGATTCTGGCGACTGTGGATTTTTTCAGCCTGAGTATGAAGAATGCAGGAAAATTGCGATAAGGCAGGACATGCCTTTAAGGGAAATTGTCGCCTGGGTCATGGGGTTGAATAAAAGACCATAGAATTTACTGCCGATTCAGTAATTGAGGTTGCCAATAAGTAAGCAGTGCAAGAGTATACAAAGTCGGTGGCATGAAGGGAATCGCTTCTTGATGTTGACATGTGAATCTGATAAATTAAGCGGTTATGAAATATTCAGGAAGGCTGATATTTCGGGAAAGACTGCCCTGATAATATCCACATGGTTCGGAGTCGGGCTGTTTCCTGAGGCTCCGGGCACCCTGGGAACAATCGCTGCTATACCTTTTATTATTCTACTGGATTTTGCCGGAAAATGGTATAGCACTTTTTTTCTGATATTTCTTGCAGCAGTCGGTATATGGGCAGCGGGCCGGTCACAGGATCTCCTGGGAAGGAAGGATCCGAAGGAGGTAGTCGTTGATGAAGTCGCCGGCATCTTCCTGACCATGTGCCTTTTGCAGGTTTCCTGGCTTACCCTTGCCCTGGGATTTGCCTTTTTCAGGATTTTCGACATTCTGAAACCCTATCCTATCAAACGGATCGAGAAGTTCAGAGGCGGTTTCGGAATTGTCATGGATGATCTGTTTGCAGGGCTTTATGCCTTTGTTGCAGTTAAAATAGTTCTTTATTTTATTTAGAGATAAACTTTATGCCTTTGTGAAAAGCTGATACTCGCATAATCTCTAATTTCGACCGGTGGAGAGAGAAAACCTGTATTTTTAAAGCGTTATGTTGTTAAGATTTTTCACCCTGTGAAATACAGGGTTCAAGATGACAAATTATTCACACTTTTTACTATGGCATCAAAATTCACTCTTATGTAAAGGTAATCTTGGGAACCAAATATCGAATTAAAGACTGTAAGTAAATATGTCTGGTTGAGGATAAATGTACGGAGAGATTATTACAATCGGTAACGAGCTTGTCTCAGGAAAAACCCTTGATCTGAATTCGTGGTATGCTGCGGGCAGACTGACGGCTGCAGGACTGCGCGTGACCCGTATTAAATCTGTCGGTGATGATTATGAAATGGTTTCAGAAGCCTTGAGGACAACCCTGAAGGAATCCAGATTTGCAATTATAACTGGCGGGCTTGGATCGACTGATGATGATATGACATGTGAAATTGTGGCTAATTCCCTGAACAGGCCCCTTTGTATCAATGAGCTGATGCTCAATAAAATTAAGAGCTCTGTTGAAGAGAGGGGACGTGATCTGACCCCCTCCATTGAAAAAATGGCTTGGATGCCGGAAGGTTCAACAGTCCTGAGTCCCGATGGCAGAGCCTGCGGTTTTTCACTCAAGCAGGATAAAGTATATCTGTATTTTCTCCCCGGGGTACACGAGCAGATGCGTTATCTTATTGATAATGTTGTTCTTCCAGATATGCTGCGGAATTTCAAGACACTGCCTTTTGTCGGCCAGCGGATTTTAAAGCTTTATGGAATTACTGAGCCTGAAATCTCCGAGATATTTATAGACCTTAAAGGCAAAACAGGGGACGTGGTTTTCGGGTTTTATCCTCATTTTCCGGAAAATCATATTACACTCAGCCTCCAGGGCAAAGACAAGCCAAAGGTTTTAAGGGAACTGGACAGGATTGAAAGCGAGATAAGGAGGCTTATTGGACCATATATCTTTGCGGCGGGGGATCAGAATATTGAGGATGTGGTCGGGTCTATGCTGAAAGAGAAGGGGATGAAAATAGCGGTTGCTGAATCATGTACCGGAGGACTCATAGGTCACAGGCTCACGAACGTAGCGGGTAGCTCAGGCTATTTTGCAGGAGGGGTAATTGCATACGGCAACCGGGCCAAGGTTGATTTTGCCAGGGTCAGTCAGGATACGCTTGATAAATTTGGTGCAGTGAGCGATAACACTGTCAGGGAAATGGCTGATGGAGTAAGGAAGAATTTCAGGGCGGACCTGGGCCTTGCTGTTACAGGTATTGCTGGTCCCGAGGGCGGTACAAATGATAAGCCTGTCGGAACCGTCCATATTGGACTCGCTGCGGACAGTACCATGTTTTCGGTTAAATACCGTTTCTGGGGGAACAGGGAAGAGATTAAACTCAATACTTCAATGATGGCCCTGGACTGGATTAGAAGGTACCTGAATGGAGATACGTTCCTTCCTGGCATTTGAACTGCCTGATAAAATAGCGAAGATTGTCAGCCTTGTATCTGAGGACCTCAGGAGACTGCACCCGGATATCAGATGCGCAAATCCCCATAACATACATCTTACGGTTTTGTTTATGGGCAGCATCTCCGGTGATTATGCCGGCCCGATCAGTAATGAAGTGGAGAACATCTGCTCAGGATCAGGGCCTTATAAAGTCTCACTTAACGGGTGCGGGATTTTCGGCGGAAGATACAATCCAAGGGTGGTATGGATTGGTCTGGATGGTGATATAAAAAGGATGGCCGATTTAAGGGATTCCCTGCAGCATGGTCTGGTTCCTTTCGGGATAAAGAAAGAATCCAGGGAATTCAAACCTCACCTTACCCTTGCAAGGTTCAGAAAGGGATTTCGCCCGGGCAGCAGATTAGAGGAGTTTCTGAGAAAACACCATGCCTTGAGCAGTCCGGTATGCAATTTGCGCGAACTGGTTATGTTCAAAAGCGATTTGAATCCCGGCGGCGCTGTATACACAAAATTAAATTCCTGGCCTTTGAATGGCTGAGGAAATTACAAGAGGTTAATATTAGAGTAACTATGCGAAAAACATTAGAAAGTGGTCCGAAAAACAGGGGAGGAGAGAGTATGGATAATGAAAGGGGAAGAGCGGTTGAGCAGGCTATTTCTCAGATAGAAAAGCAGTTTGGCCGGGGATCTATCATGAAGATGGGCGAACAGCAGGTAATTGACATTCCGGCAATATCTACAGGTTCTATAGCATTAGACATCGCTCTTGGTGTCGGGGGTGTTCCTCGTGGACGCGTTGTTGAAATATTCGGACCTGAATCTTCAGGAAAAACAACCCTCGCCCTTCATATAGCTGCCGAGGCCCAGACAAAGGGAGGCATGGTAGCGTTTATAGACGCAGAACATGCCCTTGATATAAGTTATGCAAAAAGGTTAGGCGTAAATATTGACGATCTGCTGATATCACAGCCGGATACTGGAGAACAGGCCCTGGATATAGCTGAGATTCTTGTCCGAAGCGGCGCCATTGATGTCCTGATAATTGATTCGGTGGCTGCTCTTGTGCCAAGAGCCGAGATAGAAGGCGATATGGGAGATCATCATGTCGGGCTTCAGGCAAGACTCATGTCCCAGGCCTTAAGAAAGGTTACTGCAGCCATAAGCAAATCCAGGACATGTGTAATCTTTATTAACCAGATCCGCATGAAGATAGGGGTAATGTTCGGAAATCCCGAGACGACAACCGGCGGCAATGCACTTAAATTCTATGCCAGCCAGAGACTGGATATCCGGAAGATTTCATCAATAAAGCAGGGCGACCAGACAATCGGAAGCAGAACCAGGGTTAAGGTGGTAAAAAACAAAATTGCACCGCCTTTCAAGCAGGCCGAATTTGATATTATTTTTGGACATGGGATTTCCAAGGAAGGAGATATTCTTGATCTGGGTGTTGAATTGGACATAGTTGACAAGAGCGGTGCATGGTATTCATTTCAGGACCAGAGAATCGGCCAGGGCAGAGAGAATGTTAAGGAGTTTCTTGCTGAAAACACCGATATTAGAAACAGGATAGCTGAACTTGTTATTGAGAAGCTTAGCCCTAAAAAAGCGAGTGAAGAAGCTGAGAAAAATACAGAAGAACCCAAAAGATAGGTAGTCTATTGATAATTCGATCAGAAACAATTCACAGGTAATGAAATGAATTCAAAAGAGATCAGAGAGAAATTCTTATCTTATTTCAAGGCCAACGGCCACGAAATCGTGGAGAGTTCTTCCTTGATTCCAAAGGATGATCCTACTCTTCTTTTTACAAACTCAGGGATGGTGCAATTCAAGAGAAGTTTTCTGGGGCAGGAAAACAGAGGTTATACAAGGGCTGCAACTTCCCAGAAATGCGTAAGGGCAGGCGGAAAGCATAATGACCTTGACAACGTTGGTTATACACAGAGGCATCATACTTTTTTTGAAATGCTTGGAAATTTCTCCTTTGGGGACTATTTTAAGGAGGAGGCAATCCTGTGGGCATGGGAATTATTGACCAGGGGCTATGGGCTTTCGGAAAGCAGGCTGTATGTTTCAGTATATAAAGATGATGATGAGGCTTACAGGCTATGGGAGGAAAAGATCGGAGTCCCGTCTGAAAGGATTGTGCGTCTGGGTGACAAGGATAATTTCTGGGCTATGGGAGACACAGGGCCATGTGGGCCATGCTCTGAAATTCTATTTGACCAGGGTCCTTCCCTGGCGTGCGGAAGCCCGGACTGCGGACCCGGTTGTGAATGCGACAGATATCTGGAGATATGGAACCTTGTCTTTACACAGTTTGATCGTGATCCTGAAGGCAAAATGACTCCACTGCCAAAACCTAATATCGATACAGGTATGGGGCTCGAAAGACTTAGTGCCGTGATTCAGGGCGTTCCTTCTAACTATGATACAGACCTCTTTCAGCCGGTTATTGGCTCTATTCAGGAGTTATCTAATAAAAGCTACGGCATTGACCCGAAGCAGGATGTAGCCTTCAGGGTAATATCAGATCATGCCCGTGCAGTTGCCTTCCTTATCGGCGACGGAATAATGCCTTCGAATGAAGGCAGGGGCTATGTATTAAGGCGTATTATCCGGAGGGCAATACGTTACGGTCAGGTTCTGGGACTGAAGGATGCTTTTTTATGCCCCGTTGTCAGCAGGGTAATCGAGGTTATGGGTGAATATTATGGTGAGCTTGTGAGGTCAAAGAGCTTTATAGAAGGAATTGCAGGCAACGAAGAGAAAAGATTTGCTGATACTCTCCATTACAGCATGAAGGTGCTCGAGGAGGAAATTGAGAGGGTCAAGGAAAGCGGCAGCAATATTATTCCAGGTGATGCTGCATTCAAGCTTTATGATACCTACGGGTTATCCCTGGACATAATAGGTGACGTTGCAAGGGATGAACAGCTTATTGTAGATATTGAAGGTTATGAAAAAGCCATGTCCAGGCAAAGGTCCATGTCTCAGGAATCATGGAAGGGAAGCGGAGAGGAGGACATCCCGGAGGGATTAAAGGGCATTCTTGCCCTTGACCTTACAAAGAGATTTTCGGGCTATGAAATGCTCAGTTCAAGAGCAAAAGTTTCAGCAATACTTTCAGATGGGAGAGAGGTTTCTTCGGCAGAGGAAGGTACTCATGCTGAAGTTGTTCTTGATCAAACCCCCTTTTATGGACGGGCCGGAGGGCAGGTTGGAGATACGGGTATGTTGATGGGAGAAGGACTCAGGTTCCACGTCCTTGATACGATAAAGCTGGGCAATAACCTCATTATTCATCAGGGCGTTGTTGAGTCAGGGACTATTTCCACAGGCACTGAGGTTGAAGCGAGGGTCGATGAAGGCAGGAGAAATTCGATCGCCCTTAATCATTCCGCTACTCATCTCCTTCATAAGGCCCTCAGGGAGGTTCTCGGAGATCATGTAAAACAGGCTGGGTCCATGGTCTCGCACGAAAGGCTACGTTTTGATTTCAGTCATTTCACGCAGGTTTCTCAGGACAGCCTCAGGGAAGTTGAAAGGATTGTAAACAGACTTATAAGGGAGAATTTTCCGATCACTGTAAAACAAATGTCCAAAGAAGATGCAATGAAAACAGGTGCCATGGCTATTTTTGAAGAGAAATACGGAGATGTGGTCAGGCTGGTAAATATTGGTGATGGTGTCAGCATGGAATTGTGCGGTGGAACCCATACTGACCGTACGGGGGATATCGGTCTTTTTAGAATAATCTCGGAAAGTGCAGTTGCAGCAAATGTTCGCCGGATAGAGGCTATAACCGGAGAGGCTGCCCTGAATTACACCCAGAAACAGGATGCTGATCTGAGATTGTCTGCATCTCTTGTTAAAACTACTCCGGATGGAGTTGTGGAGCGGATAGAGCGTCTATTGAATGATTATAGGGAAAAAGAAAAAGAAGTTCAGGCTATGAAGGAAATGCTTATTTCATCCAGATCAAAAGATTTTCTTTCAGGAGCCAGGGATATCGGGGGCATTAGAGTTATGGCGTCGGAGATGGATGTCGATTCCGCCAGGGAATTGCGTGAGGCGGCCGACCGCATAAAAGACAATCTCCGCTCAGGAGTAATATTATTAGGAGCAGTTAAAGACGATAGCGCAATGCTTGTATGTGTCGTTACCAAAGATCTTGTTGATCGATTTAACGCCGGAGAAATAATAAGACAATTGTCTGCTATTGTTGGAGGAAAGGGTGGAGGCAGACCGGATATGGCGCAAGGCGGTGGAAACAAGCCGAAGGAGTTGAAAAAAGCCATTCAGGCATTTGAGGATCTAATCAGAAAAGGGTGATGTAATATTTCTCCATAAGGATTCAGCGGGCTTTTTTTCCTCGGCCAGTTTTTTACTGCTTTTGCTGATATATTCAATCGCTTCGTGATACTGTCCAAAGTCAGGATAATTTTCTATCAGACTGCGGTACCTGCTTATCGCTGCACGGTATTTTTTCATCCTGAAGTAGAAATGGCCTACATATAGCTCATATTCAGCCAGGTATTTATAGCATTGCCTTATTTTAAGAATTGCTCTTTTTGCATATTCGGATTTTGGAAAGCGTTTAACCAGAAGTTCAAATTCCTCCTTGGCTTTAATAGTGTCTGATTGATCCCTGTCTACAGATATTACCTTGCTGTAATGACTCATGCCCCTCTGAAAAATAACATAGGGAATTTGAGGATTCTTTGGATGCAGTTTTTCGAATTCGCTGTATGCCTCATAGGCATCGTCATATAATTCCCTCATATAAAGAGAGTCTGCCATTTTGAGTTCAGCATCAAGCGTATATTTGCTGTATGGATATCTGTCCTTAATCTTCTGAAAGGCAATGGCGGCTGCCTCAAAATATCCTTTCTCGAAATCCTCCATTCCTTCTTTCATGAGTTCGGCAGGCGGCAATTCTTCTTCCAGGAAAAAACGGTCGAATATGGCGCAGCTGTTAAGAAGGACTATCATAAAAATGAAGAAAAACGGCAATCTGAAAATCATAGGAAATCTGAACATAGGAACCTTTATTATGATAAGGGAATTCTTGATCAGGCCTGGAAACAGGTCAATTATAGAATTATTATTGCTGAAAGAGCAGAATTCCGGTATATTGAAAAAAGCCGATCATTATCCTTCTTGCCCCGCTTTTCATGGCTGTCTTGAAAATATGCCTGCCATGAAGTTAAACTGAATCAGAAGAGAGAATGATTTATATTAAACTTTCAAGATATTTTTCTGCTGCAAAGGCAGCGGTAGCACCTTCTCCAACCGACGTGGAAACCTGGCGGAGAAGTTTTGATCTAATATCTCCTGCTGCAAAGATGCCCGGACAGGATGTTTCCATGTTGTTGTCTGTAATGATAAAACCCTTGCCGTCAAGCTTTAGAATTCCCTTTGCCAGTTCATTATTTGAGTTGTTGCCAATAAAAACAAATACGCCCTGGACAGGAAGAGTTTTTTCTTCATTGGTCTTCACATTTTTTATATCCAGTCCTTCGACACTGTTTTTGCCTGCAATTCTGGTTGCAACAGTATCCCATAAAGGTACTATTTTGTTCTGAGCAAAAGCCCTCTCCTGAAGGACTTTTGTTGCTCTCAGCCTGTCTCTTCGGTGTACAAGGTAAACCTTGCTCGCAAAACGAGTCAAAAAGAGGGCTTCTTCCACTGCTGTATCTCCGCCGCCAATTACAGCGACTGTCTGATCCCTGAAGAAAGGCCCGTCACAGGTGGCACAGTAAGAAACCCCTTTTCCGGTTAAAAGTGTTTCCCCTTCAATTAAAAGCTTTTGCGGTGTTGCACCGCAGGCAAGGATTACAGTCATTGCCTCCAGGCTGTCTTTATCCGTCGTAACAATTATTTTTCTCTTATCAATTACTATCCCTGTTGCTTCCTGATTAATTATTCTGAGATCAAATCTCTCGGCCTGGCGCTTCATTCTATCTATAAGTTCAAAGCCTGAGATTCCTTCAGGAAAGCCGGGATAATTTTCAACCCAGTCTGTATTGAGAATTTGTCCTCCCGGGGAGAATTTTTCAAGCACAATGGTTTTAAGCCGCGCCCTGGCAGCATAAAGCCCTGCCGTTAAACCGGCTGGGCCTGCACCAATAATTATCAAATCTTCCACTGCCATATTACTCACTCAGGAAAAGCAACAGCAAAATATGACGTTTAAAATTTGACGGTTTTAAAATAATTATATTCAATTGATTTCTCATTTGTCGTAAATGAACATTGACTTTCCGTATAAAGGCCTTTTACCAGGCATATATACATCCTTATAATTTCTGTCCGTTCAAACGTTCGCGGTAGCTATTTTGAGCCATTTATATAGAGGCAGAACTCTATACCAAAAAACATATTTTTTCTTATAACAGCTTTTTAAGTACTTCATCTATATGGCTTTTCGGATATGCTCCTACAATCGTATCAGTTACTTCTCCGCCCTTGAAAAATATCAGAGTGGGAATACTTCTGATCCCAAATTTAGCAGGGATCTGGCGGTTTTTATCTACATCCATCTGAACGATTTTAATTTTGCCTTTATATTCTTCAGCCAGCTCTTTCACGGCAGGCCCCAGCATTTTGCATGGACCACACCATTCCGCCCAGAAATCAACCATAGACGGTATGTCCGAATTAATGATTTCCTCATCAAAATTACTGTCAGTTATTTGAAGAAGATCGGCCATTGTTTATCTCCTTTTTATGATTAGTTCCGTGGTAAGTTAATATGCCAGATGACCTTTGTCAACTGAAAGGACAAATCCCGATGAACAATCCTGTCACAGCATATCTGTTAACAGTTATGAGTTGAGAATTGCAGGTCTACTCCAACTCCTGCAGGACAAGCAAAATAGTCTCAACCGGACTTACAGCCAGTATTAAAAAGTATACAATAAAGGCTACTTTTTGGGTGGGGTAAGGTCAGGAGGGTATATATATTTTGGGTCAATTTGATAAGTCCATGGCAGACCCCACCATTGCCATCCGTAACGACGTCTTTGGTCAAAACCCTGTATCTTGTTTCTTTTGGCGAGCTGCCGGTAATATTTATGCCTGTCTGTGTCCTGCATCATAAGACTGATATTAAAAGAAGGAAATTCCGGACCCTCAAAACCATCTTCAACATTATAGATGTTCTTGAATCCAGCCTGAACAAGTTCAACCGCAGCAAGTGAGCTGCGTGTGCCATCGCGGCAGATTATGAGAAGATTATCAGTTTTCTTAAAGAGCTTGAGTATTTCCTGGATAAAGGCCTTATTCTTAACATTATAACGATAAACGTATATCTCTTCATTTTTACCAAATTCAGTTGTCATAAAACAATAAGGAAAGAGGTAGGCATTGCCGGGATGGCCAACAAATTGATATTCCGCCCTTGTGCGGACATCAATGAGATAGGTGTCAGGTACAGTGTTCAGCATATCGTATGCTTCGATACTCAGGATAGTTTTTGGCTTTATCTCCTGTGCAAGTGAACTGCTGCTTAACAAAAAGTAAATGCCAATAATTAGGGCGACAAAACATATTAATAACGCTTTTTTATTTTTCATCTCGTGGTCTTTCGTGATTTACCTGGGCCGTGAATATTAAAGCCATGTATGAGTAATTTGGTTTTGATGTCTTCATTAATAATCTGAGCTTCTGCGTATTATATAATGCAGCCGTCAATTGTTCTCAGAAAAAGACAAAATTAAAACAGATATTAGTTAACTTTATGATTTTTCGAAAAGAATATCTCCAAATATCACGTGTAAAGATAACCTAATTAATACAAGAAGAAATTTTTTGTCAATATAAAATTATATGAAATATGCTTGTGCAAGTAATTACCCAAAAAACTTGCAGAAACCAAAAAAAAAAATTATATAGATCAAATATGAGTTTTTTCCGTTTTGAAGTTATGGTGGAAAAGGTGTAGTCTTAATTGCCTCGGAAACATATAGTTCGGAAATTTTGGCTGACTGAGGCTATTAAACAAGGGGTATCAGGCAAATAATCATGAATGGCGAGGAAGGCAAATTTATAAGTATAAATTTAGGAGGAATTATTGATGGAAGAAAGAGATATCATGGAAGTTGATGTTCTTTTTGTTGGTGGAGGTGTGGCATCTCTGAGTGGCGCTCTTCATTTAACGAACCTGATAAACGCTCATAATGAAAAGGTTGATAAAGAAGGCCAGGGAGAAAAAATCGATGAACTCATGATTGCAGTTCTGGAGAAATCTTCTTATCTTGGAGCGCATGCCTTGTCAGGAGCCGTCATGGATCCATCTCCGCTCAAGGAGCTGATCCCGGATTTTAAAGAAAAAGGAGCTCCCCTCGATGCTGAAGTAACTGGCGAGGATGTTTGCCTTCTGACCAAGAATGGCATGATTAAAGCCCCCATTACGCCTCCTCCGCTCAACAACCACGGAAACTATATTGTTTCTCTGTCTAAACTTACTGAATGGTTGGCAGGAATTGTTGAGGAGAGCGGGGTTAATATATTCCCCGGTTTTGCAGCGACCGAGGTTCTATATGATGGGGATCGCGTTATCGGAGTCCGCACTGGCGATAAAGGAATAGATGCAAACGGGGATAAAAAAGGGAACTTCGAACCGGGTATTGATTTGCAGGGAAAGGTCACAGTTTTTGGAGAGGGAACCAGAGGGAGCCTTACAAAAACGCTGATAAAAAAGTTTAATCTGGATGAAGGAAAAAATCCGGATTCCTATGTGGTTGGAGTGAAGGAAGTATGGGAAATCCCTGAGGGGTCTTTTAAGCCCGGACATGTGATCCACACAATGGGTTATCCTCTCAAAAGTAATACCTATGGCGGTGGATTTGTTTATGGAATGAATGATACCCAGATAGCAGTTGGCTTGCTTACAGGACTTGATTATGAAGATCCATATCTGGATCCCCACCTGATGTTTCAGAAATTCAAGATGCATCCTTATATTGCAAAAATATTTAAGGATGGAAAAATGGTTCAATACGGAGCCAAGACAGCTCCGGTGGGAGGATATTTTTCAATACCAAAACTGGCTTTTGAGGGTGGTGTTATTATCGGGGATTCAGCGAACCTTTTCATAAGTCAAAAAATTAAAGGCGTTCATGTTGCTATGAAGTCCGGGATGCTGGCTGCAGAAACGATTTTTGAAGCATTGTTGAAAAATGATTTTTCGGAGGCTCAGCTTAGTAATTATGAGCGGGCACTATATGCGAGCCAGATAGGTAAAGAACTGTATAAGGTTCGCAACTTTCATCAGGCATTTGAAAAAGGATTGTGGGTTGCGCTATTCAAGGCGGGTCTTCAGTTCATACTGGGCGGCAGGATACTTAAAAACCGCCTGACTACAAAGCCGGACTATATTCATCAGAAATCTGTCAAGGAAGTTTATGGAACTGATTCTCCCACAGATGAACAAAAGGGTTTGATCAAGTTTGACGGGCAAAATACTTTTGATAAAGAGACGGATGTGTACTACTCAGGTTCAACGCATGAGGAGCAGCAGCCGTCGCATCTCAAGATACTGGATCTGGATATTTGCTATAATAAATGTCTGCCGGAGTTCCAGGCGCCATGTCAGAGGTTTTGTCCTGCAGACGTTTACGATATGTCAATAGATGAAGAGACGGGAAAACCAAGTATGAAGATCAATTTTTCCAATTGTCTCCACTGCAAGACATGCGACGTGAAAGATCCGTTTGCGAATATCACATGGGTGCCGCCTGAAGGCGGAGGAGGCCCCAAGTACACGATGATGTAGACCTTTAAATAGATTGGTTTTATTACGGGCAGGCAGATTCAGTTGTTTGTAAAATTGAAATTATGCCTGCCCCGGAGAAATTAATGTAAATTGCAGTTGTTCTGATTTTGGGGATTAAAAAAGTCTCCGGACAATAGCGATATAACAGTCCGGAGACTTAACCGAAATTAGGTTGTTTTTTTGACTTATGACTTATTGGCTTTTTTCAAGTTCATCTTTTTCTTTCTTCAGTGACCTTATCTCTTCCTTCAGGCTTTCGACCTCTTCCTTCAGGCTGCTTTCATTGCTGTCAAAGGCCTCAGGCGATCTCTTCTTGTCTCTGATGTCTTCAAATCCCAGATAGGCGGCTAAAGCTCCTCCCAGGATTAACATGACGGGAACAGCAGCCAAAAGAGCCTTAATGAAATATGCCCACCAAAATATAATTCCAATGATTCCCAAAATGAGTGCTATCAGTCCTCCAGCTAAAGCTGCCATTTCAATACCTCCTGAAATTTGGTTAAAATTTACGACAGAACTTTTTATTTCCGTTGAATTTTCCTTTCAGTTATCATAATTGTGGGTATGGTTCAAGCATATAATAGAAGTATAAGTAAAATTTTGACAGAAAGATTTAGAAATTATAATGGCTTAGTGAGTAAAAAACCATTGATTGGCTGGGCAGAGGTGACTATGACACACAAGTCCCCGCCCCCTGAGGCGTTCGATGCTTTTCAAGATACCCCTCTGCTCTGCGGCGGGGTAGTTCATTAAAAAAATCAGCGAATTGTATTGCATTTACTGAATTTCACCGGTTAAGGCGTCAAATATGAGTTAAGTTCCTTTCCAGGTATTTTTTTGGTTAAGTTTTTTGAAGCCAGGAATTGATTGTAAATAAAGCTAATCTGGTATTTGTCTTATGTGCTGATTTTAATCGGTAAATATTTTTTTTATTTTCATTGCTTTTTTGTGTGAGTTGATGTAAAAAAACAAGATATCAAAATTCATAAATACGTATAAAAAGGCATAATAGAAAGAAAAGAGGAGATTTCGCAAGACAAATTGATATTTAATGGAATATTCTGTTTATAAACATCATAAATCAGATTTGAAATTAGATTAAAAAAAAATTAATCTAACAATTTATGCCTTTAAAATTCAAAGGCCAGCGTAGCTCAGACGGCAGAGCAACTGATTTGTAATCAGTGGGTCGGGGGTTCGATTCCCTTCGCTGGCTCCAGGGTGTTTGTTTGGGATTCCGGAGAGGTTCCCGAGTGGCCAAAGGGAGCAGACTGTAAATCTGCCGGCTCAGCCTTCGGAGGTTCAAATCCTCCCCTCTCCACCAC
>JAFGMQ010000044.1 GCA_016927455.1 Deltaproteobacteria bacterium
ATCACCATCGTCCATGTCACCCATAATATGAATGACATCGTTGAAGCGGACCGCGTTATAGTCATGAGCGCCGGCAGAATTCTTATGGATGAAGGACCTTCCCAGGTATTTTCAAAGTGCGAATGGCTGCAGGAATTGGGCCTGGATGTCCCTGCGGTTACGGAACTGCTGTGGCGCCTTAACATGATGGGTGCTGAACTTCCCCCGGATATCCTGAACATGGACCAAGCCTGCCGGGCCATTTCCGGAGTGATAGGAAAAGGTGCAGCGCAGGACGGTTCTGAAATGGCTGATATCGTTCAGCCTGAAAGTAATTTGTTCACAGCCTCTTAACCGGATGGAATTTAAACAATGTATAATCTCGGTCAGTATATCCCCCGGAAATCCTTAATTCACACTCTGGATCCTCGTATAAAGATCCTTTTTGTGGTCATGCTGAGCATTATCATCCTGAATGCCCGGGTATTTACAGCACTGGTAATCAGTGTTTTTCTCGTTTTTCTGCTTCCTCTATCCCGAATTCATCCGCAGCAGATACTGCGCTCTCTCAGGCCCGTAATACCTTTTCTCGTGCTCCTGTTCCTGCTCCATCTGCTGCTCACGGAAGGAGTGCCGCTTCCTCCCTTTCCTGCGTGGAGAATAACCGTCACCAGCGCCGGTCTCTTCAGGGGAATCATGGTAACATGGCAATTCATGCTCCTGATTATCAGCGCTTCCTTTCTGACTATGACAACGCCTCCGACCGGACTGGTGAGCGGCCTCGAAAGGCTCCTGAGGCCTTTCAGAATAATAGGGGTTCCATCTCATGACTTGGCTGTCATGGTGTCCGTGGCCTTGAGATTCGTACCCACCTTCCTCGAAGAGATCCGCAGCATCCGGGAGGCCCAGATGTCCCGCGGAGCAGATCTTAAGACCGGAAGCATTTACCGCCGCATCCGCTCCACTGTATCAATGATGATCCCGCTGATCAGCAGCACATTCCGCAGAGCGGACGAACTCGCCACAGCCATGGAAAGCCGGGGCTATTTCGGCGGATCCCGCACCTATATGCATGACCTTTGCCTGACTCCCAGGGATTACTGCGCCATTTTGATGATGCTGTTTATCGGCGGATCCTGCCTTTTTCAGGATGACCTCTTCCACCTGCTCAGCCTGTGGGCACATGTCTAAATTTTATCATTGCAGAAAATAGCATCAGGGCTGTTATACGGTGCCGCACCTGACCGGCGGAGAGAATAACGGAACGGAGTTTTAGCTGGCAGCCTTTGCTTGCGCCGGAACTATCTGAAGAATTCTATAATTCCCTCAAGCGATGCCCTGTCGATTTCCTGCTTTACAAGCGGCAGGTTCCTTATAGCGGGATGTTTCTCATCAAGGGAAGGCCTGTCATTCCGGTATATTATCCCTATTGGAATTTTCTCTCCCCATTCCTGTGCCTTCCGGAAGGCCATCCCCATATCTCGGGGATCGTATGAAGGATCATCCTTTATGTCGTAAACACGCTTCTTATACCACTGATAGGTATTGACCCTGTTGAAGGAAACGCAGTTCTGAAGGATATCTATGAATGAAAAGCCCCTGTGCTGTAATCCCTCAAGGATAAGTCCGGCAAGGTGTACCGGTTCTCCTGAGAAACCCCTGGCCACGAAAGTGCAGTCCATGGAAATAGCCAGCAGCAGAGGATTCAGGGGAGGTGAAAAAGACCCCATCGGTGTTGTTCCGGAGACATACCCCAGATCGCTCGTTGGGGAGGCCTGGCCCTTGGTAAGCCCGTAGACCTTATTGTTGTGTACCAGATAGGTGATGTCAATATTCCGGCGCATGGCATGGATAAAATGGTTGCCGCCCTCAGTATAGCCGTCCCCGTCCCCGCCCTCGGCCAGCACCGTCAGTTCATGGTTGGCCAGTTTGATCCCGGTGGCTACAGGAAGAGTCCGACCATGGAGCCCGTTAAAGGCATTGCATCGGAGATAATGGGGCATTTTAGAGGCCTGGCCTATGCCGGAAACGATGACAATTTCATGGGGCTTTCTGCCTGAATTTACAAATGCCTGTTTGAGCGCTTCAAGTATAGAGTAGTTTCCGCAACCCGGGCACCATGCAACAGGGTCATCGCTGTAAAAATCGTCAAGATTAACCATTTTTTCCTCCTTATAGTGCCCTGTGGACACGGTTTACTATATCCCAGGGAGAAAAAGGCCTTCCGTCGAATTTGAATATCCGGTGATCTATCATGATCCTGCCCTGTCCGGAAAGTGTCCTCGCAAACTGGCCGGTAGCGTTATTCTCCACAGAAAAGATACGGGTTTTTTTTGAAATCTGGGGCAAAAGACCAGTATCAGGGAATGGAAAAAGGTCACAAAAATGCCATACCGCAGTCTTAAGGCCATTTCTGGTCAGGATATCAGCAGCCTCCTTCAGTGCCCCGCAAGTACTGCCCCAGCCCACAAGCAGTAGATCAGGATCACGTTCGCCATTGACCTTTGGAGGATCCATTTCCTTCCTTATACCCTCAACCTTTCGCAGGCGTTTGACAACCATTCCCTTTCGGACTGTTGCACTCTCCGTGATATGCCCGGCCTCAGTGTGTTCATCGCTGTCCGCATAGACAACGGCCTCCGTCTGGCCGGGGAATATCCTGGGAGATATGCCTGATTCATCCCACTCATATCTCTTGTATTCCACAGGGTAGGACATATTCTCCGCACTTATGATCTTGCCACGATCTATCTTTATACGCCCCGGGTCCAGGTTATCCAGAGTGAAATAGGAATCATTCAGATACTGATCCCCAAGAACTATCACGGGAGTCTGGAACCTGTCAGCCAGATTGAAGGCCTTTTGCATGGTGTAAAAGGCCTGTTCCGCATTGCCTGGTGCGAAAACCGACCTTGGAAACTCACCGTGAGAGGCGTGTATAACGAAATCAAGGTCACCCTGTTCAGTCCTGGTGGGCAGCCCTGTCGAAGGTCCCGGTCTCTGTGCAACGACTATCACGGCAGGTGTCTCTGTCATACCGGCAAGGCCCATGCCCTCGACCATGAGGCAGAAACCACCGCCTGAGGTGGCGGTCATGGCGCGGACTCCCGCAAAGGAGGCACCTATTACCATGTTGATGGCCGCGATCTCATCTTCGGCGGGCTCGACAATGATGCTGTGTTTCCTGCCGAGAGAAGCCAGATATTCCATAATTGTAGTAGAGGGAGACATGGGATAACCGCTGTAGAATTTCAAACCGGAACAGGCTGCTCCGAGAGCCATGGCCTGGCTTCCTGTCATAAAGAGCTTGTCTTTCTTGTAAGGTGCGAGAGGAATCTTTTTCGGAAATGTTCCCTTGAAATTACTTTTAATGTAACCGTATCCGGAAATAACACAGTTTCGGTTCTTCTCGACTGTTTCCTGTCCTCTGGCTGCGAACTCCTCGTCCAGCCGGTCCAGGATGGGCTGGAGGTCACAGCCCAGCAGGGCAAGTGCCGCCCCGATCGCTACCGAGTTAAACATGATCTTCATACCTCCCGCCTCCACTGCCAGTTGTTCCATTGGAATGGGAAGGCGGGCGGGATTGTCCGAAGTGAACCCCTTTTCCTTGACGTCAAAGATCATGATATCATCCGGCTCAAGAACCGGCTGATCCAGATCCATTGAGCCCCTGTCCAGGGCGATCAGAATATCCACCTTCTGGCTGTGACAGAAAACAGGCTCATCTTTGATGCGGACCTGCACAAAATTGTGGCCCCCGCGAATACGTGATTCCACGTCCTGATGGGTGAAGACATAATAACCGTGCCGCGTAAAGATCTTGCCAAGAAGCATGCCGATAAACTGCATCCCCTGACCCGCAAGGCCTCCGATTCGGATAGTGATATCCACTGCCATGTGGCCTCCTTTTTTAAAGAGATAAGAAGTCGATTTGAATTTTCAGCAATCCGGTCCAGGCTGCGTATGACCCTTTTAAATTCATGGCATTAGACACGCGCAGAACTGACCACTGAATACAGACTATATTCTGTAATCGAATTAAGATCAAGAGGGTTTATTAAACAAAACAGGTTATGAATAATGGGTTAATGGTTTTCAGGTTGGCTTTCAGCCTGCCTGTGGCTGGTTTAGAATTGAAGCTCCCCTCAACAAATTGCGGGGAATCTTCGATTGTTAATGAAAATGTTTATTTGTATTCGCTCGCTAACCCCGACACAAGCCAGCGGGCGAATTCGCTCGCTGTTCAATTCAATGCTCAGACAAAAAAATATTATACAAAAAGGGGTGTTCGATAGTATAGTCATCTCAGAAGATTACACTTAATAACGACATAATCCAAATTACACATGTAAAGCAAATATTTAAACTTCTTCACACCACTCCGGCCATGCCGGCCCGGAGGTGAAAATAAAGGTGACACTTCTGGTTTCAAGGATTTTGACATGAAAATACGACTGCTGGAAATGCTGGTATGCCCTGTCTGCCTTCCTGATGAAATTCAATTGGCGGAAAAGATTACGGATATAAATGGCAATGATATTATTAACGGTGAGTTAAGGTGTCCCGGATGCGGAAGGATATACCCTGTCAAAAACGGCATTGCTGATCTCGACCCGAATTCTTACGATATAAACACCGGGACAGAGAAAAAATATGAAAACCCCTCCGTGGTTTCTTCCTATATTTGGAGCCACTTCGCGGACATCATGGATGAGGAGTCGGCGTCTGACTCATATCATAAATGGACTGAACTTATAAGGCCTCATTCCGGAACAGCACTTGATACGGGATGTGCAGTTGGACGTTTCACCTTTGAGATGAGCCGTATCTGCGATCTGGCCGTTGGCATTGATAATTCACATGCCTTTATAAAGACGGCCAGGGACCTGATGATAAACCGCAGCATCAATATATCGCTGAAACTGGAGGGCTGTATCCATCGCGAAGCAATGCTAAGGCTCCCTGAAAGCTGGGATAATGAAAAAACGGAATTCATCCTGGGAGATGCTCAGATGCTTCGCTTAAAAAAAAGCTCAGTCTCGTCCTTTTGTTCCCTGAATCTTGTAGACAAGCTTCCCAGGCCCATATCTCATCTGAAAGAGATGAACCGAATCACACGCAGTAAAGATGCCCAGTTCCTGCTGTCAGACCCCTTTTCCTGGTCTACGGATGTTGCAGCGGTTGAAGAATGGCTGGGCGGTAAAAATGAGGGGCCGCTTGCAGGCAGAGGAATTGATAATATTGAACACTTATTGACAGACCATTCATTCAGCAACTCATCACCATGGGTAATCGAATCCCGGGGCCATGTGTGGTGGAAGATCAGAACCCACGAAAACCACTTTGAGCAGATCAGGAGCTGCTACATAAAAGCCGCAAGATAGTAAATATTGCCTCCTGATAATGATCTCCCCCCATAATTTAAGATGAGGAGAACAAAAACCATGAAAAAACATACTATATGCAGGCTCTGCTCATCATGCTGTCCTGTTACTGCTTATATTGAAAAAGGGCGATTGATATCGGCCCATAGAAATTCAGACTTGCCGGAGGAACGGCAGCTTATCTGCCCCAAACTGAAGGCTGCGCCGGATATCGTCTATTCTCCACGGCGGTTATCCCGGCCTCTATTGAAAGACCGGGATACAGGCTTCAGGGAAGCTTCCTGGGATGAGGCACTGGACAATTTAGCGGAACGTTTTCTATTTTTTAAAAACACCTTCGGTGCTGAATCCGTCTGCTGGCTCAGAGGCATGGCAGCGGACTGGGGGGCTCCCTGGGATTATGTCAACAGGCTGATGAACACCTTCGGTTCACCAAACAGCATCGGAAACGGATCAGTCTGCCATGTAGGGCGTGAATTAGCTCATACCGTAACTTACGGTGCTATGACCATGCCTCTCACATCCGGCTCGCGATGCATTATGATATGGGGCAAGAATGACACTGACACAAATCCGGGTGCAGCTGAAAACATTCTTAATGCGAGGGAAAAAGGCGCTGTCCTTATAGTGATCGATCCGGTTAAAACCCTTATGGCGGAAAAGGCTGATATCTGGCTGCAGATCAAGCCTGCCCATGATGGTCTCTTAGCCATGGCAATGATTAACGAGATAATCTCAAAAAATTACTATAATGCATCATTTATCGAAAAATGGACAACCGGATTTGAACAGTTGAGTAAAGCTGCAGAGCCATTTTCCCCGGAAAAGATAGCCGGGGATATCGGACTTGATCCGGAAATGATCAGGGAAGCGGCACGTCTCTATGCCACTACCGCCCCGGCCTGTATAGTTGACGGTAACGGCCTGGACATGCAGCTCGATACATTTGACGCCACAAGATCCGTATGCATGCTGAGGGCACTGACAGGCAATCTCGACATAAAGGGGGGCGACTTCATCCCTCAGCCTGTGAGGGTACGCAACATACAGCTGAGGGACAGGATACCCGGGCATGTTCAGCCGATAACCAGAGACTACGGGATATTCAATAACTTTCATGAGACCTGGGGAAGGCATGTTCAGTCCTGCCTGATTGACGCAATCCTCGATGAAAAACCCTACCCCGTTAAAATGGTCGTCTCACAGGCCGGCAACCCTGCAGTCACCATGATGGACGCAAACAGGGTAAAAAAGGCATTTGAAAAACTGGATTTTCTTGTTGTAATTGACATGTTCATGACACGTACGGCGCATATGGCCGACATTGTACTCCCCGCATCAAGTTGTTTTGAAAAGACGCAGCTGAATCGTGCCTTTATACGCAACAGTCCTGTCCGTATCCAGGATGCTGTCATTGAACCGCTTGGTGACAGCTGGCCTGACTGGAGGATCATATTCGAACTGGGACGCCGGCTCGGCCTGGAAGCCGAGTTTCCATGGCAGACCGCGGAAAATGCCATTAATTACCAACTGGAGCCTGCCGGCATAACTGTTGAAATGCTGAGAGACCATCCGGAAGGGATCAGGGCAGATGAGACCGTATTCCGGAAATACAGGACAAGCGGGTTTAATACGCCGTCCGGAAAGGTGGAATTCTATTCCGGGCAGCTCTCATCCGCCGGATTTTCAGGCACTCCCTATATGAATGGATACATGCCCCATCCGATAAGCTTTGATGACCGGAAAGACAGCTACCCCCTTGTGGGGATAAGTGGCGCCAGAATAAACCGTTTCACCCATACACAGTTTCATCAGATTAACTCTCTCGCCCGAAATAATGCAGGCTGTGTCGTGGATATACATAAATCTGATGCGAATGCCTATGGCATTGTCAGGGGAGATATGGTCAGGTTGGAAACACCCAGGGGCTGGATACAGATGAAGGCTGAAGTTAATGAGACTGTGCCACCGGGAGTAATACGGATCGCATGGGGTTGGGGTGATATTGATCCTGAATGCAGTCTGAACCGCCTGACCGACGATGAGCGTCGAAATCCGGTCACCGGAACGCCTTCAGGCCGCACTTTCATGTGTCGCATCTCAAAAATTAAGGACAGCAGCTCAACAACTGACCTTCATGCCCCCACAATATCTATGGAGAAAAAATGAAGAACCCTGTGACAAATGAACTTGAGAAACTGCCCAGGCAGACATTGATTGAACTGATAAAAATGAATTCCATGAACTGGATGACTCTTGACGGGCTCTGGTTCAGCGGAGTGGAAGAAAGGTTCGGGCTGGAAGCCGCGGTTGAACTGGACATCAGGATGTGGAAAATCGGATCAAAAATAGAGGCAAAAAGGATCAGGAAACTTCTGAACCTTGGTGCAGGTCTCGACAATGTTCTCCGCGCCATAAACTTCATGAGCTGGGCTCCCGGCTTTGATTATGAGGTGAAACGTTTCGAAAACCGTGCCGTATGGACATGCAGACATTGTCCGCCTCAGGAGCAGAGGTTAAAAATGGGGAAAGGCGAGTTTCCGTGTGAACCCACATTCGACTCGTGCTTCAGGAATGTCATACAGGTTGTGGACCCGAATATAAAACTGCAGTGCATATTCTGTCCGCCCGGACCTCACCCTGATGATGCCTGGTGCCGGTGGGAGTTCAGTGACAAAACGGATGTTTAAAGCCTTCAGCCTTATCTCACCTCAAAATTAAAATAGGTATCAGGATAAGGCTCATTAACGAGAGTAAAATGCCACCATTCTTTTTCATAGCGCCTGAAACCATGTTTTTCCATAACTGATTGCAGAAGCATACGGGAAGCACGCTGTTCCGGTTTCATAGTCGGATCAGAAGGCCAGGATCTGGGGCTGAAAAAATCAAACCCTGTTCCCATGTCCAGTTCGTGAGCTTCACCATTTTCATCAAAATACACAATGGTAAGATCTACCGTACTCCCTCTTGAATGCCCGGATTTCTTCGCAATATATCCGTCACTGAACAAATTCCTTTTTTCAACATCCGGATAATAAACGGCTTTCATCTTTGTATCCTGAAGATTATTCGCCCACCTGACAAAGTGATCGACTGCCCTTTGAGGCCGGTAAGCGTCATATACCTTAAGACCGAATGAAAACCGTTTCAGTTCGTCCTGAACACTTTTAAGTGCTCCTGCAGCCTCTTTTGAAATGATGCAGCATGGCCTCTGATAACCGTCAATGGGCCTTCCAATAAAATTGTCTTCTGAACAATAACGCATATCCAGAACAACATCCGGAATAATATCTTCGAGATAGACAAATCCATCCGGCAAACCGGATGCTGCGGCAAAGGCAAATAAAAACGAGAAATAAAAAAATGTTAATAGTAACCCAACTCTGGCATTACGGTATTTCATATTAGTTTTACGGTACTTCATATTAGTTCTCCGTTCTCCATTTTGAATATCAATGAACTACCCCGCAGCAAGCTACGGGGTATCAACCGTCATTC
>JAFGMQ010000253.1 GCA_016927455.1 Deltaproteobacteria bacterium
CAGGGGCGACCATAAGGTACACTACCAACGGCAGCGAGCCGACTGAATCCAGTTCAGCCGTAACTTCAGGAGGGAAGGTTTCCGTTCCTGTGCCAGGCACGCTGAAGGCCAGGGCGTGGAAGACAGGCATGAATCCCAGCGACACTAAAACTGCGAACTACACCGCCTCGCCCGTACTTTCTGTTTCACCAGGCAGTCGCGAAGTTTCCTGGGATGCCGAAAGTACGAATTTCAGTGTCTCAAATACGGGAGGGGGCACAATGAACTGGACTGCTTCAGTGACTGATGGAGCAGGCTGGCTGTCAATCCAGTCCGGATCAAGCGGCACGAATTCCGGAACGATAAATTTGTCTTTCAGCCAGAACACCGGGGCCAGCCCTCGGACCGGCACTATAACTGTAACAGCTTTAGGGGCAAGCGGAAGCCCGAAGGCAGTGACTGTAAGACAGAATGGCAATAACAGTTCAGACGGGTATCTTGTGACCTCAGAGCTGTGGATTAAGGCAGTGTTCAAACCAACATGGATGCCTCACTTCGACCTCAGGTGGCAGAAATGCGGGGATGATGTGTCAGCAACCGGGGACAGGACTGTATGGGGCTATATGTATGCCGATCCTGTTGATTTTCCATACGGGAATGTGACCAATCCTGAGATATTCATAAAGATATACAAGGCGGCGAACGGCTGGCAGAATATTGCCTTCAACCATGTGACAGTGGACGATGTTGATGTTTTTTCAGCACTTAACTATACCGGGATACCCAATCAGAGCGATACATTAACCCTGTATAACAGGCTGGTTGATCATACCTATTATCTGGCTGAGATGAAAAGTGCTATGTATCTCGACGGGGACAAATTTTGTGAAAAAGATATTCCGTCTATAATCAGGGGTAGTCATTTAACAGGCACCCTGAGTCTCAAAGAAGTCCTGACAGCATATATGAATAGAGCAGGTTCAGGCCATATGACCCATGCAGGTATAAGCGAATATCTTGATGCGATTCTTGACAGTAATGAGGTTAAAGAAATGATTGAATGGTTTTATGCAGTGCTGTTAGGCAAAAGACCTGATGCCCTGGAAGTTGAAACATGGAAGAACTATTTGAGGTCAGGCCTGAGTCTGAATGTTGATGCAAGATACGTAGTGCTTGAGATGGGCCGCATGTTTTTCGAATCCAGGGAATACAGGGAAGGCAGCCGGCCTGATACCCGGTGCATAGAGGATGCATTTATGGTGTTTCTTAAAAGGATGCCGCAGGGCATGGAGATGTCTCAATTGCTTAGCCAGTTGTGGCTGTGCGAAGAACTGATGACTATGTTTGCCCGGTCAACAGAATTTGCAGACAGGCTGTACGGCATATTCATGGGGAGCTGTGGAACTCCTGCCGGGAATCTGGTAGCAGGAATCTATTCGGGTCTCCTGAACCGTCTGGTGTATAGTGATGAAATGCACCGCCTGTCAGGCCTCCTGGAGGAAACGGGAATAACAAAGGAAGCAATAGCAGGCATAATAATTGAAATCCTCGATACAGTTGAGTTTACTTCCGGATCCCCTGAGCACAGTGACCTGATTGTTAGGCTGTACAGCACGATTCATGGACACTTTCCGGACAGTGAGAAAGTTTTCGAACTGGCAGGACAGCTTGAATCCGGAATAATTACCCCTGCCGTTCTGGTTATGTCTTTGATAGGATCTGAGGACTCATTGTCCGCTTCAACAGGGGGGGCACAGGGGCAGCCCTGAAAACCTTATAAATTGGCACTCAGACTGCTTTTTCTGTTTTCTAATGTGTGTATGCAGGGACATTCCGATTTTTTGTATTATCAATTTTCTGTATCTTTTTTCGAAAAGGGATGCGGAGGCGACATGATTTGAAAAAAAAGGCTGAATATTATATAGCTATGTCTTTAATAGCCCTACTTGTGTGCCTGTTTGTCGGAGTGTCTTCAATGGGGTGGGCTGTAATGCTGGATGAAAAAGATGCCGGAAGAACCGTTGAAATCAGAAGGGGTGAAATCCTTGAAATTTCGCTTCAGGGTAATCCAACAACAGGATACATGTGGGAAGTGGACTTTGTTGATAAAGGTGTCCTTTCGCAGACCGGTGAAGCGGAATTTATACCAGACAGAATTGCCCGAGGTGCTGGCGGCAAGGTTGTTTTGCGTTTTGAGGCTGCCCGGCCGGGTAAAACAGCTCTGAGGCTTGTCTACCACAGATCATTTGAAAAAGATATCCCGCCGGTTATGGCTTTTGAAGTGAACATTGTGGTTAAAAAAGAAGAGAAATAATAAGGTCCTCATCCAGCATAACTTGACCGGACAAACCAATATGGAAGCTGAAAGCTCAAAGCTCAAAGTTAAACCAATAGTCGATAAGTAATTAGCCGATAATGAAATATCATAAAATTATGATCGCGGCTGTGGCGGTTTTTCTGTTCCTTTCTATTGCTGCAGGGGCCTATGCAGGGTTGTCTGTTAATGAAATCGAAGTGCTGGGAAAGCAACTTGCGGCCAAGGGGGCTACATTTACGGTCGGCCCGAGCCCGGCTACAGAGCGTGATTTAAAGGAACTCTGTGGTCTTGTGCCTCCGAAAAACTGGTGGATAGGTGCTCCTTTCAGTGATATGAGACGCAAAAGAGCCCTCCCATCATCCTGGAACTGGTGTGATCAGGGAAAATGCCCAGATATCAGAGATCAGTTGTCATGTAATTCCTGTTGGGCTTTCAGCACAACAGCATTATTGGAAATCAATATTATGATTATCCATGGCGCGGAGAGAGATCTGTCCGAACAGTACCTTGTCTCCTGCAACACTGATGGCTGGGACTGTATCAGGGGAGGATGGTGGGCACATGACTATCATCAATGGAAATACAGACTTCCAGAGACTGAGGCCGGAGCTGTTCCCGAAGATGAATTTCCTTATGCCGGGTGGGATAAACTGTGCGGCGGGCCGTATTCTCATCCATTTAAGATAGATGCATGGGGTTTTATCGGCAGTTCATTTACCATACCATCTGTGGATTCGATCAAGCAGGCAATTATTGATTACGGCCCTGTCGGAACTGCTATATATTCAGGCCCGGCATTCCATGCCTATACCGGCGGTATTTTCAATATTGATGAATCAGGGGATGTAAACCATGGCGTTGTTATCGTAGGGTGGGATGATAATCAGGGCAAAGACGGGGTTTGGATTCTGCGCAATTCATGGGGGAAGGATTGGGGCGAGGGAGGTTACATGCGCATAGAATACGGCCTATCCCGTATCGGGTATTCGGCCAATTTTATAGAGTATTCACCCGGCCTTTCAGCCGACTTTGAGGGCAGCCCGGTTATCGGGGAAGCTCCTCTTACTGTAAAGTTTACCGATAAATCAACCGGAGATATCACAGAATGGTTCTGGGAGTTTGGAGACAGTCTGACCAGTACCCAGAGGAATCCTGTTCACACATATAATAATCCTGAAGATTATACGGTTACGCTTACGGTCACTGGACCAGACGGATGGAAGAAAAAAAGCAGAGATGAATATATAAGGGTGGCCCCACAATCCGATGACAGCCTTGAATGGCTCCTGCTTTTGTTAGAGGGGTATTGATATTTTTAAATGCAGATTTCTGTTTGCAGTTAATAAAAAATTGGGGTACAGTAATCATCGTAATTGGCTTTACGTGTGATTTTCAGTAAACATATTACTGGCTTGGGGCAGGTTTTGACATCAGGTGATTAGGCCTCCCTCAATCCCAAAACAGGAAAAGGAGGAAATGTCATGAGAAGGATGGGAATTATTTTTCTGGTTTTGCTGGGGATCGTTTTCTTTGCAAATACCTCTGTGGCTGGCACAGTTGTTGTACCCTTTGATATGGGGGCAGTCCAGATAGTGCTAACACCGACTACTTTTGGAGAGGAAGTGTATACATATATTCTCCAGTGCACTTATATGGGTAATAATCACTATTCCTTGTGCGGAAAGGCTACACATGATTTCGGGTTTATTCTCGACGGAAAAGAGGCTCCTCCTGGATATGTCCATACAAAGGTCGTGCACGGTAATGCAGAATTGGCAGGGAATGAGATTGTAATATACCTGCAGGAGATTTACGGGGCAGTCGATCCCATTCCCATTATGGCGGCAGGCCAGAAAGAGCTGAATTTGGAAGTCCAGAAAGAGCTGAATTCGGCAGCCGTACGAATTGTTATTAATCCATCTCTTTTAGCCAAGCAGGGGATAACCTTATGGACAGGCACCTATACTGCCATTAATACGAGGTACTACGTGCCAGGTGAGATACTGGACAAGCATGACAGGGAAGGCTCTCCTTTTTCACAGCAATTCATTGAAGGGGACTGTGAATTAACTATACCAGCCCCATGACTCAATCCACAGCTCAATTGCCTCTTATGAAGAAAAATACAGAACAGGCGGCAGATATTATTCCGCCGCCTGTTTTAAATACTATGCCAGTTTTTATCGCCTTTTATCACTGAAAATGCACTATCCGCCTGAAAACCCCTGCCGCAATCCTTATTTAAGGTTCCTCCCGATATCTGTGCAAGAGTAAGATATTTATCAGACCAGGGGTTGATGGTTCTCAACCGCCAGGCTTCGCGCCCTGGGAGATTAATATTATGAGTATGGATTCTGAAAGGCATGCTTCTTAGAAAACTCAAGTCCAGAATAATATCATTAGCCTGTTTGCTTGACCGGGATTTCAGGGCCATAAGAAATTCGGGCCTGTTTGAAAGGTCGTATTATCTGGTTCAGAACCCGGATGTGGTTCGATCGGGAATAGACCCGCTGGTGCATTTTTTCAGGCATGGTGTACGGGAGGAGAGAAATCCGAACCCCATGTTTGATGTCAAATACTATCTAAGGAAATATCCCCTTATAAAGGAATCAGGAAAAAATCCTTTGATACATTATGCAAGGCTTGGCCCTGACGGAAGAGAAGACTTGAACATGTTTATCGGAAAATTTAGTTATCGCCCTAAAATAAGTATAATCGCTTTAATAGATAAGAATTGCAGGAAATCGCTGAAGAAATTTATCCGATCTGTCGCATGGCAGTATTACAGTGACTGGGAATTGTTCATTGTTCAAGACGGCGGTAATGCCGTGCCTTATGCAAAGAAGGTTGTTGAGGATTTTGCAGAAAACATGCCGGAGACAAAAATAGAATATATCCACGCTAACAAGAGTGCTGCTGAAGCCTTAAATGAAGCTGCAGGCATAGCCAGCGGGGAATTTATTGTATATGCCAATACAAATGATCTGCCTGGTGCTAATGCATTATGTGAGGTGGCGAGACTGCTTAATAAGTGCCCTGAAACAGATGTAATATATTCTGATGAATACAGGATTGCCGAAGACGGCCTGCCCCTTGAATACGTTTTAAGGCCGGACTGGTCACCGGATTTTTTCTATGGAGTCAGCTATATAGAGGATTTTTTCATAGTAAGGCGGGAACTGGCAATAAAGACAGGATTGCTGAGAGGAGAATTCGCACCTGTTCACTTCTATGATTTTTTGTTGCGGCTTTATGAAAACACAGACAAAATTGAACATCTGCCGAAGGTCAT
The DNA here is from genome assembly GCA_016927455.1 of Deltaproteobacteria bacterium. Lineage (GTDB taxonomy): Bacteria > Desulfobacterota > DSM-4660 > Desulfatiglandales > Desulfatiglandaceae > JAFGMQ01. The sequence continues at coordinate 5,589 of JAFGMQ010000253.1, forward strand.
TTATTACAGGAACCAGACGAACAAAGGGCAAAGAAGGGGTTTGGCAGCAGAGGCCGATCTGAGGCAACTATGTGAAAAGGCCGTCAGTTCACACTTAAAACGCCGCAAAATCTCTGCCTCAGTCAAGGTTGATGAAAATAGTCAATGCATGATTCTATATCCGAAGAAAAAGGAGTATTATCCTCTGGTGAGTCTGATAATTCCCTTTGTTGAAGAAGATGGATCGTTTCATAAAAGCATTGAAACCATTCATAGAGATACGGATTATCGGGCAATTGAGGTGCTGTTTGCAGGCGTCATTTCAAGCAATCAGGATTTACAGGATTTGAAAGAAGGACATGAAATAAAGCTGATTAATAGAAGTACTCCGGCCAATTTGTCCAAAGTGATTAATAACTGTGTGAACAGATCCAGGGGCGACTATATAATAATATTAGACGGCAATACTGAAATAATGACACCCGAATGGATAAAAAATCTTCTGTTTTATGCGGAACAGCCTGATATCGCCGCAGTTGGGCCATATATAGTCCAGTCAGGCGGGAAGGTCGTAGCCCCGTCATTTCTGCTGAGATTCAGGGACAAACTTAGTTATGGCCATAGTGTGAATCGCTATCCGGAAGACTCATCCTGGGTTGGGGGGTTTCTGAAGTGTGCTCACGAGGTGCCGTTTGTTCCACTAACCTGTTTAATGATGAAAAAGGAGTTGTTTCTGGAAGCCGGGGGCTTAAATGAGCATTTATTCAGTTTTTATCAGGATATTGATTTGTGTCTGAGGTTTATTGAAAGAGGCTACCGGAACATTTACAGCCCCACTGCGGTCATAAGGAAGAGCATGTGCGGTTTTATTCCAGAGCCTGACTTCCTTGACAGGGCATTGATTCTTGATCAATGGCCGGATGCTGTCCTGTTGGATTAAGCAAAACAGGTCATGTGTCATAAAATTTACCGGTAATCAATAAAGCATGAATATCCTTTTTGTAACCTATGACAACTTTAATAACAACAGCGCAATTCAAATCCACACGATCGCAAATGCGCTTGCAGAGGCCGGCAATCAATGTTTTGTTTCTGTGCCAAATGACAAATACACTGCGAAAAGATTTATCGGCGGCAAAATAGGCTATACCCCATGTGAATACGGCGAAACGCTTCATCCCTCTTTTTCTTTTCAGGATGGAAAACACCCCGACATAATACATGCGTGGACCCCGAGAGAAATTGTGAGAAAACAGTGTGTTCTGCTGCGGAAGAGATTTCCTTCAGCCAGACTCATAGTCCATCTGGAAGACAATGAAGAGGCTATTGTTGAGTCTAATACGGGTTTGCCAATAGAAATAATCTGTTCTTTCCCTGATGAAAAAATAGTGGATATAATTCCTGATATTTTTTCTCATCCTTTACGCTACAGGGATTTCTTAAGCAACGCAAACGGCATAACGGTAATTATCGATACCCTCTTCAGATTTGTGCCTGAAGGAAAGCCAGCCCTTGTTGTTTTCCCCGTAATCGACATGTACAGATTCTGTTCGCAACCAGTAAATCAGGCCATGAGGAACGGCCTCGGGATTGGTGACGAGGAAATTGTGGTATGCTATAACGGAAATGTGCATAATGCAAACCTCCGTGAAGTGAAAAGCCTCTATTTGGCCGTGGCTTTGGCTAACAGGGAACATTTGCCTGTGAGTCTTGTCAGGACAGGAATAAATCACCGCAACCCTCTGGATGGGCTCGATAAAGCAACACAAAGTCATTTTATTGAACTCGGATTTATAGAATATGGTGCCATTCCGGCCTGCCTGGCCATGGCAGATGTGCTGATTCAGCCCGGGAATGTGGGCGAGTTTAACGATTACAGACTGCCTTCAAAAATCCCTGAATTCCTCGCAATGGGAAAACCTGTTGCCGTGCCGGAAACAAATATTGGAAGGCTTCTGAAAAACGAGGAAGAAGCGATGCTTATGAGTAAAGGGAATGCACTCGATATCCTTGAGGTTATTTTCAGGATAAGTAATGATAAGGATCTGGCAAAAAGGTTGTCAGAGGGTTCAAGGAAGTTTGCTGAGAGACATTTTTCAAAAGAAAAGATCCTTTCCAGATTAATCAAATTTTATGAAAAGATTTTAAAAAGTTAGAGTGTGATGAGTTTGAAGTTATATGGATATTTTGTTGTAAGATGAAGCTCTTTGTTTTTATTATTAATCCGGCGATTAAAAACATCAATCGTCATGCCGGACTTGATCCGGCATCCAGTCGAAATCATTGTGGATTCCGGCTTTCGCCGGAATG
>JAFGMQ010000254.1 GCA_016927455.1 Deltaproteobacteria bacterium
ACGGACGGTCCTCCGGGTGTCGGTTGTCCTGTTATTGCATCTATTGGCGGGGCAACGGCAGTTCTTATCGTGGCAGAGCCTACAGTATCAGGCAGACATGATATGGAGCGTGTGGTAGAGCTGGCTGAATTCTTTAAAGTTCCTTCCCTGGTCTGCATAAACAAGTTTGACCTCAACCCTGAAGCGGGAGCAGCCATTGAGGACTTCTCAAGAGACAGAAATGTTACTGTGATGGGGCGCATTCCCTTTGATCCAGCATTTACCAGGGCCATGGTACAGGGAAAGAACATTGTTGAATTTGACAGCAGTTCAAAAGGAGCCAGGGCTGTAAGTTCTATCTGGAGGCAACTGAGCCAGTACCTTCAACTTTAGAAAATACCTGGTCGCTTCTATACAATCAGGAAACCTTTGAAAGGATGCATTGACCCTGCTTCTTTGTCGAAAATCATATAGTCCGATAAATACGATCAAATCTGAAGGGAGAAATTACGGAGGTTTTGATGTTCGATCTGAAATTTGATGAAAACCTTTGCCTTTCATGTCCGACAGGCGCGTGTCTTGTGAAGTGCCAGTACATGGAATTGGACAAGGAACAGGCTAAAGAAGAGATCATTAATATATTCAGGGGAAAAGATTCTCCTGTACTGAAGGAATGTGTTACCTGCTATGCATGCGAGGAATACTGCAGGAGGGGCAACCATCCCTTTTATCTAATAACACAGAGGAGAGAAGACAAGGGTATTCTCACAGCACCGCGTGCCATTACAAGACAATGGGTCAACATAGGTGAGCCAAAGGGAAAGTATGAAGTGGGAAGGATCAGTAAAAAGGCTCTTTCTTTCGGCTTTATGCCCCAGTTCCTCGATATCACAAAAGGCAGGCTTTTTGAAGATGTCATGCCTTCATATTTTTTCGGCCAGGAGTTTTTCTGCAATGTTGTGTATATCCATTTCGGAAACACCTCAGTGATAAAGAAACGTCTGCCAGGAGTCATCAAACAGATACACGATCTTGGCGTTGAAGAAGTAGTGTTTATGCATGATGAGTGTTTTGCAGCATTTGACTCCCTGGGGCCTGCATTCGGCATGCAGATTCCTTTCAGGTCTGTTCACTATTTCCAGTATCTCTATGAACGACTCCAAACCCTTAAAGATTTGATTAAACCGCTGGATGTCAAAGCGGCCTATCAGAGACCCTGCTCCAATCGGCTCTGCTCTGAAACCCACAAATATCTTCCCGTGATTATGGATATGATAGGAGTGGACCTGGTGCAAAGGACGTATGAGGATGAAAACGCCCTTTGCTGCGGAAGCATTTTTCGCTCCATGTTCGGATATGACCTCGCAGCGGATGTGCAGAAAAGAAACATTGATGACATGACAGACAACGGAGCACAATACTGTATATTCAACTGCCATGGCTGTCAGAATGCAATGACTGCAAAGATTCAGGCCAGGGGCATAAAACCTGTTCATCTGGTGGAACTCTGCAGAATGGCCATTGGAGAAGACCCAGAGAAGGGGGTATGATATGAGCAACATCAGAGAACGGCTTGCTGATATTGTGGGAGAAAGATTTGTATCGGATAAGGCTGAAGATCTTTATTTCTATGGCCGGGACCCCGGTCTTATGCCCGCCGTGCATCCGGATTGGGTTGTTTTACCTGAAACGGTTGAAGAGATACAGGGCATAGTTAAGATGGCTCAAATGGAAGGGATACCTGTTGTTCCCATGGGGGCAGGTATGTCTTTGAGCGGTCTCGTTATACCACAGAAAGGCGGGATTGTTGTTGATATGAAGCGTATGGACAGGATCGTGGATATCAATGAGAAGGCCCGTTATGTGATAGTGGAAGGCGGCACGTCAACGGGCCGGTTAAACGCCTATTTAAACAAAAAATATCCCAGACTGAGATTCAGCATTCCTGACTCGCCGGCCGCAACAACAGTGGCCGCCAATGTAATGATCCATGGCCAGGGCCGTCTTACTCAGCAATACGGCTTCAATTCCGATATGGTTTCCGGCCTTGAGGTCGTTCTTCCATCCGGAGAACTCTGCCGAATTGGCTCTTGCGCTATTTCAAATGAATGGTTTTCAAAGGGTGCACCTCTGCCTGATTTATCAGGGCTTTTTTTAGGATGGTTCGGTGCAACCGGTATAATTACGAAGGCAGGGATCAAACTGTATCCCCGCAAGCTCTTGCGGGACGTGGAGATTTTTGTGACCGACAGCCCTGATTTCATCCCGGAAATCATTTACGAAATAACCCACACGGAAATGACTGAAGATATCAACATCTTTTCCCAGCCTTTACCACTGATTTTCAAGGATAACCATCATGTAGTGATCTATTTCACAGGTGACAGTGAAGAAGAGATTGAGTTCAGGAAAAAGACAGTTTTCCACAGCCTTGACCTGTTTATCAGGAATAAGGACGGCGGATTTATGTCTGTCGGGGCCGGCATGAAGAAATCCCTCCTTGAGATGCCTCAGAGGAACGCAAGTACCTTCGCAGATGTAACCAAAGGGGGCGGGTTTGAATATTCAGGGCCTATTATAACCATTGACAAATATCCTCAGTGTACCAGAAAACTTGATGAACTTGCGCATAAATATGATCTCAAATACCATGGAACGGCAAGGATTATAGGAAGAGGTCATGCAATGATGTTTGCTTTTTCTTTTACCTTCAACAGGTCGGATGCTGATATGCTTGACCGTACCCGAAAGGCGCTTCATGAGGCCAGCCAGTATGCATTATCCATCGGAGGTGTTTTCTGGAAGCCGACCATAGATGAGCAAAAAATGGCATTGCAGAAAATGGATCCCGAATTCGCAAGACTTTTAAAGATGATTAAAACGAACCTGGATCCTCAGGGTATAATGAATCCTGGAAACTGGGAGTCTAAATAAATGAAATATTCAGATATTGTGCACCGATGTTTCAGGTGTGGTTACTGCAAATTCACTGATGATTATCAAGAATTTAACTGCCCCTCCTACAGGAAATTCAGGTTTGATACCTTTGCTCCAGGCGGCAGAATGTGGTTGATCCGCGCGTGGCTCAACGGCGAGATTGAAAACAGCGAGCGTTTTCAGGAGATACTTTTTTCATGCGCCACATGCGGCAGTTGTGTTGAACATTGTGCTTTCACCTTCAGGGATGATCTGGTCAATATCTTCATTTCGGCAAGGGAGGAATTAGTCAACTCAGGAAAGATTCCCCCGGCCGTAAGAGACTACTTTAAAGGAATCAGCATCCAGGGCAATCCTTACAGGCAGCCGGCAAAGGAGCGCGGCGCCTGGGCGAAGGGCACTTCAATTGAATGCTATAATGGTCATGAATATCTGTTTTACGTCGGTTGTGTTGGTTCTTATGACGAAATAGGCATGCGGACAGCCAGGGCCGTAAGCACAGTGCTAACAAAGGCGGGTATTTCCATGGGCATTTTGGGAGAAAAAGAGACCTGCGACGGAAACGAAGTGAAATCTCTTGGAGAGGCCGGGCTCTTTCAATCTCTTGCAGAAAGAAACATCAATATGTTCAAAGAATTAGGCATTAAAAAAATTATCACACTGGACCCCCATGCACTGAATGCATTCAAAAAAGACTATCCTGACCTGGGAGGAGAATTCGAGGTCATTCATTATACTCAGGTTCTTGCCTCGCTGGTTGAATCGGAAAGCATAAAATTTAATCCTTTTCCAGCTAAAGTCACCTATCATGATTCCTGCTACCTTGGACGTCACTGCGGGGAGTATGATGCACCGAGAAGCATTCTCAACGCCATCCCGGGAATAGAACTGATTGAAATGGAACAGAATATGGAAAACTCCTTCTGCTGCGGAGGGGGAGGCGGCAATTTTTTTACGGATATCCTGGGGGGGGGATCTGACAGCCCGGACAGAATAAGAGTCAGACATGCCCTGGCGACAGGGGCCGATATCCTGGCTGTTGCATGTCCCCAGTGCGCAAGGATGCTGGAAGATGCCACTAAAACGGAAGGTGTACAGGATAAGTTGCTGATTAAGGATATTGGCGAAATAGTCAGCGAGTGTCTGACAGGGTTAAAAAGATAATTACGTGTTAGGCTTCAGATGGTGTGTCTGTTTTTTCTCGTCAAGACATTGAGTTGCCTTTAAAAGCCTCGGGAAGTTTCCTGTGAAAAACACTGACCCCTGATGAAAGGGGCAGTGTGTTCTCATATGAAAGCCTGTCTGTTAACAAAATTGAGGAGAAGGCTGATGTCCTGAAACCAAGACTAATATAATACGCCTTTTTTAAGTAATGGATCTATAGTCACAATAATATTCAGATATACATTTCTAAGGCCTATGTCTTCCATTGATAATCTTATTTCTGTACCATGGATGAGGTTTGGGGGAATGCTCAGGGAAAAACCCCTTTCAGATTTTACACGGCCATAGCCTGAACAGGCGGGACACGAAAAAATTCCATTCCATAATCCACTTCTTCTGCATCTTGAACAGGGTTCAATAACCGGCACTGTTATGGGAAAAAGGCCACCTCTCGCAGCTTCCTGCGGAGAAAGTATGGCTTCATAGAACAGGTCTTTCTCCACAGGCCTTCCTTTTTCAAGGTCAAAAAACCCGAATAGAGAGCCTTCAAAAAAATCGTCTGCTGTGGAGGAAAAAATGCTTTCCATCTCTTCTAATCTGGATCTGAAAGCCTTTTGCATCCTTAAGTCTCTTAACCTTGATTCATGTTTTTCCAGCTCCATATCGTATTTCAGCCTTTTTTCCTCATTGCTCAATATGTCATAGGCTTTACTTGCTTCCAGGAACTTATCGGAATTCTTAGGCGAATGGCTGGTATCCGGATGATATTTTTTTGCTGCAGTGCGATATGCCTTTTTTATTCGATTGAGATCAGATCCCCGGTTTACCCCGAGAACAATATAATAGTCCCTATTCACGGTGTATACCTCCCTTATACAGACAAGGAATTATTTCAGCCTGCGCGTACGGGTATTTTTCTTATCCGCTCTCGTGCAGCAGCTGACTTGGGCAGCCTGACAGTAAGAACACCATCTTTAAATGAAGCTTCAACACTGTCCGCTTCGACCTCACAGGGCAGACGAAGGCTCCTCTGAAAAGATCCATAGGAACGTTCCAGTTTATAATAGCCCGTTCCTTTTCTCTCTTCCTGCTCTCTTTTTTCACCTCGAATAGTTACTCTGTCATCAGTTACAGAAATATCGATATCATTCTTATCCACTCCGGGCAATTCTGCTGTTATCAGTAAATCTTCGTCTGTTTCCCTGATGTCCATAAGAGGCCAGCTTTCACCGAAATATTCCGTGGATAACGCCATTGGGTCTTTCAGGGTTGAAGGAAGCCCGAAACTCTTGAAGAAGTCTTCAAACAGGCGATCTGTGGCTCTTCTAAGATCCAGAAAAGGCTGACCCCAGATATGGGTACCAAGTTCACGGAGGTTATCGGTTCTGACCGGGATGGAACTCTGGTTCCTTTTTCCAGGGACCAGGTTCCTGACCTTCTCAGAAAGTTTACCTACCTCCCTGGTGAGATCTTCAGCGGAACTGCGCATTTCCTCACCTGTTCCTTTAAGTTTATCCCTGACCTTGTTGCCGAGTTCTGAAACTTCCTTTTTAAGACTGTCAATTGCCTCCTTTATCTCTTTGCCTGCTTTATCCAGCTTCTCTTTTGCTTTTTCAGATACCTCCATAATACGATCCTCCTTTCCCGCATATATGGTTTACTCAAAGATACAGGCAATTCAGTTCAGGGAGGCTTATTGAATAAGCAAAGACATTGCTGATGTTATTCTAAAGCCGCCCTGATGAGATTTAGCCTTTAAATAAGCACCAGGACTGAAAGCCTTCTCAATACAGTTGATGCATGATGTTTCATTATGAAGTCCTGACTGATATCCTGCGGGGTGTTGCGGCTTCGACTTTTGGAAGCCTCAGGCCAAGGACGCCGTCTTTCAGTTCTGCATCGATTTTTGACTGATCAATTACCTGTGAAAGTCTGAACTGCCGGAAGTATTTTCCAGTCCGGTATTCCCTGAAGATATCCTCCTCGTCTGGCTCTTCAGGTGATTTAACATCAACCTCCAGGGTCAGCAGGCTGTCATGAAGATCGATGTTCAGATCTTCGGCCTTTGCACCCGGAATATCAGCCATAAGTGTAATTTCATTGTCTGTTTCAAATATGTCCACCGTAGGATTAAAAACCAGTCCCGGCCTGCTCTGTTCCGCCTGTCCGGTTATTTCTAATTTTTCTTTTGCCTGAAGTGCTTTGTTTTCTGTATCTGCCATTTTGCATCTCCTCCTTTCCTCTTGGAATCAGATTAAGACGCCTTGACGGCAATCTGTTTGGGTTTCACTGCTTCAGCTTTGGGAAGTATTACGCTAAGAAGACCGTCAACGCATTTAGCGTCCACTCTGCCGGTATCAACCTGGGCGGGCAGACTTAGAATCCTGCTGAAAGTCCCGGCTTCCCTCTCTCTACGATGGTATTTGACCTTTTCATTTTCAATGGGAAGCTTTCTCTCACCGGCAATTGACAGGGTGTCAGCCGTTACGGAAATATCCAGATCTTCTGCCTTGAGGCCTGGGAGTTCAGCCCGCACATAGTAGTTGTCTTTGTCCTCTGTTAAATTCATAAGGGGAAAAACACCGGGGGATGTCTCCCGCCATAAACCTCTTGTCATGCCTTCCGTAAGAAGGTCCATCTGCCTTCTCAGGTTTTCCAGTTCTCCAAATGGAGTTGTCCAGCCCCATGCGGGCACATCAATTCTTCTTCTAAATATCATGGCCTGTCCTCCTTTTAATATATTGATGTTATGATCAAAAAGCCCTCATACATTTTCAAAACCATTGATTTACATTCTGCAGTTACTTTCAGAGCTTTTAAGCATGCCCACCGGTAGGTGCTTGTTTATGTTAAATAAATAAATCGCATTTTTAAGTTGTCAAGAGATTATCAGAAAGTTTTTTATGCATAATGAAATCAGACAAGTTACAGTAATAACATTGAGATAGCCTCATGTTTGGAACAGGATGGGCATCCGAAGAATAATAAGGAACGCTGGAAGGTCTGGCACCGAAACAGGCTTTTAGTCCCCATTGAGGCAAAAAAGACATGACGGTAGCAGGTGAACTCGATGGCCATAAGTATGACAACAGGTTTATCAGACTGAGAAAATTCAGGCTGTGATTATGATATCAGTCAACAAATCTGAAGGCGCATTTGGAGAAGATCCTATATGTTGTATTTTGACTGAGTGTATAGTAAGTTGGCTTTTGTGATGAGGAGGCATTGTGACGGCAAATATAAATTGATTTAAAAAATATGGCCTCAATTTTAAAAAGATGAAAATAATGACATGAATTCAGTGGCCTTATCAGTCAGGAGAGTTTCCCTGAAGATGCAGGCAAAGACTGAATGGAGTGTATTGATGGGAGAGAAGATAAGCAGGTGGGGCGCAGGCCCCATGTTTGCCTTTTTGTCTATTGCCTACGGAGTTGTCATGTTTGCAGTAGATTGGTATTTTTATCCACTTTTCAGAATAGATTTTCTGCCTGACCGGATTATATTATTATCCGGGATTTTTCTGATAGCGATCGGGGTGCCTTTTTTTATGACTTCTTTAATTACGGCCATGCGAGCATACGATGCTGACAAACTTGTTACTAAAGGTATTTACAGCCTGTGTCGTCATCCCTTATATTCTTCATGGGTTATTTTGATTGTCCCAGGAATAGCTCTTTTAATGAAAAGCTGGACAGGAATGACTACTCCCATATTCATGTTTTTGATACTTAACAAGCTGGTTGAAAAGGAGGAAGGATATCTGGAATATGTGTACGGCACTTCCTATCTTGAGTATAAAAAGAGGGTGCCGCGTATAATTCCTGTTAGATGGAAATTCAACAGGTAATGTGAGAGTGCTTAAAATGAACGAGTTATCAAAGATAACAAATCCGGGACGCTATGGCGCCTTAATTATCTTTTTTTTAGGAATAGCTCTGCTTATCCCGCAGATATGGAGTGAGACGAGTATTACCGGGCAGGACGAGTACTGGCTCTCGCTGCGGACCCCCATTGAAACTCTGGAACATGGATCCTGGCTGACTCCCTGGGTGAATGATGAACCCCGCCTTAAGAAACCGCCCCTGCTTTACTGGGCTATTTTATTAACCTATAAAATACTCGGAATTAATCTGTTCGCTGCCCGAATATGGGGTGTGCTTTCCGGCGCGGGCCTTGCGCTATGTTCGTTTCTGATTTACAGAAAGTTATTCAATAGAAGCAGCATGCTTGCAGGATTTATAACTCTGGGTACCCTGGCGGTTACTATTGAAGGCCGCAGGGCAATGCTGGATTTGCCTCTTGCATTTTTTGTCTGTATGGCTGTATTTTTTGCACTCAAATGGGGAGATTCCGGCCGCTGGAGATGGATTCTACTGTCAGCCATAAGCATTGGCTTGTCATTTATGGTGAAGGGGCCAATAGGCTTCATCTTCTTCGGTTCAGCATCTGTTGCGGCTTTGACCGTTTTCAGGAAATGGGGTTTTGCCTTTTCCCGCTGGATGCAAATTGCCGCTGCATTTTTACTGCTGCTCGCCATCTGCCTGCCATGGCCATTGACCATGGCCTTTATGTGGCCTGATTACTTTTCAATCATCAGGGGAGAGCTGGCTCAAAGGCAGCCCCAGGACCTGAACTTATTCGCCCCGCTTTCCGCCCTGCGAAAAGGTCTGGTGCTTGTTTTTCCCTGGACATTGATTCTTGTCGCCGCAATCATAAGTTCCCTGAAAAATGCCGGAAAGATGGTTTCCCGAAGGAGTCTCTGGCTTGCGCTATGGTTCCTGATAAGCTTGATTCCCTGTTTTTTTATGCAATGTTTTTCACGTTATATGGTCCCGATCATTCCGGCTGCAAGTGTATTGTCTGCAAACTGGCTTGAAGGGGTTTCATGGGCAATTAAAAATACTTTGTTTCGGCTGTCAATGTCCCTGGCTGCTTTTTTTACGCTTCTTCTTTGTGTCTTTTTTATGTGGTTCGGCAGAGGTCCGTTAATAGCCCTTGCATGCCTGCTTCTAACAGCAGTATTACTTTGGATTACATTTTTAAAGAATGATATCCCTCTGGCAACACTCTGTTTATGTCTTCTGTTAACCTTAATGATAGGCGGGCTGTATCCGTGCCTTGGAATTAATTCTCTGCCGGCAGACATTGAAAAGGTCATAGGCCATGCCCCTGCCGCTTCATATAACAGCTCGCAGCCTTCAATGTTATCCATCCGCTTGAAACGGAGCGTTAAAAGGATCCGCTCGTTTGATGAAAAGGACATCAATATGCTGAGACAGTTTAACGGTTTTCTTTTTGTAAGGGAAAACGAGGCAAGGGATTTTGAAACCCTCGCTGGCAAGCTGGGCATTGCCTTTAATAAAGAGGGATATTTCAAGACATTCTGGTCGAGAAAAACCTGGATCCGTTTCGCTCGTGAGGATGTAACCTTGGATGACTGGAAAAAGGCGATCAGTTTACGTTCTCTGGCTGATCTTCGGACCGGAATCTTTTATTATCGGCTAAGCCATGACCCGTCAATCAGGAGATCATGAACAAGCATTCTGTTATTATCCTGATTATTGTCACACTGCTGCTGCATGCATGGCCTGCCTGGCGGCATTTCTCTCAATTCAGCAGAGAACCATATTCCACATTTAGAGCAAATCCCCTCTCAGTTGTTAATGAAGAAAAAGCCAGGCCGAGTATGCTGAAGGAATTTATAAATCCGGAGTCAGTATCGGACATGGTTCATGTCAGTTCAATATGCGAACTCGCTGACGGCAGGTTAGCCTCAGTCTGGTACGGCGGAACAAGAGAAGGATCAAAAGATACGGCCGTTTTTATTTCGATTAGGGATGCCGACAGCAGAGAACCCTGGAGCAGGCCAAGGGTGATTATTGACAGGAAATCGGCATCTGAGGAATTAAAAAGATATGTTAAGAAAGTCGGCAATGCTGTTATTTTCACGGATTCGGAAGGCCGGCTCTGGCTGGTCTACGTTACAATAGCCATTGGCGGATGGTCGGGCAGTTCTCTTAATGTCAAGATGTCAAATGACGGTGGCGACAGCTGGAGTACAAGTGAAAGAATCACCCTCAGTCCGTTCTTTAACGTAAGCGAACTCGTGAAGAATAACCCGGTTTTTTTTGAAAACGGTGATTTTGCGATCCCCATTTATCATGAATGCTTTGGAAGATTTCCTGAGATGCTCTGGGTTAGAACAGGAAATAATGGGAGTGGAATATCTTTCCGAAAAACCAGGATGGCCGGAGGACGCAGACTCATACAGCCCTCTGTTGTTGCCTGCGACTCATATTCGGGAAGGGCTTTTTACAGAAATCTGGCTTCCGACAGGAAGGTGGCTTTTTCAACTACAGATAATGCCGGTTCCACCTGGTCTGAGCCGGAAAACCTGAGACTGCGGAATCCTGATTCCGGTATTAATGCACTGCTTCTGTCTGACGGGCGCATCCTGATGGCATTCAATGACAGCAGCAACAGCAGGGAAAGCCTTTCTCTTGCAATATCTGATGACTGCGGCAGCAGCTGGGAAAATGTTTCAACGATTGAAAATGAAGAGGGACAGGAATTTTCATATCCCTATATGATACTCGGAAGGAACGGAACCATTCACCTGGTCTATACTTGGAAAAGAAGACATATCAGGCACCTGGCCTTTAATGATGCATGGATAGATATTCAAAAAGGAGTCCGGAAATGATCCCCTTTGCCTACTCCTTCATTTTCTCATTCCTCCTTGTTGTTTTTATCCTGCAGTCTGTCTTAAAAAAGATATTTGCTGTAAACATAAAAGGATACATGCAGGCATTGACAATTCTTTTAATTTCAGTGCTAATCACGGCTATTCCGTTTCAGGGCCTCTGTCTGGCGCAATGGATTTTCAGCATGAATGCCAACTTCAGTATCCCCTTGACAGCCATTTTGTTAAGCAGGGTAATTGATAATGCCTCCGGCATTAGATTACTTGACAGGAATGCTGTTTTAACCAGCACTGTATTCGGCCTTATTGCAGGAACTTTTTTGTACCCCATGGCCCTGGGACTCGGAAGATTTGATCCTTATGAAATTGGCTGGAGCTTTTCTTTTCTCTTTATGATATTGATGGCGGTCACTTTATTGTTGATTATTGTGAAAAATCGTTTCGGCATAGTTCTTACAGTCTGCATCTTGGGTTACAATATTAGAATAATGGAATCCCATAATCTCTGGGATTACATTGTTGATCCTGTTTTTATGATTATTTCATGTATATATATAACTACGTCGGCGATTAAACATATGTACACAAGAGGACCTGTTTAAAATGGAAGGGACAGTGATAATGGGAAAAGAGAATCAGGGCGGAAGTCCATCACGCCCGCCCGGCGAGGATAAAGCCAGCCATGAGGACATGGAGCTGTCAATAGTGGTGCCTGTTCTGAACGAAGAGGAAAACATCACTCCCTTGATATCAGAGATCCGCGCTTCTCTTGATGGAGTTTTTAACTATGAAGTCATTTATGTCGATGACGGAAGCGAGGATGAAACGCCTCATAGGCTGGCCAGTATAGCATCGGACTTTTCCTCATTGCGTATAGTCCGGCATAAGAACACATGCGGGCAAAGTACGGCCGTGCTGACCGGAGTCAGGGCTGCAAGGGCACCATGGATTGCAACCCTCGATGGAGATGGCCAGAATGATCCGGCTGATATCCTCAAGCTGTGGAAGCATATTCCGAAAGAGGAGATCCGGGATGCAGAGGGAGGAATTCTCTTGATCGGGCATCGCACAGCGCGCCGCGATACGATCATCAAGCGCTGGTCTTCCAAGGTTGCCAATTTTGTCAGGGCCGGCATGTTGAAGGACGATACTCCTGACACAGGCAGCGGTTTAAAATTGTTCAGTCGTGAGACCTTTCTTCAACTGCCATATTTTGATCACATGCATAGATTTCTTCCTGCCCTGGTTCTGCGCAACGGGGGCAGGGTTATATCGGTTGCGGTAAACCACCGTGAAAGAAGGCGCGGAAAATCCAAATACGGCCTTCATGACCGCCTGTGGGTGGGTGTGGTAGATATTCTTGGAGTTATGTGGCTTCAGCGTAGGATCAAGAGACCGGTTCTGGAAAGAGAGGAATAAAAAAAATGTCTAATCAAGATATTTGGCTGATGGTCGGCTTTGCTGGTCAGGCGATGTTTTCCATGCGTTTTATCATACAATGGCTGAAAAGCGAGCGCATGAAAAAGAGTGTTATCCCCCTGGCTTTCTGGTATTTCAGCGTAGCAGGCGGAACTATCCTGCTGTTTTATGCAATTCATCGCAGAGACCCGGTATTCATTGTGGGTCAGGCTACCGGGTTGTTCATTTATGCCAGAAATCTGTATTTTATATTCATGGATAAAAGGAGGGGGCAGCCAGCCGAATGAAATAAATGCAGCCGGAATTTGACTTTAGTCTTCAAAAATAACAGAACAGCAAGATAAAAATGAACCAGGGTAAAATAATAGAATACATTGAGCATGACAGATTCCTTTGCACCCTCTGCCTCGAGGACAAGGGAAATAAGCTCCATCTTTTGACGCCTTCGAATAAGGAAGTTAATCTGTCGACAAACAGGGCTGTGCTTATTTCACGATCTGCTTTGGATACCCACAAGTCCAGAGAAGAGCTGCTGGAAAAATTAAGGCAGACAGAAGATTACAGAAATACTTTGAAAAATGCAGTTAATGTCAGAGAGATCTCCGAACTTGTCAGGGATGAAGATGAGAGCTTTGACCACAAGTATTTAGCCCAGCTGGCATTTGGAGAAGATGTAACTGATGACCATATATCTGCACTTGTAAGGGCCCTGTTTGATGATAGACTTTATTTCAGAATGAAAGACGGCCGTTTTTTAGCAAACTCCGCTGAACATATCGATAAAACTGTCAGGAAGAGAGAAGAAGAATCACTGAGAGAACAAAAGATTACTGAAGGCAGTTTATGGCTTAAGGCCGTCAAGAATGGAGCAGACACCCATGAGCCAGCCTGTAAAGAGGAAATAGTCGATTTGCTCATTCAAATGGCCCTGTATGGCAGTGATGCCCGTGATTATAAATATGGCAAAGAACTCCTGGCAAAATCCGAGATATTTGACATACGGGAAAGCAGGAATTTGTTAATTTCTATGGGGGTCTGGGAAGAAAATGAAAATATAGACCTTATCCGGATGGGTATTTCAGTCAGCTTTACCAGCAAACAACTTGCAGAGGCAGTAAACCTCTCCAAAACAACGGCTGAAGGATACGACGAGCGTAGAGACCTGAGATATTTATCGGCGATAACAATAGATGGACCTTATACCCGCGATTTTGACGATGCCATAAGCCTTGAAACGGATGGTGATAACCTGCAGCTCGGGATACACATTTCAGACGTTTCTGCTG
The DNA here is from genome assembly GCA_016927455.1 of Deltaproteobacteria bacterium. GTDB lineage: Bacteria > Desulfobacterota > DSM-4660 > Desulfatiglandales > Desulfatiglandaceae > JAFGMQ01. The sequence continues at coordinate 13,489 of JAFGMQ010000254.1, forward strand.
TTATCCCGGTGGACAGCATTATTAACAGAGAGGCGGCGGCAAGGGCATCATCTCATTACTTTCCCGGCAGGGAAATCCCAATGATGCCTCCGAATCTTTCAAATGAAAGGCTGAGCCTTATAAAAGACAATGACAGACCGGCATTGTCACTTCTGGCACGTTTTGATACAGGCGGAAACCTTCTCGAATATGAATTTTCACCAAGTATTATAAGGGTGCGGCATCAATTGACATATGACGAGGTCAATGAGGCGCTTCCATGTGAAAACAATTTTCAGAAAATGCATGATTTGTGCAGGATTCTGCTCAGGGATAGAATGAACAGGGGTGCGATCAGCCTTACACTTCCGGAACTGCATGTAAGCATTAACCCTGATTCGTCTTTGTCCCTGAAACTGGTTGAACAGGATACCCCATCCAGAAAAATCGTAGCCGAGTTTATGATACTGTATAACCACCTCGCTGCCGAGTTCTGTAAGAATAATGAAATACCAGTCCTGTTCAGGACGCAACCTGAACCGAATGAAATATTGACCATTGATGAATCAGGATATATCTACTATGTTTTCAGGCAGCGCCGAAAGCTCCGTCCTCTTGTAATAGATACTTCACCCGCAGTTCACGGTGTCCTGGGCCTGGACGCTTATACACATGTGACGTCACCAATAAGAAGGTACCTCGATCTTGTTGTTCAGAGGCAGTTAGGCGGTTTTATTTCGGGGACCGGGGTGGCTTATAACAAAAAGGAGCTTGAAGAGATAAGGATGTCGGTATCTCCCATAATCAGGGAGGTCGGAAACATAAAACGAAAACGGTTGCGTTACTGGGTTCTTAAATTTCTCAGCCAGAATCCCTGTGAAAATTACAGGGCCATAGTAATTGAAGAATTTAAGAATAAATACAGTATAGTTTTATGTGATTTTCTGATCACTGCAGAGATAAAAAGGAAACCTGGTTTTATCCTGCACCCTGGGGAGGAGATATCAGTAAATATAAAAAAGGTTTCGCCCTGGGATGACTTGCTCGAACTGGGATATGTTTGAGGATCAGGATACTCCGGTTTTTTCAAAAACCCTTTCCAATATAAGATCGCCGGATCGGTTATACACGAGAACCTTTATGAATGAGGGGGATACATCGGCAGTTTCGAATAAATATCTTCCGCGAATTTCCTTGAAATACTTTATTACGAATAACTGGCCCTGTTTATAATTAACAGGAACCCCTTCCTGCATCAGAACTTTAGGGCTGGCCCAGAACTGCTGGCTGTCTTCTTTATCGTCGACAGCAATAATATGTACATACCCGCTGACGGCATCTTTGCTCTGGCCTGTATTGATCAATCTGAAATCCACAGTCAGCTCCGCCCCCTCCTGCTTAAAGTTGAAATCCTTTATATCTACAGCATCCTTCTCGGGTTCCGAATGAACCGTTTCCCTTTCAACGGTTACTTCATCAACTTCCCCGGAGCCGGGATAAGGCTCAGGGATTTCGGCTTCCGGTTTTTCCCTTTTTATTTCGGGAGGCTCAAGATTTGCAGTCTCTCCGGATTCTATCTTATTGATATAGTCTTTCAGGAACGCAAGGTGCTGGTTTGTTCTGTACAATTCCTTTTCTTTTTCTTCAAACTCCTGCTTCAACTGCTGATGCTGCCCTGAATGAATCCTGCTTTTTCGGATTTCTGAAAAATATTCATTAATAATAATAACCGAAGCAATTATATAGAGTACAAAGAACAATAAAGACCAGAAAAGAAAACGGGTAGAGAGTTTGAAGCTGCGTACTTTTCCAACACCTCTTACTATCATCACTGTCATTTCAGATGAATGTGGCGGGGCTTTTTTATCGAGTGTGTTTTTACCTTTTCCGAACAAAAGCCATCTCCTTCGGCGTATGAATTAGCGATCAAACATTTTCAGGTGTTTCAGGAAAATACTCTGTCAAAAATAGTGTCAACATGTTTCAGATGATAATCCAAATCGAACACATCTTGAATTTCTTTTTCACTCAGATATTCTCTGATTTCAGGGTCCTGAAGAACAAGTCCCTTTAAGTCAAGACCACTTTCCCAGACTTTCATGGCATTTCTCTGGACCATAACATATGCCTTCTGCCTTTCAATGCCTTTTTCGGCAAGCCTGATGAGAATCTGCTGGGAGAATATCAACCCTTTCGTCTTCTCAAGGTTTTCTATCATTCTTTCAGGATGAACGACAAGGCCTTTCAGTATTTTCGCCAGGCGATTAAGCATGAAATCAATAAGAATGGTGCTGTCAGGCCCTATTATCCGTTCCACAGATGAGTGGCTAATATCCCTTTCATGCCACAGGGCCATATTTTCCATAGCCGCCAGGCAGTTTGACCTCACTAAACGGGAAAGACCTGTAATATTTTCACTTCCGATAGGATTTTTTTTGTGGGGCATGGCTGACGACCCTTTTTGCCCTTTTGAAAAAGGCTCCTCTGCTTCAAGAACTTCCGTCCTCTGGAGATGTCTTATCTCAATAGAAATTTTTTCAAGAGTTCCGGCAAGTATTGCAAGGGTTGAAAAGAACTCGGCATGCCTGTCACGCTGAATAATTTGAGTTGATATGAGGGCAGGTTTAAGTCCTAATTTTTTGCACGTAATCGACTCAACAGAAGGTGCAATGTTTGCAAATGTGCCGACAGCGCCTGATAACTTTCCATAACTTATAACTTCTTTGGCGTTTTCCAGTCTGTTTAGATTACGCTTCATCTCAGAATACCAGACTGCCAGTTTAAGGCCCAAGGTTATAGGCTCGGCATGAATTCCGTGCGATCTCCCTATCATAACGGTATTCCTGTGTTCCATGGCCCTGATTTTAATGATATCGGCAAGTTCCCTGGCATCCTCTATTATCAATTCAATTGCCTCTTTCAGTAATAGTGCAAAACTCGTATCCAGAATATCTGACGAGGTTAAACCCAGATGGATATACCGGGAATCGGGGCCGACATATTCTGCTACATTGGTCAGAAAGGCAATAACATCATGTTTGGTCTCTTCTTCAATTGCGAGGATTTTTTCAACGGAAAAAGATGCCTTTTTTTTAATATTTTCAAGAGCCTGCTTTGGAATGATGCCTTCCTGGGCCATAGCCTCACAGGCTGCAATTTCCACTTCAAGCCATTTTGCGTATTTGTTTCTGTCTTCCCATATTCGACCCATTTGAGGACGTGTATACCTGCTGATCATGTTTTGGCTCCAAATTTAGTTGTGGCTATAGAAATAATTTGCTGGTATAATAAAATTAACGCAATTTAATTCATTTGTTACATAAATTTTGACATTAGTCTTTTTTTTTATTTTAGGCAAGCACTAACCGAAAAGAACCATGGAACCTACTAACACCTTACCGCCAGAGCTTTTTTCTGAAGAAATATCCTTCCAGTTCATAAGGCCTCATGAGTTCGATGCCCTTGGAATTGACCCGAGAGATATACCCCTGGGAACCTTTGCAGCCCACAGGCATCCATGCCAGCTTCAGAGCAGATTCGGGGGAAATGCCTATGGCTTTGGGCTTTTCGAAGTCTATGATCAGCTAAGGCCAAAAGACATAAAACTTCTGCAGACTATTGACTTTGATAATACCGAAAGCATTAAAGCCCATTTTAAAGAACTAAACGATATCTACAAAAGAATAGGCCTGCTGATAAGGTTTTCGAGTTTCGGAAGGCCTTATTATTTAATTCCGGTTCATTTCTTTTCTAAAACATCTATCAATATTAAAGCCACCATTGATGAAGTAAGCAAAATAATTGAATATAAGATAGAAAAAAAGGAGGAAGGCTTTAGGTATATAGGTATTCTTTGCCATGGAGATGATATAATTCTGCATGAGCTGTCTTTCCGATTCAAGGAGCATCGCTTTATTGTATTAGACTCTCTTGAAAGAATAAGAAACCATGACCGCCCGCTTGACCTGCTTGTCCTGACCAGAGACCTGTATGAATTTTTACTTACTGAAGATTTCAGTCCTCTTGCAAAAGAAAGGCTCTCAAGAAAGAGGCTGGAACATTACGGCGTCTATATCCTCTGGAAACTCTATAATTTGGTTAAGCCGGATGGTGAAATGTTTGTTATCGGCAAACATTTTTCTCCAAAAACCCACAATTCAACAAGGCTTATTTTTAAGAACACAGGAGAAGAAAAGCATTTTCTGTTATTTACTCATTTTTTTAAGACCAGGGAAAAATACAGGATCATTGATCATTCTCTGACAGCCAATATCTTCGAACTGCAGAATTATCTCGGAGGCCATTATGTGGAACAGGAAATAGAGGACATGCTTCTTGGCGGCCGGTCTCTGGATGAAATGTCTATTGAACAGATAAACAATCTGCCATATTTGAATTTTAATTTCAGCGACCGGTCGTTCCTGAGCAGCCAGGAAAGGATCTGGGGCAGACTGTTCTCAATCTTCTTTGAAAAGAAATTCTTAAAGCCCGTAATTCCTGAATTAATAAAAAAGGAATGGGATAAGAGATTCTCTTTCCCGGATTACACCCCTAAATGCATGATAGCTTACCTTGGCAGGAAGCGCAGCCTGAAAACTACTGCCCTCGACATAAGAAGGGAGGTGGAAGAATCAGGTCTTATAGGGTTCTCAACCAGGTTCCTTGCTGAATATAGAGATTCATTTGATTATCTGATTCGTACTCTCAACGTGTTAGTAAAACTTAGAAGGGGAAATTATCAAGGCCTGCCTCATAACTTCATAGATCGCCTGAAACAGCCATTAGAAAATAAAAACAGAAGGTTCAACAGCCTGAACGATGTTATCTCATTGACTACCAAGATCCGTAGACTTGAAAAGATCAGAGATTATCTTAACCCTGACAGTATTGAAGGAGCGCGAACAAGAGTAATTGAGAATATTGATGCATTAGCCCTGTTCGGCTTCAATTCCCAGGAGTTAAGGGAAATATTATATATTGTCATAGGCCATACACCCCTGGGGCGGATTATATACGGAAAAATGAACGAAAAATCCTTAAAACCCCTGTCAGACCTTGCAAGAAGTTTCGATCTCCAACAGGCACTTAATCTGCTTCGTTATTGCAGGCTTATGACCATGGCTGAAATGGAAGCCTCAAAAAGATCTGAGTTGTCTACAGAAGAGATTTCTCAGCTGTTTGATCTTTACGAATCAATAGTAAGGGTCGTAACGGATCAAAACCTTGACTGGGATGAGCTTCTGGACGAAAAGACGACTTCCATGGGCGGTATCCACTTCAAGATTGTCCAGAAGATCTTGAAGATGATGAACCGTTTTGAATTTCTTGAAAACTGGAGCGTCTTAAGGGAAAAGGGTCAGATGGAGAAGGAGTCTCTTGCAGACTATGATGACGCCAAACTGGAAAGAATAGAAGATATTATTGAGCTTGTGAAGATTATTGACCGATTCGAGGAAATGTATCTCAAATCCGATCCTCTGCAATTACCTGTATTCTACAGGAAGTTCCTTGACATTGAATTGCATGGGACTGGTCGCCTTTTTGAAAGGATGGCGGGTGCACAGGTTTTTGTCCTCCTCTGGATTACAGTGATTGCTGCTCAGGGCGAGGTTATTAATTTTAATCCTATGTTAGGCGATATCAGGGCATCTGAGATAGAAGATCGAGTAATGAATATCTCAAATGAAGTAAAGAATATAAACATCAATTACCTCGATTTGAATATTCTGAACAGGTTCAGCAAGCAGCTCTATCAGAATGGTTTTTCATTTGTGGTGGGTACAGGTTTTTTGCTTAAAACAGATAAGGATACCCGCGCGCTTGAAGTCTTTTATATGGATATGGATAAGGGAATAGCACAGCTTGAAGCCTTTTCAAAAAAGATCGCAGGGCTGCCCTTTTCAAAAATCCCTGTGAGCAATCTGAAAAAAATCGAGACTCTCTTTTCCAACCTGGAGTATTTTTATCAGAGCCATATCCGTTTGCTTGATGATGAGGACTATTCCCTGAAGTTCCCTTCGCGCCAGAGAGAATGGTTTTTAAAAGCAGAGAATCTAAGAGAATATTTGAGGAATAATTTTCTGGAGGTAACTTTTCAGCCGGAACACGTTTACACTGATCTTGACCTGTTATACCGTTATGCGCCTTCTATCTTGAATTTTATGCTCCCCGAATTCACTGCGCTTGAGGGGCTTGATCTGTCCTCCAATTTGTATTTAAAGTCTCCTGTCACTCATTATATCATAAATGCTGTGAAAAAGCTTCAGGCCCTTATAATGCATGACAAGGAAAGCTTTCAGGATACTCACTTTTTACACGGTCTGGCCCAGAGGGAGTTCGGTCCCCTGGCGACAGGCATTATAGGTGCGAGCGAGTCCCAGATAGATGAGCTGGAAAAAATTGTCGATCATATTAAAAAAAATCAATCATTGATAAAAGCTTTTATTATATCTTTTATTTTTCAGGATATTGGAAGAGTTCCCACGCTGATAGAAAAATACAGGGACAAAATAAATCCAGCCTACCTCTCACATGCAGGGGCATATATTCTTGAAGAAGAAAAAATTGACGAGAGGTATCATTTTGATGAACAGGGAAGGAGATACCTTGTTTTTTTAATCAAACATCATGGGCTTCTTCACCATATTTTCCGTGGTGAAATATCCTTTTTCGCAATTCAGGATGTGGTTGACTCCCAGGATAAGGATCTTTTTGACGCATTTTTTCTGTTCTGTTTCATATTATTATCTTCAATAAGGGAAGATCTTCTCCTGGAAGATCTCGCAAACCGGCTGTTTCATATCAGGAATTTATGTCACAGGATTATAGATGGGACAACAACTCCCGAAGAGTATATGAATGAAATCTTCTCACAGAGGGGGAAGCTGTTTTATGCACTAGAAAATTTTCAGACTCATGGCCTCCCTGAAGGGATTTCACCTTCTGAGTATCTGAAATCCAGGCAGACGGAGATTCCTGAGAAATCAAAATATATTAAAGCAGGCAAGCTGATCTTTTCACTTGAACGTATCTTCAGATTGAAGGGGATCAGGTATGTTGAGTTTTCGGATATTGTAAACTTTATCATGAAGGTGCCTCTCAGGTATATATACAAGAAAAAGGCCTTTTCAAGCATAGGATATTATACATTCGAGAAAGAGGTCTGCGAGGCCTTGCAAATATACAGCACCTTTCAAAATCTGAAAGAGGAGATAAGGCATTTTATACTGGAAAAGCTTGTTGACGACAGGGTTAGAATATTCGGCTATGAAAAAGTCAGCGGCTATTTGACTCCAAATAATCAGGCCAAGCTCCTTTTAATTGGTCTTTTGGGATCCGAAGACTTCAAGGCAAAGGATTCGCCTGTCTGTATAAATTTCTTGAGCATGAGTGAAAAAATCGGGAAAAGATATGAAGCTGTAAATAGTCACCTTAATGCCATATCAATTGAAATGCTCTGGGAAAGCGAATATCGAGCAGATGAATTTTTTAAGGCTGATTCAGGAGTTTTTTTGAGAAAAGAAGCCTTTCCAAATGTACTGACCATTGATTTCCAGGACAGAATAAATATAGCCGAAATAATTTCATCCATGAATGCCATCAACGATGTTAGTCATTTAAAAAACTTTTACGATGATAATTTAAAGCGGTTAAATGAATATCCCTTTTATTCGGATGACTACAAGCTCCAGCTTAAAAATGCCTATGATAAAAGGTTGACCGAAATTGCCGACCTGATCCTGTATCAGGCAAAAAAACAGATGGATTTCATAAATAACTTTTCGGATCTGCACAACCTGGTATCTGACTTTATTAAAAACTCGGAGGAAATTGGGTTTTCTGAGGACCTGAGGCACAGGCTGAACGACCTCTATGAACTGAGAAAAGATAGCCTGAAAATGGAAATGTTTTCAGGAGTTATTCAAGCCCTTGAATTAATTAAAAACAGTAAGGATCTTAGGCTTTACTGGGACAAAAAGAAACGGCAGCTGCAAAGCAATCGCCGCTTCTTTGGAAAGGAGTTCGAAAACCTTATTGCCGAAAAGTTTGATGAGGCAAGCAGGAAATTAGCCGAATAGCCAGGTCGTAAGCGCTATTCCTTTTCATCTTCGAAATATCTGCCAAGCAGATCTTTGGTTTTCACCACATTCATATTCAGACCTAATTCTTTTCTGTCATACCCCATTGCCAGACCAAGTATCTGTGTCAGATACAACACCGGAAGGTTATAGTTGATGTCGTATTTTGCTTCAATACTCTTCTGGTTGTCATCGTACATAACCGAACAAAAGGGACATACAAGACAGATAGCATCGGCTCCGGCTCTGGAAATATCATCCAGTTTTTCTTTTGTTACGGAGCCTGCAATATTTTCTTCGACCGGAAGCAGGGGGCCTCCGCAACACCTCTTCTTATTTCTGTAATCTACAGGCTTTGCACCGGTTAAAGCTACCAGTTCGTCAATTGATTTGGGATCTTCCACATTCTCAAAACCTTCATAGATTTCTGATGGTTTGATATAGTGACACCCGTAATGAGCAGCTATTTTCAGATCACTCAAATCCTTTGTGAAGAGACCTTTGATTTTTTCTCTGTCAATATCTTCATATATAACCCGCGCAAGATGTCTGATTTTGACACCACCGCGATATTCCATGCCGGCTTTGGAAAGCTCTTTATTAATCTCCTCCCTTGCAGGCCCGTCCACTGACAGTTTGTGTGACACTTCTGTCAGGGCCGAAGCACATGAACTGCATAATGTCAGGATATCAAGCTTTCTATCCTGAGCCAGGCAGAGGTTGTAGGCCGCCATGGTTTCAGATGATATCTGGTCGCTTGCCTTAATAGGAAACCCGCAGCAGATGAATTCATCGACATTTACGAGTTCAATTTCCAGCTTTTCAGCGACTTTTCTTGCAGAAAGCTCATAATTTCTTGCCCTTGCTGGTATCGTACATCCTAAAAAAAATGCATATTTCATAAACTTATTCCTCAGATATATTTTTTGTTATCATTGAAGATCAGGCGTCCGGACTTTATCGAGGATTTTATGCATCAATAGTATGAATAAAGAATGTCTCAATAAAATCCCGGCAGGGGTTATATTTTATCCAAATACAAGTCTGCCCGATATTTCATAACCTACTGCTGCGGGAACAGCTGTTCTATCACTGGACACGAAGTCGGAACCGGAGGCAGCCCTGCTTTGCTTCGCTTCTTGTTGTCAAAATCATCAATCGGATAGATCCTTCCCTGGCCTTTTATCAGATCATTTTGAGCTCTTATCCCTGATGGGGCGTGTCCTGCCTTAAAGGCCATATTTTTTAGAACAGTCATCAGCTCTGTTATGCTTACGCCCTGGGGACATCTCTCCTGACACGCATAGCAGCTCGAACAAAGCCATATAAAATCGCTTTTGAAAATTTCATCCTTGAATCCATAAAGGACAAGCCGGATAATACGTCTTGGATTAAAGGTTTCATTTACTGCAGCTACTGGACAGCTTGCTGTACATGTGCCA
>JAFGMQ010000255.1 GCA_016927455.1 Deltaproteobacteria bacterium
AAATTGAATAATTATAGTAATCGAGTCCGTTTTTACCGATCATTCTTGAATAATCAAATCCCTGGTTCCATGGTGCAATGGAGTCGTAACTCCCGAGATGCCATTTGCCAGCCATTCCGGTAGAATAACCTGAACCTCTCAGCAACTCTGCAATTGTTATTTCCCTGGATTCCAGATATGGTTTCCATGGTGCAGGAAGAACAGGAGAAGAGGCATCCGTTCTGTTTCCTGCTATGAAATTTGTCAACTGAAGTCGGGCCGGATATCTCCCTGTTATTATTGATGCTCTTGTGGGTGAGCTTACAGGGCAGGCAGCATAAGCCTGGGTGAATAGGATCCCTCTTTTTGCAAGTGAATCAATATTGGGAGTCTCTGCAAATTTATTCCCGTAACAGCCGAGGTCCTTCCAACCGAGGTCATCCGTAAGGATAAAAACGATATTGGGTTTTTGCTGGGCTGGTGCCGCACCGCCAAGCAGTAAAAGGGGCATTATTCCTGCTAATGTCTTCATGATTTTAAGCCTGGATTATTAATACTTTTACCTTGTCTTTTGTCTCAACCGGATTAATCTTTATCGCTCCAGGGGGACAAATAACTGCACAGGCACCGCATCCTGTACACAGCTCAGGGTCGATAACCGGCAGAGCCTCCTTGCCTATTTCTCCCGTACCAATGGCAAGCGCATCGTACCTGCACGAAATCTGGCACCTGTTGCATTCACGGTTGTCCGACAACCAGCATTTATCAAGTTCTATCTCTGCCTTGCCCATGATTATCTGCTTCTTGTCCTTAGTATCGAACAGGGATATGCTTCCTGAAGGGCATACCATGCTGCACAGGTTGCAATCCTCGAGGCAATAGCCTTTATTGAACCTCACCTCGGGTGTCATGAAAGATATAAGCCGGGAAGTATTGATATCATGAAAGAGGATCTTTGTAGGGCACGATCTTATGCAATTGCCGCAGCGGATGCAGAGCGTGTTGAATGTATCTTCAGGCACAGAACCGGGAGGTCTGATTAATGGTTTGCCGTAAGGGTTTATTTGTTTTGGCAGAAATAATCCTGCAGCAAGACCAGCACCGGCAGAGATTAAATAACGTCTGCCTGCTGAAAAGCCCCGTTTCGATTCATTTTCATCGCTGAATAATGAGTGAACATTACTTCTCAGATCCCAGGCTATGTTCTGAAGGCCTCCAAGGGGGCAGAGTTTTGCGCACCATAGATTTGGAAAGAAATAATGAAGTGCTAGCAGAAGAGGAAATCCTGCCAGGGCAAGTATGCCAGCAAGTTCAGAATTTCCGGCCAGAGATGTAAAGAATCCATGAAAAAGGGCCAGGGGATCAAGGAGAATAAAAAGAGGCAGGCCTGCTGCAGCAGATGTAATTGAAATCAGGGCTATCCACTGGCTGATATCCGGGATTTTTTTGAGACAGGATGCTTTTAAAGGCGATACCCGGGAAATAGTATCGCAGGTGTAACCGACGGGACAGAGATAAACACAGAAAAACCGCTTTTTAAGAAAGGCTGTAACCAGGACTGCCAAAGCAACAGTGTTAAGAAAAATAAAACCCTTGAGGGTCAGCACAGCATTAAACATGATAAAAGGACTTAACCACAGATAGAAACCAGTGAATATTCCCCACGTCAAAGGAAGGGCAAGCAACGTGGCAAGCAGGGTTGATATCAAGCGTATACCTGCCGGACCGGTTCTGATTTTTATCCGAGCCATACGCCTTGTTCAGAGAGAAGGTTTTTCAGTTCTTTCGTATTAACTTCCCGGGCACTTATTCCTTTTTTTGAAGCAATGGCAGCAGCGGCACCTGCTCCGTGGCCGGTAACCAGACAGGTTCCTATAATGCGTGTATCTTCAACAAGGTCTCTTTCGAAGCAGAAGCAACGACCCGCAACAATAAGGTTTTCTGTACTTCGGGGAAGCAATGAGCGGTAAGGTATCTGCCAGTAAGGCCTCTCTTCAGGTTTTACAGCCCTGCCTTTGTACATCATCGTTGTCCATGCACCGCTTATTCCTATCACATCGGGGAAAGCCTTAAAAGTCATTGTGTCTTCAAGTGTCAGCCTGTATTCACCTTCGAGAATACGCGACATCCTTACTCCCATCTGTGAAGCTGTATCAACCAGGAAAACCTCTTCAAATCCCGGAGTGGAACGTATTCTCTGAGTCTTCTCCCAGATCTCCTTACGATAATCCATCTGGAGTTTCGACAGGTTCAGCACATCTACCCCGTTCTGATCGCGACGTCCCTGCATGTTGACCCAGTTAACGCTTTTGACAGGTGTGGGGCTTCCCAGATCAAGGCCGTCGGGAAGCGCTGAAGGATCCTTTATCCTGTCAATATTCCCGAGTCTGTGAACAAGCCCGATATGGTAGTTCATCATGTCGTATTGTTCACCTGCAAAGTGATAGATGTCCCCGTCGCCGGTACAGTCAACCACTATTTTTGCAAGTATAGCCATCCGGCCCGATTTGCTTTCAATAAACACCCCTTTGATGACATTCTCTTCCATTATTGCTCCTGTTGCCCAGGCATGGTATAGCATTTTGACTCCCGATTCACTTATCATCTCATCCAGAACATATTTGGCTGCTTCCGGATCGACAACTGGATTTACCTCGGATATTGACATGCCGAGGTCTTTCAATCGTTGGGCCATCTCTCCTCCAATACCAAATATGACCTGTTTTCTGCGGTTCCGCCTGTCAACTGCATGGGTCGAGAGAAGCGGCAGTACAAGGCCGCCTGTCCACAGGCCACCCAGATGGTTATACCTTTCAACGAGCCAGGTTTCGGCGCCAGCCCTGCTTGCAGCGATAGCCGCTGCGGTTCCTGCCGGACCGCCGCCAACAACAAGAACATCTGTCTCAGCAAGGACAGGTATCTGCCGGGCAGGTTCTGATATTGTCCTGCCTGTCAAACCCGCTGAAGCAGATCCAGGAACAGGCTGTTTCTCAGGCGACTGAATGTAACTGTCCCTCCTGCAGCCTAATCCAAGGCTCATACTGCCTCCTGCTATAAGCGCTCTGGTAAGAAAGTCTCTTCTTTTCATAGTTCAAGGTATATCAGGTAAAATCAAAAGTCTCCTCTCCGTGGTTCTCTGTGTCCTCTGCGGTAAACTTTTATCACCACATTGAACACAGTGGTCCAATCAGACAATTAATCCAGGTTTTCAATCCATAGTATCAGCAAAATATTTCTTAAGTATGTATTCAGGCTGCCATTTATCCGGCCTGCGCACCAGTAAAGTATGATCATATTCCATCGGGAGTATTTCCGGAGCCGTGAGCTGAATAGTATCATTAGCGGCAATCTGCCATGCAAGTAATTCATTCATAAGTAATTCATAATTTGATCTATACATGGAATCGGATGAGAGATTATTTAATTCAAGCGGATCTTTCTCAAGGTCGAAGAGTTGTGAATAATTCCTTTCCGGGTATCTGATCAGCTTCCATTTATCGCTTCTGACAGCCCTGACAGTGTTCCTGTATGCAGTAAAGAGAGTTTTCCGGATATGATCTGATTCACCTGTAATAATGGGCATAAGGCTCTTACCATCAATGTTTACTGGCAAAGATACTGAGCATAATTCCGAAAGGGTTGGAAAAAGATCGAACAGGTAAACCAGGGCATCCGATATCTCCCCTTCCGGTATTCCAGGGCCGGCAATTATAAGAGGAACTTTCATACTGTGCTCATAAAGATTCTGCTTGCCAAGGAGTCCGTGGCTCCCGATCGCAAGACCGTTATCAGCAGCAAATACAATTATGGTATTGCTGCATAGTCCGTTATCTTTAAGAGACTGAATAATGTCCCCCACCCTCTCATCGAGATGAGTAATAAGTCCATAATAGTCTGAAAGTGCTTCTCTGATTATTTCCGGTGTACGTGGCCACGGGGAGAGATTCTCATCCCTCACAGTCAGATCGTCGAAAGCGAAAGGGTGGAGCGGCAGGAAATTTCCGGGAAGGGGTATTGAATCGGGGTTATACCGGCCTATAAAATCGTGTCGTGGTGAATAGGGATCATGAGGGGCTGTGAAAGCAACATAACAGAAGAATGGAGCCTCTCTTTTACCAGTGGGATAGCTGGTTATGAATTCAATAGCGGCATCGGCAAAGATATCCGTCGAGAAACCATCTTTTGTTGAAGGATAGAGTTTTCCATCGGCTCCAATATCATTACAGGGAACATTGAAATGATTAGCCATCCCTCCCAGAAATACACTTTTCCCTTTTTGAAAAGAGGCTTCAAAAGCGCTCTTTTCATTGTGCCATTTGCCTGTTCCGAAAGT
>JAFGMQ010000256.1 GCA_016927455.1 Deltaproteobacteria bacterium
CGGACCTCGTTTCGGGGGGATCCAGTAAAGCATGTTTCTGGATTCCGGCTTTCGCCGGAATGACGGTTGATACCCCGTAGCTTGCTGCGGGGAGTTCATTCGCCGGAGTAATAATATTCGAACACTGCAATAAGATCTGGTTAAGGGTTTTAACCATTATTTATTATGGCTTTATTAGAGTTAAACAATATTGAAGTTATTTATGATGACGTTATCCTTGTTCTCAAGGGGATGTCGATGGTTGTAAATGAACCCCAGATAGTTGCCTTGTTAGGCGCCAATGGAGCAGGAAAGACGACGACACTCAAGGCTATCTCCGGACTTTTGAAGGGCGAGGAAGGCAAGGTTACTGACGGGAAAATTACTTTTAAAGGGGAGCGCATAGATAAAAAGGCGCCGGACCATATTGTCCGAAGCGGTATATTTCAGGTGATGGAGGGAAGGCGTGTCTTTGAGAACCTTACGGTTACTGAAAATCTGGTTGCCGGCGCTGCAACGAGAAAAAGCGGAAAAAATATCAAAGATGACATTGATATGGTTTTCAGCTACTTTCCAAGGCTGAGGGAACGCAGAAACCAATTGGCCGGATATCTGAGCGGCGGGGAACAGCAGATGCTTGTCATAGGCAGAGCCTTGATGGCCAAGCCCATATTAATGATGCTTGATGAACCTTCCCTTGGGTTGAGCCCCCTTCTGGTGAGTGAAATATTTGAGATCATAAAAACGATCAATCGGGAAAAGCAGGTAACCATACTTCTGGTTGAACAGAATGCCCGTGTTGCGTTATCCATTGCCGATTACGGATATATTATGGAAAACGGCAAGGTTGTGCTTGATGATACAGTGGAGAAACTGAAAGATAACGAAGACGTTAAGATGTTTTATCTTGGGCTTACAGAGGTTGGGACAAAGAGAAGCTACAGAGACGTCAAACACTACAAACGCAGAAAAAGGTGGCTTACTTAACCGTCAGGGGATTAGTAAAGGTGGATGTGAATAACAGTTTTCTGGATTATGAGAGTGAAACAGCTCCGATTGAACAGCGGAAAAGAAGTCTGACACGGAAGCTTGTCGATATTATTGAATATGCCTGTAATAATTCAGCGGCAGCCAGGGAGAGGTTTGACGCCCTGGATCTTTCGCCTCATGATTTCCGGGAAATTAATGACCTGGAAAAGCTCAGTACATTTGACAAAAATGATATCTTAAATACCCAGGTAAAAAATCCCCCTTTTGGCGGTATGCTTGGTGTTGACCAAAAAAATATACGCAGGATTTACAGATCCCCTGGTCCGATCTATGAGCCGGGAGAAAGGGTATACGAAGACACAAGGTGGGCGCAGGCCTTTCGCGCAATAGGAATTGGCCCTGGAGATATTGCCATAAATACATTCAGTTATCATATGACTCTTTTCGGGTTCTGGCTTGATGATTCACTGAACAGAATAGGCGCTACCGTTATTCCATCAGGGCCAGGAAATACCGATGTACAGATAGAGCTTATGGCCAGACTTAAGGTTAATGCCTATCTTGGCACGCCAAGCTTTCTGCACAGCCTGTCTGAAAAAGCTATAAGCCTTGGTTATGATTTGAAAAAAGACATGAAGCTTAAATATGGTTTTGTTGCTGCGGAGATGTTATCTGAGAGATTGCGTAAGAACCTGGAGGATAGTTTTGGTATGAGGCTGCTCCAGAGTTATGGAACCGCCGACATAGGATGTCTGGGCTTTGAATGCAGGTCATGCAGCGGAATGCATGTCCCGGAAGATGTTATTGTTGAAATCCTGGATCCTGAGACGAGGGAATCTCTTCCTCCGGGTAAGATAGGGGAAATCGTGGCCACGAATTTCTGCAGGGAATATCCGCTGATTCGTTTTGCGACCGGAGATCTGTCTTATTTAATTGACGAACAATGCGATTGCGGCCGGACCTCATCACGCCTGGGCAGGATTCTGGGCAGGGTAGATCAGCTTACAAAGGTAAGGGGCATGTTTATTCATCCTTCACAGATAACTGAGGCTATGAGTGGATTTCCTGAAATTGAAAGGTGCCAGTTGATCGTTGAGAGATCTGAACATAGAGACAGCATTACACTGCTGGCCAAGCTCCAGCCATCTGCGGTTCATAATGATAATTTCAAAAGAAGTATTGAGGATGCTCTAAGAAATGTTGTAAAGTTGAGAATAGAGGTGGATTTTGTTGAAGGGGATGGTTTTATTGAATCAGAAAAGCTTATCATAGATAAGAGAGAATGGGATTGATTTAGATCCAATAACAACATCTTATAATTATCAGGAGCTGCCAATGTATGTCAGACAAGTAATGACTGAATATCCGGAAACACTCAAAATTGATGCCTCTTTTCTTGATGCCCTTACAATTATGAGGGACAAAAAGATTCGGCATCTTCCGGTTGTGGATGATAACGACAGACTGCTCGGAATGGTTACCGACCGGGATCTGCTCAAGCAGGGGGCAGCGGAATCTACTGTTTTAAGTGTAAGAGAGTTGATTACTGTGTTAAGCAGGAAAAAAGTCAAAGACCTGATGTTGAAGAGCGAAAAACTGTTTCTTGCTGAACCTGATATGATAATTGAGCGCGCTGCAAAGATGATGTATGAAAACAGGATCGGAGCTCTTCCTGTAGTTGATGGCGAAAAACTGGTAGGTATTATAGCTACAAATGATATACTTGAACTGTTTGTCGAGGCGATGGGTTTTAAGACAGATGTCTGGACACGCATAACCTTCGACTTGCCTGATACACCCGGGCAACTGCTTGATATTGCACAAATAATTAAGAAAAGCAGCGTTAATATAGTAAGCGTTATTACACCGAAGATTGAACAGGGAAAAGGTACAATGCTTATTGTCCGCATTCAGACGGATCAACCGGATGGAATTCTTGCCAACTTGAAAGAGGCCGGATACAAAATCGATTCAGTTATTATAGGCGGTTCTGAGTGAAGCACTTGCCCTGTATCATTTGAGTAACCGGGAAGCATAAACCAGCATCTTATCTGTGTTCTCATGCCCGTTCAGGAATTGGGATATTGCCCTTGCAGTTTCAGGATAGGGATGCCCAATGCCTATTGCACCACCGTACCTGAGTGCATGTTTTTTAAGCCTGGCAAGCTGCCGGATTATTGCTGTTTCCTCAGGTATATTGTCAAGGAATATGTTTCTGCAGGCCGAGGCGATATTAAGCCTCCTGGCAGTCTTGTAGGCGATGGAATGGCATGATGTGAGACTGTCAATGAAGAACAGATCAGTTGATCTTATGACATTCAGAGCCTTTTTGACTTCCTCCTGGCATTCGGTGAATTTTGAACCCATATGGTTGTTTATCCCTGAAATATAGGGAAGGCTCGAAAGGTTTTCCTGCATAATATTCATTATTCTTACAGAATCATAACCAACATACAATGCGCCCGGGCCAGGATCTATACTGGAGTTATATGGTTCCATAGGTTGATGGAGCATGATCTCGTGTCCTCTGCTGTGGATTTCTATCGCAAGATTGAAGGAATTTGCAAAGTGCGGCAGTATTGAATAGGTTATAGGCACTTCGAGATCAAGGAACTGCTTTGCCCGAGCATAGCTTGGGCCAATATCATCTATGATCAGGGCTATCCCGGGCAGCGCGGCAAAGGCCTTTGCAAAACTGTTCATTCCCAGAAGACTGCCAAGGAGCAATAAACTGCCTTTTGCCAAAAAACTCCGTCTGTCCATCCGTTTTATCGCTTTTAACTGCTAAATTATAGGTGCATCAATTTATTTTTGAATAACGACAGTGAAAGAAGTGATATGATATTATGAACTTTATACAAATTATAGCGGTATATGTCAATTAAAAATACAATATGTTGTGTTTTTAATCGAGGCAAATATAAGAGAACGAAGTTCGGTAGTTCAAGAAAAATGAACAGCTTGTGTTTTGTACACGCCAGTGAATCTTAATCTACAAAAAAAAGGCCTTATGAAGAGGAAACCATGCTTGATGCTTCAGATGACAGGAAAAAATACGTGCAGGAGCTTGTGCGCAGGATAGCATACAAGCCGCTTTTTTCGTCTGTCATTTTTGATTTCAAACCGTTTCCTGAAAAGGTGGTAATTTCCGCAGAACAGATGTTTCCCTTGACCTGGTCACTGCTGCGATTGAACCCCTGGCCGCAGGCGGAGAAAAACATATCTGCCTTTAAGTTGAAGTTTCGAGAGGTAAGGCGTTTTTGTATATGTCAACTTCAAAAAATTAATTGTCGATCAGACTGATTGTGAAGGCGTAACGTCTGGTATTTTGGTAATCATTTTTTACAATGTTTTTATAAGGGATAAGGTCTCAAATCGAGATTCATTTGTTTCAGTGTCTATTATCTCTGGCGTAATCTGCGTTCCGTTCTTAATGAATATTTTGACGACTTTCTCAAAATAAAGCAGGGGAAAGACCTGGCACCGAAGCCTTGTAAATGGTGGAAATGCCTTTAATCAGGTAGCGGGAAACAATTGAGGGTACAATTACAGAAGTCCCTTTCTTGATTTTCAGGGATTCCCCGCTCCCCAGATCTGTAATATCAGCCTCACCCCTGATGCATATCATTATTTCCACGTTACGTGATTCAGGGCTTGTGAAATGATTGCCCTCCGTTGTTGAGATTTCAGACAACCGGAATTCTTCAGCAGGGGCAGAATAGATCCTTTCATTGCTGCTGAGAGTAACCGGGTTTATGAGCCGGGCATCGTCTGTTTCAAACCTTACAGCTCTCAACAGTTCCGGAACATCGACCTTTTTAGGTGTCAGGCCGCCCCTGATAACATTATCAGAGCTGGCCATCAGTTCCATGCCCGCTCCATGAAGATATGCATGGGGCTTTCCCGGCGGGAGATATATAGCTTCTCCAGGCTCTATCTGCACGAGATTAAGGATAAGGGGCGAGAATACCCCTATGTCGCCTGGATACTCCTGATCAAGCTCAACCATCCAGTGAAATTCCCTGTCTTTGTCTGCAAATTTCCGGGCAAGGCCTACTGCATTTTCTACAGCCTTGTGCTGCGCCTCTCTGTCCATTGTCATGAGAGATGTATAGAAGCGCTTCAGCCCTGAAATGCCGGGGTTTCTTATGAAACGGTCCATTTCATCAGAAACAATGGGCGACCTGACCTTTTCCATAAGCATCAGGATGTCATTTATATCCCGAAAACCCTTGAGCGCCTGGAAAGGGGTAAGTGCGCACAGGATTTCAGGTTTATGGTTTTCGTCCCTGAAGCTGCGCTCCGGCGAATTCAATGGAATCCCGAGCTCGGATTCCCTTGAAAATCCTTCCCTTGCCTGAAATTTGTCAGGGTGGACCTGTACTGACAAAGGTCTGTCAGCGGCAAGCACCTTGAATAAAAAGGGCAGTTTGCCCGAGTATCTTCGGGCAGCATCCTTTCCGAGTATGAGATCAGGATCATTTGCTATCACTTCAGGCAGGGCTTTCCATTCCCCGTCAATTGATACCCTCGAAGGGGCACCGGGATGTGCCCCCATCCAGAGTTCGGCCATGGGCTTTCCAGAAGATATTGACAATCCGAGGAGGTCCTGTATTAGGGTTTTAGACCCCCAGGCGTATTCCTGGACAGGATTATCGAGAATGCTGATCTTATCTAAAAGGGCCACAGGCAACACCCTCCCTTCCTGACAAATTCCCTTTCACACGAGGCAAGCTGGCTTTTATATGAGTTCGCCCTCTTTTGAACCTTTGAGGCCACATCCATCAGCCATTTCTTTTTCTGGAATGTCTTCCTGTTAAATCCCCCATGCCCCTCGTGATAGGCCAGATAGAGATTGTATCCGTCTTCCCTGGAAATCCCGCACCTTTTGAAGCTGAAGTCACAATACCATCCTATAAAATCAATGGCATCTTTAAAATCATCCCTGTCTGCGCCTCTGTTCCCCGAGTCTTTTCGGTACTGATTCCATGTCTCATCCTTGGCCTGCGCATAGCCGTAAGCGGAAGACGGCCGACGGCCGGGGAAAATCCAAAGGCAGGTATTACGGGGAGGTTTGGCCTTTGCCATAAAGCCAGACTCCTGATACATAACGGACATCAGTACCGGCACCGGAATACCCCATTTTACACGCGATTTATCGGCATCCCTGTACCATTTAGGGTTTTCACGAAATATCTCGCATATATTATCTTTCTGTTCAGGACGAAGGGATGGGCCTGCGCAACCGGATAACAAAAAAACAAAAAGGCATATAATAACTGCATTTACTGTTTCTGACAGCCTTAAAAACATTGCCTCAGCCGGTCTTTCCATTATCTTCCGGTTCATCAGGCTGTTTCCCAAGCAGTTTTTCTATCATAACGGCAAGGCTTTCCTCCCAGGGGTGGGGGATGATTCCGAAATTTTTCCGGAGCAAAGAACAATCAAGGACTGAATTATGAGGCCTTTTGGCCGCAGTGGGATATTCTGATGTGCCTATGGGGACTATTTCCTTTACCTGAAAACTCTGGTAACGACATGCAATGCGGAAAATCTCCTCTGCAAAACCATGCCAGGTAGTGAACCCTCCCCCGCAGAAGTGGTATGTTCCCCATACGATTTTCCGGCCTTCAAGGTGATTTTCAGAAATGGCAAGTATTGCCTCCGCAAGGTCTGACGCATATGTGGGACAGCCATATTGATCAGACACGACCCTCAAGGACTGTCTTTCTTTGCCCAGGCGGAGCATTGTTTTGACGAAATTGCTGCCGTGAATGCCGTAGAGCCAGGCCGTTCGCAATATGATGTGCTCCTGCAGGCGGCTTCTTATCTCCTCTTCTCCTGCTGCCTTGCTCCTGCCGTAGACACCTAAAGGGGAGACAGGATCGGTTTCAAGGTATGGCCCATTTTTGCTTCCGTCAAACACATAGTCAGTGGAGACATGGATAAGGGGAATGCCCGCCTCTTTGCATGCCGAAGCCAGGTAAGCAGGGCCGTCTTTGTTTACGGAATATGCAATGTCCTCTTCTGATTCAGCCTTGTCGACCGCAGTATAGGCCGCCGCATTGATAACAAGGGACGCTCCTGACTGAGACACGGTTTTTTTTACTGAAACCGGGTCGGCTATATCTATTTCAGGAAGATCCAGGGATAATATCTCAAGGCCATGATCTCCGGCCCTTCCGTTCAATTCCCATCCAAGCTGTCCATTGCCGCCGGCCACAAAAATTTTCATGTCTGATTCCGTTTGACTTGATTCATTATCAGCTCCGGTTAAGATAGTTGAGCTCAATCCATTTACGGTAGTTTCCGCTTCTCACCGACTCAACCCATTCCATGTGTTCCAGGTACCAGTCTACTGTTGCTTCAAGTGCATTCTCAAAATTGTATCCTGGAGCCCATCCCAGTTGTTGCCGTATCTTGGTCGAATCAATCGCATATCGCCTGTCATGTCCAGGCCGGTCAGATACAAACTGAATCAGTCGCCTGCTTGAGTCCTTGCCCGAACGATTCAGTCGTCTGTCAAGCATGTCGCACAGAAGGTGAACAATTTCGATATTCTGGCGCTCCGCACCTCCGCCGATATTATAGGTCTCTCCCTGTTTCCCTTTTTCAAGGACCCTGATAAGGGCATCACAGTGATCAATAACATAGAGCCAGTCACGTACGTTTCTTCCATCGCCATAGACGGGAAGAGATTTTTCCTCTTTGATATTCAGCAGCATCAGGGGTATGAGTTTCTCCGGAAACTGATAAGGCCCGTAATTGTTTGAGCAGTTTGTGATCAGGGTGGGAAGGCCATATGTGCGGAAGTATGCCCTCGCAAAGTGATCCGATGCGGCCTTTGATGCTGAATAAGGGCTTGACGGGTCATAGGGAGTCTGTTCGGTAAAATATCCTTCGGGTCCGAGGCTTCCGTAAACCTCGTCTGTTGATATGTGAAGAAAGCGGAACTGCTCAGGGTTCCCTTTATTCCGCCAGAACCTTAACGCAGCGTCAAGCATGCGGAACGTACCTTCAACGTTTGTCTTTACAAATGCCTCAGGCCCAAGGATTGATCGATCCACATGAGATTCAGCGGCAAAATGGATAACGCCGCTGAAATCTTCTTCCGAGAAAATACTGTCGAGCAGGGAGAAGTTAAAGATCTCTCCGTGGATAAAACGGTATCTTTCAGCCTGGTCAGGGGGAAGGTCTTCAAGGCTGGCAGGATTGCCGGCGTAAGTGAGGGCGTCAAGGTTTACTATTCTCCAGTCGGGCCTCACTGTGAGTGAATGCCGGATGAAGTTTGTTCCGATGAATCCGGCCCCGCCGGTGACAAGATAAGTTTTCATATTTAATCCTTATAAATTATGTGCGCAAATTGAGTTAAATGCCATAGGAGAATGAGTAATTTTCAAGACCAAAAAAACATACCCCACACGAACTGGCCATGTCAATATGGATTTGGGTTCCTTGAAGCAATTGCTTACGGATGCCCCTGTCTTTTCATTTTTTCAGCAGGTATTTAGTTTGCAGGATCAGATAATCCTGCTTCATAATATACAGTATGATTCAGCTTTTTTATGGCAGGCAATTATATTTTTACCAAAAATATCATGTAAATGCAGCTATATGCCTGATAAGCCGCCTGCGGAATGACACATTAAAGGCGGCGGGAGGACAGTCTGGTATTGATAAATACGGCAATGTCAGCGGTATTGTCGAGATCATCGGGAAGGATATTGGCTAAAAGTGTTGAAAGGGGGCTGCCTTGTGGTACCCCCCTTCCGGGTTTCCTGTAAACTCCCATTGGATCTGAATTTGGGGTAAAATGCTTCAACGTTGAAGATTTCATTATTAGCCGCTGCTTTCTGACAAAGAAGCAGCTTATAATCCGCTGTCATCAGGAAAAAGAAGAAAATCAATATCGAAAAATTGCTGCAATCTGTGCTTCATCGGGTATTTCTTCCGGATCAACAGCATAGACTTTGCCCCTGTTCAAAAAGGTTTGTATTGCAGCAAAGTCCAGCAGATCCTCATGTCCTGACGCGGCGTTATCGGCTAAAGTAATTTCGTCAGTCTCCGGATCAAAAGTTCCCCATTGCTGGACTCCAACTGAAACAAACAGAACTGCGACACGTTTATGATGAGCTGCCTTTACAATTTCTTTTACATCATTCGAAACAAGGCCTGTACCAGCATTCTGCCGGTATTTTGAAATTGCATCGGCCATATCTTTATTAAAACCCGGCTGAACAATAGGCCAGGCGAGCTCATGAAGTTTATTTGGATCCAGCATGTCAGGGTTTCCAGGAATAGATTCATCAAGCAGATTTGAATAAGTATTTGCCTCCCTGAAGATGGGAAAAAGGTAATCAACACCGGCAAATACAAGAGGTCCCCTCTTATCCCTTAAATAACCATGCAGACCTCTGTCAATATGTTGAAGATAACGAAGAATCTTTGCCTTTGTGTCTTCTGCTCCGGTATGCAGTTGCAGATGCTTTTCAAAATCATCAAGATTAAGGGCGTCATCAAGATTTTCAGGAAGACCCTCAACCTTAACCTCTTCAATAGTATATTGAAAACACTTAAACAGTTTTACATTCTTCTGGCTTACCGAAAGTATGAAATACCCCGCATTTCCCCTGAGAAGGGGAATCAAAGGTTTAGTATGAAAACGGTCTGATACTACAACTAATTCTTCATAGCTTTGAGGAAGCCGATAGTGAAGAAATACTTCCTGAGAGATGAATAAAACAAGTCCTAAATATTGTTTACGCCAAAACGACGGATCATTTAAGAGTTGTTGTGCTGGATAAATCAAGGCAGATACTTCAGAAGAACTTAAATCATTCAATATCAGTTTTTCTTCAGCATTTCTTAAAAGGTTCTTGAACCGAATTTGATTCTGCTGGGCTTCTACCCCCTTTCCGAGCGCAGGCATATAAATTGAAATACATATTCCGACCTGTTTTTGCATCAGAGACCTAAGTTCATTCGCGGACAGAAAATCCATAAAACTGACCTCCTTCGCATGTTGGTGAATTGAAAATCATAGAATTTACAGAAACTGTTAAGCAATATCCTCCTGCAAAAATTTATCTCCAATGATAATTTTCACAAAATAAAATGGCTAAATAAATATAAAAAATAACCCCTCCATGTACTATAAAATTCCGAATTAATTTGTTTTTAAAGGGCTTCCTGACAACAGCATGTTGTCAGCCTATGTCTTTGCGCGCAAATACTCATTTATTATGCCTTTTAATTCAGCTGTTTTTCCCCAATAGAAATGATCCCCGCCATTGATAATTTTAAAACGGGCTTCAGGATTCCATGCAGGGAGCATTCTTTCAATTATTGAAGGCGGGGCAATATCGTCTTCCGATGCTGTTATTACCAATTCTATTTCAGGGCTGAAGTTGAGAAATGAAAAGTCCATTGACTGAACAGGTGGAGAAATCATGATCATGCAGTCTATATGAGGAAATGCGTCAAGGCCGCGTGCATTTACCCATGCCCCGAATGAATATCCTCCAAGCTGTATGCATGATTTGCCCTGTTCATGCAGGAAGTTAATGCAGGCCCTTACATCTTCAACTTCACCGACTCCCTGATCATAAGTCCCCTCACTCTGCCCCACGCCTCTGAAGTTGAACTTCAATGTACTGTAGTTATTATCTTTATAGGCCTGAACTATTGATTCTACGACATTGTTGTTCATATTTCCGCCAAAAAGAGGGTGCGGATGTGTAACCAGTGCTGACTTCTCACCAGGCAGCTTATCAAAAATACCCTCAATTTTCAGGCCCTGGGATTCGACAAAAATTCTTTCTTCCATATTTCCTGTTTTTTCCGGAAAACTCTGTTTTAACTGTCCAGCAACCAAAGACAGATTATCAAAAAATCCGGTTTAATAAAACTTTCAGTCACGGCTTTTTATGCATCACCCGTCTTCCTTGTCCGGCAATAGTTTACAAGGCGTCCGATCTTTTCTATTTCAACTGTCACTTCATCTCCGTTTTTCATATATACCGGGGGCTTTCGAAATGCACCTACCCCATGGGGGGTGCCTGTTATGATAATATCACCTGGAAATAGAGTGAAATGCCTGGACAGAAAAGCAACTAATGACGGAATGCTGAATATCATTAGCCGGGTATTGCTGTCTTGCATCAGCCTGCCGTTAAGCCAGCAGCATATTCTGAGAGAATGAGGTTCAGGTATCTCATCTCTGGTTACAATCCATGGTCCAAGAGGGCAGAATGTATCAAGAGATTTGCCTCTGATCCATTGACCATCACCAAATTGCAGATCCCTTGCACTAACATCGTTGGCGCATGTATATCCGAAAACAGCTTCGAGGGCTTCCTTTTCGGTGCAGCCATTAACTTTTTTCCCGATAATAACGGCCAGTTCAGCCTCAAAATCCACCTTTTCAGTAGTTTTCTCATCCCATACAATTAAATCATTATTGGCTATCAGGGTGCTCGGAAATTTTGCAAAAACCAGCGGAACCTCAGGCAATTCCCCTTTGCTTTCTTCGGCATGATCTCTGTAATTCAATCCTATGGCAATGATTTTGGAAGGATTAATAACTGGAGGCGCAAATTTCAACCTTTCAATAGAAACAGCATCTTCAGATATTAATGGTGATTGTTCGCTCCGGATAAAATCAATCATATCCCCTTCAAAGGAAAACGGGCTTACACCATTCCCTCTGATTAACCCTAAACGAATGGACATGTCATCATAAAACTGGACGATTTTCATAGAAAAAAGAGATGAAAGACAGCTGTAATGGAGACCTTTTCGATTAAAACCCTTAATTACACCATTTACCGGCACAACAATAACGCAGCAATTGCTATTATTTAGACACCGGTTTAAACCAAAAGTGCTTTTCTTCTATATATCTCATATTACAGGTTTATGGTCAAGACGTAAACAGACATAAACATAATAAACCCTGATTCATGTCTGTCATTAGGGCATGAAGCGCTTTAAAGTGCAACAAAAACGATGTTAACATGTTGTTAAAAACAGAAGATGGAAAACATTTGAAATATGACATATATTATTTTAGAATTATATTTCATAAACCATTTTGAACGGAAGGAATTCGTAATATGGAAGCGATAAACAAGAAGGAGAATTTCATGTCGGCGTCCAAAGAAGGTTTCTGTCAGGCCTGTCACCTTCTATATGAGAGACGCCTTGTCACCGGTTCAGGTGGTAATCTTTCTTTAAGAGTTGGAGGGAAGGTGTATCTTACACCTACCGGCTGTTCCCTGCGGGATATGTCCCCTGATATGGTAGTAACCGTAGATATGGATGGCCAGGTGCTTGAGGGAGCAAAACCAACCATGGAGGCCGGCATGCACCTTGGCCTTCTCAGGGAGAGACAGGATATAAACGTAGTCTGCCATGTCCACGGCGCTTATATCATAGCCGCATCCAGCACCCTGTTCCCTGCTCCTGATACCTTTCCTCCTCTTACTCCGGGATTTGTCTATCATGCTCATCCCCTTCCTATGCTCCCCTTTATGGTTCCGGGAACAAGGGTCCTTGCAGAAACCGTTACACGGGAATTGTCCTTGCCCACACGCAAGGCCCTCGTCCTTCAGAATCACGGCCTTGTGACGCTGGGAAAAGATCTTAAAGAAGCCCTGAATGCCGCTGAAGAAATTGATGATGTAGCACGGATCTGCGTTTTTACCAAAGGGAAAGCAAAGGTGATAAGCCACGAGGATATTGAGAAAATCTGCCCTCCTGATTAGGATTTTCAAATTTAGCTTTTATCGGGGGTAACAGGTTTCGAGAAAGTACACCCTCTTTTGCGGCATACCATAAGAGGTGTTGATCCCTTTCTGGATTTTACCGCCAAAACAGGAGTCCCGCATTCCGGACAGGTTTCATTTACCGGCTCATCCCACATGGCAAAACTGCATGACGGATACTGGTTGCACGAGTAAAACTTTCTGCCTCTTTTTGATGTCTTTTCAATAAGCATGCCCGGGCATTCCGTGTTCGGGCAGGGAACATTAGTATTAACCGGTTCTGCTGTCCATATGTTTTTACATTCAGGATAACCGGAACATGCAACAAAAGGGCCGAATTTTCCATTCCTGACAATCATCGGCCTGCCGCATTTGTCGCAAACCCCTTTCTCTATTCTCTCAATGGTGGCATTTTCAGCTATAATTTTCCCTTTTTCATCCCGCCTGTAGTTCATTGTATTCCTGCATTCCGGATATCCAGTACAAGCAAGGAAAAGCCCGTTCCTGCCCGATTTTATCGCCATGGGCTTACCGCATTTTTCGCAGGAAATGTCAGTTAATACCTCTCCCTTCATCTCTCTGGCTGCTTTCTCAAGATCTGTGTGAAATGAGTCATGAAAATCCTTCAGGACTTTATTCCATCTCACCTCTCCTGTCTCAATCCTGTCAAGATTATCTTCCATCTGTGCAGTAAATTCAGTGCTGAGGATTTCGGGAAAGCTCCTGACCAGAAGATCCGTAACCAGAAAGCCCAATTCTGTAGGTTTGAAGCGTTTACTTTCGAGGATTACATATTCACGGCCGCTGATATTTGCAATAATCGCAGCATATGTTGAAGGCCGCCCGATTCCGTTGGATTCCAATGCCTTTATAAGTGTTGCCTCGGTAAATCTTGGAGGCGGCTGTGTGAAATGCTGGGCGGGATCCAGCTTGATAAGTTTCAGATTTTGACCTTCCTTCAATGGAGGCAGTTGAGATTCTTCGCCGCTTCCGTCTCCAGAATCCTTCGGGCCTTCTTCATATAATGCTGTATAGCCTTTAAAGACAACCGCCGATCCGGACGCATTAAATAACGCCTTGCCTGCGATAATTTCGGCCTTTGTCTGATCAAGTATGGCAGGAGTCATCTGGCAGGCAAGAAACCTTTTCCAGATAAGGCTGTAAAGAGAAAGCTGATCTTTTGTAAGATAAGAGGCAAGGCTTTTCGGATCCAGATCTGCAGAGGTAGGACGTATTGCCTCATGTGCCTCCTGTGCCCCTTTTCGACTTTTAAAGAAGTTTGGTCTGGCGGGAATATATTCACTCCCAAATGTTTTGCTGATATAGTCCCTGGCCTGGGAAACTGCCTCATCCGAAATCCGGAAGGAATCTGTTCTCATGTAGGTGATAAGACCTGTCTGGCCCATATTGCCAAGCTCTATTCCTTCATAAAGACTCTGTGCAACTGACATGGTCTTTTTTGCCGAAAACCTGAGTCTGTTAAATGCTTCCTGCTGAAGAAAACTGGTAATAAAAGGCGGCTGAGGATTTTTCTGTTTCTTTTTCTTTGTTACACTCAGTACTTTAAAAGGCAGGCCTTCAAGTTCCCTGAGCAGGTTAAATGTCTGATCTCTGTTTTTAAGATCGGTTTTTTTCCCTTCATATTTCCAGAACCTGGCCTCAAATTCAGGAGGTTGTTCCGATTCAAGGCGGGCTGTCAGGGACCAGTATTCCTGAGGTTCAAATGCCTGTATCTCCTTTTCACGATCACAGATCATTTTAACGGCTACTGACTGAACACGGCCCGCACTTAATCCCCGTTTAACCTTGGACCACAGCAAAGGGGAAATCTGGTATCCAACAAGGCGGTCAAGTATTCTGCGCGCCTGCTGGGATTCAAACCTTTCTTTATTAAGCGTCTGTGGCGAGGCTATTGCGTTTTTGATGGCCCTTGCGGTCAGTTCGTTGAATAGAACCCGAAATATATTTGCCTTTCCCTTTTCAATTTCCTGTGCAATATGCCAGGCGATTGCCTCTCCCTCTCTGTCAGGGTCAGGGGCCAGGTAAATGTTTTCGGCCTGTTTTGCCGCGTCCTTCAGGGCTTTGAGAATTTTAGTCTTTCCTTTAATAGTAACGTATTCAGGCTGGAAATCGTTATCGATATCTACTCCGAGCCTGCTTACGGGAAGATCTTTGAGATGGCCGACCGATGCCATAATTATGAAATCCCGGTCCACATATCTTTTAATGGTTTTGGCCTTTGCTGGAGACTCAATAATAAGCAGGTTTCTTGACATTCTTATACCCTGATTCTAAATTTTTGTTTTTCCTGGTAATTGGAGAATTTCATATCCCCCTTCTCCCGATATCTGTTTGTCTGAGCGTGGAACACAGGCACTCTGTCATGACTCTTCAAATTACCAGTTCGGATTTTTGACGGCGCAGGCTGTCCTCTGCCAGTTTATTAATGCGGCGATTAAAAACCTCAACCGTAATGCCGGACTTGATAAGCCTGCCCCGGACTATGATCCGGGGGCATCCATTCGAATTGATTATGGATTCCGGCTTTCGCCGGAATGACAACATTGACATATACTATTGCCGAAGTAATAAATAAAAAAATCTTCTGAATCGACTTCAGCAACTATCTTATAAACATTTTACCAGCAAGCTGCTTGACAATGCTCTTTAATTCCATTTTCATCAAAATACCCGAAACTTCCCCTGTTTTCATGGAGACTGTCCTGACGATTTCATCTATATGAACAGGATAATCCCCTAAAACCTCATAGACTTTTTTTTCTGATTCATCCATATCAGAGAAAATGTTTGACTTGTCCTTCAGGACATTAAGGTCTTTTATGCGATCCAGATTGAACCCAAATTCTTCAAGTATGTCATCTGCCTTCTCAATAAGCCTGGCTCCCTGTTTAATCAGAAAATGAGTCCCTGTGCTCTGGGGAGAATCAATACTGCCAGGTACGGCAAACACTTCACGGTTCTGTTCCAGTGCGAAAGACGCCGTAATCAAAGAACCGCTTTTTCTCGTTGCCTCTACAACCACAATTCCCTTGCAGAGACCGCTGACAATACGGTTTCGTATGGGAAAATTCCTTGGCTCAGGAGGTGTGTTAACAGGGAACTCTGATATTATCGCTCCATTTTCAGTGATTTGATCAAAAAGTTTCCTGTTTGCTGATGGATAAACAAGGTTGATCCCTGTTCCAAGGACGCCTGCTGTGAAGCCTTCACCCTGGAGGCATCCCCTGTGCGCGGCTGAGTCTATCCCTCTTGCCAGCCCGCTGACAACCCCGATCTTTCTCCTTGCTAATCCGAGTGCGATTTTTTCAGCGGACCTGAGTCCATAATGAGTAGGATTTCTTGACCCGACAATCCCAACAAGCGTTTGCCGGATGGGGATATCCTTGCCCTTTATATACAAAACCATCGGAGGAGAGGAAATATGTTTTAATATTTCAGGGTAGCCCGGATCCATGTATGTAATAATCCTGGCGCCGCATTTTTCTGTCAGTCTTAATTCCTCCTCAGGGCTGGAGACAAATTCCCTTTTAATAATCCTGTTTGCAGCATCTTTTTTTAAGCCGTTAACTTTCATTAATTCATTAAGGTCTGCGTCAAAAACTGATTGAGGACTGCCAAATCTTTCGAGCAGTTTTTTGTAAACACTGTTTCCCAGGCCCTGAATAAGATAAAGGGCAAGCCAGGCTGTTTTTTCATCCGACCAGGATTTCATGAAAGCTATAAAGACCTTGATTTTTTGTTAAATTATGTCCGGCATGGAACTGGAATTAAAAGCTCCATATCTGCAACGACAAAAAATGGATGGGTGAGATATAAATCAGAAGTGAATCAGGTTAGTCAAGGTTTTTCTTTTGGATGACTCTCCTGGCTAATCCAGATGGATTCTGAAAATCTGTGACTCAGTTCTTTTGCAGAAGTCCATTCAAATTCATTGCTGAAGTCCTTCCATATCATGGAAAGGGCATCTTTAAGGGCCAACCTGTCTTCCGGCATGTCCTCGCGGGAAAATTTCAGAAAAAAAGAAACAAAAATGTTTTCAAAACCGGCCATTTTATAAGGTGGCGCTGAATCGCCTTTCCTGAGCAGGTTTAGCAGATTTTTTGCCAGAACAGGCGTAAGACCTGAAAAACAAGGCTCAAGTTTCAGGAAATCCCTTGCCCAGAGGTTCAAGATTAAGGGC
Organism: Deltaproteobacteria bacterium; assembly: GCA_016927455.1. Classification (GTDB taxonomy): domain Bacteria; phylum Desulfobacterota; class DSM-4660; order Desulfatiglandales; family Desulfatiglandaceae; genus JAFGMQ01. The sequence continues at coordinate 16,936 of JAFGMQ010000256.1, forward strand.
TGAAAGGTGAGGTGGAAGTCTTTAACCATTTTTTTATCCAGGGGGTAAATAACAGTCAAACCTTTAAACAGGTTGTCCAGTGCTGAAAGCCTGTTTATAACCCTGCGGCAGTTGTCAAGATCCGAGATATCTTCAAAATCCCTGTATTGCTCCCCTTCTTTTGTACCGGAAAAATACCCGGGTCTTTTTTTTAAAAGGGCTGTAAGAGTTTCACCCAAAAGCTCACCCCAGAAGCTGAAGTCCAGGCCATAATTATAAAACCAGCTGTCTTTCACCAGGCGCTCTGCTTCCCACTTAAGCTCCAGTGCCTGTCCGAATCCCGCCCGAAAAACAGATACAAGAGGATTATTTTTTAAAAGATTAACTGCCTGAGAGACATCCGACTTGCATGTCTTTTCGAGAGCAATGTTTATATAGCCTGCTGCCTTGCGACATATCTTAACCAGCGTATCAAACTCATCAACAGAAAATTCATCGGCCGAGATGATCTGATTGCAGAGTCCTGCGAATTCAAGACGCAGCCTGTCAAGAATGATATTGTCAAAAATTTCTGAAACTGCCTCGGAAAGGATATTTTTTCCAATCGCATGATGTAACGGTGATATTGGGATTAATTCGCGGAGATCTTCATCAGGCAATTCACTGATAGTCTTTCCAGCCCTTTCAAGTTGAAGATGTTCAGTCTTTAAAGGGGAATAGACAGCTATTGCCTCCTCAAAGGGAAGAAAACCATGTTCAGCAAGCCGCATGTTTTTCAGGCGGTACATTTCTTCCTCGTTTTCAGCAGGTATCAGCCCGGCTAAACTGATTAAAAGAGACTGGTACTTACCAGAATCTTCAGCCGCCAGAATACGGAGTATGCCCTCTATTGATTCTTTGTATTTTTTATCAATTATCCTTATATAAAAGACGCCGTCGAGTGTGAAAAAGTCTTCTTTAAGAAAATATTCATCATTTTTATCAACTATCTCAATTTGAAGGTTGTTAAAAAGATAATGGAAGGCAAGGAAAATGCCTTTATCGAACAACCATTTCGCCAGTCTTTGTGGATCAGCGTGCAGGAGTCGTTCTATCCATTCAGATGTTTCTTTAATATTGATACGGTCTTTAGTCCATAACTCCAGATCAAGAATGTATTGCCACTGATTTTCAGATGCCAGGGAAAGAAGAGGGATACAGTCCTCTTTGCCTACCCTTTTTAAAAGCCAGAAAAAATCTTCATAGGGCAAACTGTGCACTAATTGCCGGGGATGGCTATTTTCAAGAATCAGGTTCAGAGTATCTTTACCTGATATTGAGCAGGTGTCTTTTATTAAGGCTGCCAATTCTGTCGTTAAAGCCTTTTGTTTTTTTTTCTCAATTATTGGAGTTTTTTTTGACATATCCAGTATCCACATATTTTGGAATATCTGACGATTACACTATGTCAGAAGATTAAATAAAAGTTTTTAAATCTGATAAAAGCAAAGTCTTTGAAGCACGGCCCGACTTTGTCGTGAAAGGCAACTGCCTGAGCCTTATTGTTTAATGTAATAAAACCATTTGATATTATTAATAAAACCAAGCATGATGTCAAGATTAAATTTTAAGGAATGTTAGAAACAAGTAATATGTCCGGAGTTGTAGCACATAATCTGTCCGGTTAGAATTGGTCACCAGGAGGTGGCTAATGAGACG
>JAFGMQ010000257.1 GCA_016927455.1 Deltaproteobacteria bacterium
AACAGGATATACAGGATCCTGTCTGTTTCAAGCGCACGGTAAAAGATTTCAATATCGATTAACAGGATAAGTTTAGATGGTTTTAATCCTGAATTTCCTGTAAATCCTGTCAATTTTTAAAAAGCTAAACTTTTACCACAAATCAAGTTTTACCCCCATAATCTCGGTAACGGATCATATGAGGTGACATCTCGTCCTGTTCTTTCTGCCACTGGAGCAGCACAATTGCTGAAATAACCGCTGCCCCGCCGAGTACCTGCAGGAATCCGAGCCTTTCCCCCAGCAGAAAAAAGGCCATGAATGCCGCGGCAATAGGTTCCAGGGTAGCTGTAACAGCAGCGCGTGTTGAACGTATGTGGTTGATCCCTATGAAATAAAGGCCAAAAGGAAGGACAGTACCCATAACAACTATATACAGAATATACCACCACTGCCGCATATCATAATTATACCGGATAAAAGCGAACGGTTCAGATATGCTATTCAGTGTTAAGGAGGCAAACAGCATTGCATAAAAAATGACGGTCCATGGTGAATAGCGGTGCATCCCCTTCTCCCCCGTAAGGGTGTACCCTGCAAAGGCAAATGCCGATAACAGTCCCCAGGCTATTCCTGTGCGGTTCATCTTAAGTATCTGCATGTCATAACCCCCCACAACCAGATAGCATCCTGCCAGGCAGAGCAACAGGGCTGCAAGCTTTGCCGCGGTTAAACGTTCTTTCCAGAAACAGATCGAATATAAAGCTATCAGACCGGGCGCCATGTATTCAAGGAGTATCGCTGCCGAAACCTGTATCTTGCTGATTGCATAAAAGTAGGAGAGTTGAAGAAGGGCCATTGCGACCGACCCGAGGACGATGAAATAACCGATATCCCTCCAGCGGATCAGCACGAGTCCGGGCCGAAGAATGGCGAATGCAACAAAAAGAACGACCGTCGAAAGGGTAACACGCATCTGTACCAGCTCAACCGGCGTAATGCCCGATAAAAAAAGAACCTTGCCTGAGGTCCCTGATGAGGCCCACATAATTGCTGCCCCTATAACGCAGACATATCCCATGGCAGGTCTTGATTTCATTATTAATGCATCCCCTCCCCTTTCTCGACAGCCTTAATTATATCACTTTTTTTTTAAATCTTCTTCTCTGCCGTTATGTAATATGAAAACATGTCCGGGTCAATTTTAATCACCCAGCTTTTTAATGCACTGATGATGAGCAAAGGGGCCCTTGCAGAGGCCCCTTTAAATAAAAATTCTTCAGGTGATTATCCTGATTTACCTGTCTAATATTTTCCAAGAATCTTTTTTGCAATGACCACCTTTTCCACTTCCTTGCTTCCCTCGAAAATCTCGAGAACCTTTGCATTTCGCCAATAGTGAGCAACGTCGTATTCTTCAAGGATGCCGTATCCACCGTGAAGCTGTATCGCCTCATCAGCCACCTTCACAGCGATTTCCGAGCAATACCACTTGGCCATGGAACTCAGGGCCGGATCAGGGGTGCCGGTATCCAGTTTGGAAGCAGCCCTGTAACAGATAGACCTTGCAGCTTCAGTTAAGGTAGCCATGTCGGCGATCTTTCCCTGAACCATTTGCATTGAGGCCAGGGGTTTTCCGAACTGCTCTCTCTTACGTACATGGCTGATCGTCTTATCAAGAGCTCCCTGAGCTGTTCCAACACCAAAGGCAGCTACCTGTACCCGTGACCTGTTAAAAAACTCCATGATATTGTAAAATCCTTTTCCTTCCTCCCCCAGCAGGTTAGTTTCGGGAACTCTCACTCCTTTAAAGGTGACTTCACCGGTATTTGAAGCGCGCAAAGACAGCTTGCCGTGAAAGGGACGAGCTTCATAGCCCTCCCTGTCAGTCTCAACGATAATGGCACTTAGCCTGTCATGGTTTCTGGACCCATTTGTTTCTGTACGGCAAAGAACCACAAGGAAATCGGCCAGAGTACAGTTAGTGATAAATATCTTGTTCCCGTTTATAACATACTCGCCGTTTTCCTTTACCGCTTCTGTTCTGACTCTTGCAACATCACTACCTGCATCAGGTTCCGTGATCGCCATCCCCATTCTCATATCTCCACGGCAAATGGCCGGTAGATATTTCTGTTTCTGATCTTCAGTTCCAACAAGGTTTATTAGTTGTGTTCCAAAAAAAGTTGAATCGAGGGCATGGGTGATGCCCATATCCACTCGTGCAAATTCCTCCATAATCAGACACTGTTCGAGGTACCCCATACCTGGGCCGCCATATTTCTCTTCAACGAAGACAGCCAGGAATCCCAGCTCGGCAGCCTTTTTCCAGATCCGGTCGTCGAATGTCTCTTTCGCATCCAACTCTCTGGCCACTTCCCTGAATTCTCCTTCCGCAAATTTCCGTGCAGCCTTTTGGATCTGACGCTGCTCTCTTGTCAATTCAAACATCCCTTATCTCCTTATCCTTCCCCTGCTATATTGTCGGATCATCCTGACCGTAGTGTTCATTTTTAAACCGCCATATTCCAAATTTAAATCATTTATTTACCAGACAAAATATCCTGATCCAATACTAAGATATAACAATTTCAATTATCTGTATTTGCACTTCGATGTTTCTTCATTCAGGGAAACAATTGCTTGCTAAACCAGAATGCCATTGAGGAAAACCTCGCTTATCAGTTTTCCCAGTTCCTCCGGTGATATATCCCCGCGCGGGTCATACCAGGTCGATGTCCAGTGAACCATGCCATAGAAAATAAAAGTGAGCACGGAGTTGTTTATCGGCCTTATGATCCCTTTCTCGGAAAACTCCCTGAATATACTTTCAAGTGCCTCCACATAAAAACGCTGTTTCTTGCAAAATGTTTTCCTGTGTTCAGGCGTGAGAGATTTTCCCTCTGAATTCAAAATCGTCAGTTCATCCTGATGAGCTGAATAGCGTTGAACGTAAAAAGTGCAAAGTGTTTTCAGCTTTTCTACCGGATCCATATCAGCTTGAATTATCTCCTCCAGCCGTTTGTATGCATCCTCCATGAATCCAATCATTATTTCAAAAAGGATTTCTTCCTTTGAAGCAAAGTAATGGAACATACCCGGCACACTCAAACCGGATTCCGCAGCAATTCGCCTGACTGGCGTTGCCTCAAAACCCTTGGCTGCAAACAGGCTGGTCGCCGCCTTCAAGATATGCTCTCTTTTGTACATAATGCATTCTCCCGAAAAGTTTATTTTTTGGCACATAACAATTTGCCAAGGATAGTCTTTATATGTCAACAGCTTTCTTCTTGTTCGGGATTTCATAAAACCTTAAATGGCATCCATATGTATAAACCCTGCTTCGCTAACAGACCATGATCGCTGCCCGGTCTTTTCCGCTATCACTGGTCCCTTGATTTTAATTGGGTTCATTCCTCTGTTTTAACCTTTTAAATAGTCCCGATCGGGGATGCCTTAAGGCGTTTCAGCCCTGCAATGGCAACCCCGTCGGTGGGGGACTAATTTTCGCCGTATTTTTTTACTTCCGCTTCAATAAACTCAACATATTCACGAGCAGGAAATTCTTTCTCGTGCCTGCTGATATATTCCTCCCAAACCGGCTTCACAGCCTCAGCCCATCTTTTGCTTTCTTCCCTGGAAAGTTTGATGGTCTCATTGCCAAGGCTTGTGCTGAAAGCACGGCCTTCCGCATCACTTGAATCCCAGGCCTCTCCTGTTTTTTGCAGCCATTCTCTGCTGACTTCTTCGAATACCGACTGCACATCACTGGGCAGGGATTCCCATTTCTTTTTATTCATGGCCACAAAGAAAGACTGTGTGTATCCAATACTGTAACAATCGATCATGTATTTGATTACCTCGCCCTGCTTCCATCCCTTCAGGACTTCAATGGGACCCCAGGTGGCCTCAACCACACCCTTTTGAAGGGCCTCATAGGTTGCATTCTGAGGCATGGATACCGGACAAGCCCTCAATGCCTTGGAAACAGCAGCACTGGTGCCTGTAGAACGGATTTTCAGGCCATCGAGTTCCTCCAGTTTGTGGACAGGCTTCTTGCTGAAAAGCAAGCCAGGCCCGTGTGCAAAAAGATAAAGAACCTTGACGTTATCAAAATCCTTGAATTTAAACTTTTCGTATAAGGCATTTATAATTTTTGTTGCAGCTACCCCGGTGGGATAGCCCATGGGCAGATCAATAGCCTCAGTAGAGGGAAAACGGCCCGAAGTATAAGCACAGACCGACATCCCGATATCCGTTATTCCCTTGATGATACCATCGTATATCTGGGGTCCCTTCAACAGAGAACTGCCCGCGAAGTAAGTTATTTTCACCTGGCCTTTGGTGCGCTTTTCTATTTCCCGTCCCCATTCCTCCGCCACCTTGGCCTGAATATGTGTAGGCGGGAAAAAAGTGCTGTAAGTCAAATCGATGGTCTTGGCCTCTGCCGGGGATACCTGAAATGCCGACGCTCCGATAACCACACCTAAAAACACAAACAAAACCCACTTGCACAATCTCATGTCTAAACTCTCCTTATTCCATTGAAAAAATTAAAGTTTGTTTTTCACACCACTCATACTCCAGCCGTTTCTTTACCACCTCCTCTCATTTTGTTTTCCTGAAACATTTATTTATTGATTCACTGCATTTGTTTGACCAGATCATCCTTCAGTTTATATTTCAGAATTTTTCCGCTGGTTCCCATGGGCACACTGTCCATAAAAATTATCTTCTTGGGGGTTTTGTATCCGGCAATTTCCTTTCTGCAGAAATTTCTCAATTCGTCCGGATCTAAGTCCGCGCCGTTCTTGGGAACCACAATAGCAGTTACAACCTCTCCCCATTTCGGATCCGGAAGGCCTATGACAGAAACCTGCCGTACCTTCGGGTGTTTGTAGAGTACATTCTCCACCTCCGCAGGATAGACATTCTCGCCACCTGTGATGATCATATCCTTCTTCCGGTCAACCACATAGATATAACCCCTTTCATCCACGCGGCAGAGATCCAGTGGATAGTACCAGCCATTCCTGAAGACCTCCCCTGTCATCTCCTCCTTGTTCCAGTATCCAAGAGTAGTTCCCAGCCCACGCACCTTGATTTCCCCTACCACACCCGGCATTACCGGCCGATCTGCATCATCGACAACTATGCTCTCCATATCAGGGGATGATCTTCCGCAGGAACTGAATAGCTCGTCGTTTCCGGTTTCCATGGCCCTCTCAATGTCTCGGGGCATAAGAATAGCCGTATGTCCGACGGTTTCACTTGT
>JAFGMQ010000258.1 GCA_016927455.1 Deltaproteobacteria bacterium
TTATACATATGTTTAAGTCCTTTCATAAAAAAATTAGTTTCCGGATAGAAAAAGGGATAATATTGGAATGAATCGAATGTGTCAATACTCAAGGCTGTGCCGGTATTTTTATTGGCATAAAAAATGGAAGCGCCAATAGTCTTCTACCCGAAAAGGAGATTAAACCAAGGCAACAATCTGTTCAATTCAAAGCATATATTTGTTTATCTGTTCTCATCTTTCCGAAGGTTGCCCCATGAATGTTCTATGGTTTCTTATCGGCGCGTTTGTTTTCATAATGCTTAGTCAGATCTTTTTCAGAACAGCAACACTCTCTATTATCATCCATATCTCCAGAAGAACAGTCATAAAGCAGATGGAAAATAGAAGCCAGTTTGCAGTACTGAAATAATCGGCAAGATTTATTATCATTGCCCAACCCGTCATGAGTATCATAAAGATCATAGGGATCATGGTGTACCTTAACGGAGTTTTCCTGCGCGCGAGATATATGGTAATCACAAGCAGGGAGAGGCCGGCAAGAAGCTGATTTGTAGCCCCGAATAATGGGAACAGTATGAGCGCCCCTGTGCCGCTTCCATTGTAAAATGCCAGAATAAGCGCTGTTACAACCGCAATTATGGTTGCCGGATGCTTCCGTGCAAGAAACGGAACTTTAACGGCAGTGAACAATTCTCCCACAATATACCTCTGCAACCTGGTGGAGGTGTCGAGGGAGGTAGCGGCAAATGAGACTATAAAAACTCCCATGATCGTCAGGGATACCTTGGCTGGTATGCCAATTGTCTGCAGCATGTTTGCTGAGCCCACAATAAAGGCGCTCAGCCGATTGCCCAGCCCTGTGCCCCCTATCCAGCTTCCATAATGGTGGTTAAAGGCCGATATGCCTGTATATGTTTCTCCGCCATCTGTAAATCCCAGTGATATGCCTGCGCCGCAGGCGATCAGAACAAATATTGCAAGAATGCCTTCAAGAAGCATTCCCCCGTAACCGATTGAAAGGGAACTGGTTTCTGCATCACACTGTTTTGAAGATGTTCCGGATGAGACAAGCGCATGAAAACCCGATATGGCGCCGCAGGCTATGAAAACAAATAACATGGGAAAAAGTGGCGGCGCACCTTTTGGTGTAAGATCAATGCCCGGTGCAACAAAATCCGGATGCGAGAACATCACGCCCAGAGAGAGCAGACCCAGCGCGATGAATAACTGATGTGAATTAATATAATCCCTGGGCTGAAGCAGTACCTGAACAGGCAGGGTGGAAGCTATATACGAGTATATCAAAAGGATGATTACCCACAATGCAACGGGGCTAAGCCCGAAAAAAGAGGCCAGTGGATTGATGTTCAGAGGATAATAGGCGCCGATGGCTACGGCAATATACAGGATTATTACCGCTATAATACTAAGGGGCAGGTGGGGAGCCCCTTTTTTATAGATCATATATCCAAGCCACAGTGCAACCGGGATTTCAATAAACACGGGAATAACTGACTGAGGATAAAGATCAAATACCAGTCCTATAATAACGCCCAGGATTGCCACAAATATCCATAAAAGAAAGAAGATAATCAGAAGAAATAGTATCCTGACCCTGTTGTTGACAACATTGGCGGAAAGGTCTCCGATGGAACGTCCCTGGTTTCTGAGTGATACTATCAGGGCGCCGAAGTCGTGTACCGCGCCCATAAAGATTGAGCCCAGGAGTATCCATATAACGGCAGGCACCCACCCCCATATTATTGCGACGGCAGGTCCCACAATAGGGCCTGTGCCTGCAATAGATGTAAAGTGATGGCCGAAAAGAATGGACTTTCTGGTAGGGACATAATCAATGTCATCGCGAAGTGAACTGCTGGGGCAAATTGCCTCAGGGTTAATTTTAAAGATTTTTCTTGCAATGAATTTTCCGTATGTGTGATAGGCAACCACGAAAAGCACTGCGGAACCGATGATCAGAATTGATGAATTCAAAGCTGCCTCCTTTCAACTTGCTTTTATTCGTGAAAAAGGTTTTTATGGAAATGCAAGATGATTGTTATTAATAATTAAAAAGGAATGGAAAAGCAAATGTAAAAATAATATGAATCGAAAAAAAAGGTTTTAATATCCCTGGTTATACTGGCCTTCTTTGATACGATTATTCCTGTTCCCTTTACCACAATAATTCTTATATATGCGGTTGCTGACAAACCCGAATTGTTCAGAAATCCGGTATCGGAAATATATGAATAAGTTCTGTATCTTATTCACATTGGCGCCTATTTATGTTTATGCTCACAAATCCTGAAAATAGGCATATAATCGAAGGCTTATCGTAAACTTCCAGGCGGGAGCGCCTCAATGGATAAAGACAAAGAAATTTTGGATGATCAGCTTGATGACGATTTATTCGTCTTCTATCTCTTCGATTTTCTGGTCTGTCCAATGATACTGGGGACGAACCGCCAAGTGGAAGGGATTTTTCAGATTTTTGAATGCATATTCAACATTAGCCTGACCCCAA
>JAFGMQ010000259.1 GCA_016927455.1 Deltaproteobacteria bacterium
ATTAAAAATGCTGAAATAAATTAGTCATGATTCTTATACGAAAATCAATCAACAGGTCAAAGCTGTTTAGATGTAGAAGAAAGTTAGGGCGTGTTAAGAAATAAACAGGGCGTAAGGCATGAGGTTATTTGAAGAAAAGTGCCAGGGGTGTGTAACCTGTGGAGAAATTGACTGAATTCTGGCCAGCTGAATCGAGCGTAAAATCAAAAGGTTAGCGGCTATAAGAAGAATGTTGAATAAATTGTCCACAAACTGAATCTCATGAATCCTTTAATTTTCGCCGTTTTTTTGACATTTTCATTTTTGTTATCAGGATTTTTTTGTTTTGTGAAATTATCTGACCATGTCAAAAAATACCCGGCCATCGCCCGGGCTGTAAAAATATCTGTCAGCATATGGGTTTGCAGGCAAACTATCAAGCATCCCTTTTTCAATTAATGCCTCAAGAGATTCCGGAAATTCACTGTAAATTTCCTGATATTTTTTTATTGCGCTTTCAAGGAGCATGATACCCTTTAATGCATCGATCCGGTCAGAGATCTCTTTTTCCCTGTATTCATCAATATCAGGGTCATTGAGCATGGACTTGAGCAGGACAATTGCCGCCTGTGTCCTGCCTCCCTTCGCTGCGAAGCGCCCTCCGAGAACTGCAAGAAGAACAGGAGCGCCCTTGATTTTTGCGGCCTCAAGAAAGGCCTCGGATGCCTTTGCATAGTCCTGAAGGAAGTAGTAGAAGTTAAATCCAAGGTAATAGCCGGGCCGCCAGTCCCATGGACGGTGTTTCCTGGATATATCAAGCAGTGAAACGGCATTCTCAGGCCTTTTTGCCTCCCAGGGGAGAAGACCCTGCGCAAGCAGATATGTCTGCTCAAAATAGGGGTCAAGGCTGAGACACTGCTCAAAGATAAGGGTGATCTCGTCCCACTCTCTGCTGGAAACAGGTTGATTTCTTCCTATAAAGGATGCGACTTTCAGGATGAGATGATCAGCCATGATCCCGTCAAAACCGAATGAAAAAAGCCTGATAAAGTCAGGAGGAACAGGGCTTGGGTTCAGCTGGTATTGAATCTCTGTATCCCTGCGCTCCTGTTTCACGGCAATGTGGCTCATGACGTGGACAAGGCCGGTGATAAAAAGGCAGACTATCAGAAAGATGACATTTTTCAGCTTCACACCAGTTCCCGCCTCTGAAACACAATAATTGAAATGATCAGGCACAGGCCGATATAGGAAAGCCCGTAAAGGCACACCCATATAAGAGATCCTGTGTTGACCGGAAGGCCGTATGCCGCGGTGGTCTTGAGGTCAAATGCCGCAAGGTTCGGAAACAGCCATGACGCGATATCAGTCACCCTTATAAGGACGGCATTCTGATCAAAGATTTTTCTTGCGTGAATGATTGTCCTGACGTTTTCTATATTCTGACCGATGAAATAGGACATGAGTGAAAGAAGAACCGCGGTGAAGGGATGGGTAGTCACGACAGCCCACAGAAGGGAAACAGCAAGGATAAGGAGCAGTGAAAGGGTGAGAAACGCCAGGCCCAGAAAGAATATCTGCCACGAAAAATTAACCGGGATATATCCGGGGGAGCGGAAGGTGGAAAGCTTGAAGGATAGGGCGGCACAGGCACCGAGTATGCAGCTTGAGGCCAGGATCACTCCGGCAAGGCCTGCATATTTGCCCAGAATAAAATGGACGCGGCTCAGGGGCCTTGATAGCACAAGGTATGCGGTCTTTTTATCCAGATCATTGGAAACAGCCATGATCCCTACAAAAAAGATTATGATCAGGCCCGAGACCAGGACGGTTGAAAGACCCACATCAACGGCAACCTTGCCGAGTTCCCATGAGAACATGCCTGTTATTATGATGTTGGCAGCAAAAAGCATGAGACCCAGCGCAAATATGCCGTAGAGGGCCCTGTTGCGTATGCAGTCCCGAAATGTTATTCCTGCTACGAGAAGTATCTTGGACATGGTTATCAGTTCCCCTCCCCATTGTCATGGGATTCGATGAGATGCACAAAGCCGTCTTCCAGGCTGGAGGCCTCTTTTGCAAAGTCCTCCACGCTCCCGGAATAAAGGAGATCCCCCCTGTGCAGGATGCCTATGCGGTCACAGAGACTTTCCACGTCGCTGAGGATATGGGAGCTGAAAAAGACCGTCCTGCCCTGCCTTCCCAGTTCGCGGATAGCATCGCTGATAAGGCGTCGCCCAAGGGGATCAAGGCCGCTCATGGGTTCATCGAGGACGTATATCTTCGGGTCGTGGATCAGGGCCATTGCCAGGGCAAGGCGCTGTTTCATGCCCTTTGAATATGTCCTGATGGGCCGGGATGCGGCGTCTGAAAGGTTCATTTTTTCAAGGACGTCCAGGGTGCGCTGCCGGATTGAACTGCGCTGTACTTCAGAGGCCTTTGCTGCAAATCTCAGCGTTTCAAGAGCGGTCAGGTTTTCGTAAAAAAAGGGAGATTCAGGCTGATACCCGATGAGCCGCTGGAATGGGTCTCTTGCCGTATCAAGCCCGTCAACGAGGATACGGCCCCGATCGGGCCTTATAAAGCGGAGAAGGAGTTTTATGGATGTGCTTTTTCCCGCGCCGTTAGGTCCCAGGAACCCGAAGATCTCACCCTGGCTTACCGTCAGGTTCAGGGCCCTGAGTACGGTGCTGCGTTTCAGCCCGGACCTGAATGACTTGGTTATATTTTCAAAACTGATTGCTGCCATGTCTTATTCCTGTTGCCTCCCGCCTTCGGCCTCTACCCTTACACCTTATTACCTTTTGCACAGCTCCACATAACTGGCCCCCTTTAAAAACAGCAGAAACGGGATAAGCCGGCAAAATCCAATTTTTTTCAAAAGATCTGTATTAGCGGCACCAAAATTTATTGATGAGTTTCTCTTTTCCCTAATGTTTCCGCAATAATAGCTGTCACTAAAGCGTTCATGCTTACACCCTCTTGTTTGGCGCGTGCAGCGAGGCGGGCATGTAGACTTTTAGGTATAGGCTGAATGAACCGGCCACTTGCCTGGCTGCTGCCTGTTCCGGGAATTAGATCCTTGAATTCCTTTGCAGTTTCAATCCATGAATTTACAGCATCAATTCCGTTTATTATTGCATCCTCTATAGTTTCCCCATCTGATATACAGCCTGGTAAGTCAGGGAAGGATATTAAATAGCCTCCCCCTTCCTCCTCGGAAAGAGGCCTGACTTCAAAAGGATATTTAAGTTGATCATACATGGTTTTATTCTCCTTTACCTTGATCTATCAGACGAACAAATCTTTTTATATATATTGGCTTGACAGGTCTGTGGGCCGGTATTGTCAGCTTTGTTCCGTTGGGGTGTCTAAAAGTTATATGACTGGTGCCGGGCTGCCTCCATTCAACGTCAAAGCGTTTTGCCATGTCCTTCAGTGTATCAATTGGCAATCATTAGGGTTAGTTCGCAATTTGCTCAGTAATTTTTCAATTTTACTCATATCAAAATACTCTCGAAATATTTCCTCCCGGCTTATACCTAAAACCAAACAACCTGTAACCCATAACCTGCTTTTGTATTATACCAGAAAAAAGGCGGCATGCCAAATGGCTTGCAGCTTTTTGTTAGCAGGTTTTTTGTAAAAATCTTTAACCAGAGATTTGTAATTTGACAGGATAACAGTAGCCCTGTCCGCGTACGACGCACAGGCAGGAAAGCTATCATGTAAATCCAGTTTATCCCGCCAAGAAATAATTGTAATCTGACAGGATAACAGGATAGACATGATGATAATCAGGTTAAATAAAAGCATTTATTAAAACCTTCAGCAGGCAGCATGAGACATTGAGAAGTCAGAGAAAAATTATATGCATGTTGGGGAAGGAAGCGTTGAAATCAGTTTTGAAATTGGTCGTAAGGTCAAAGATCTAAATTAAGAGATCAACAGGATGATTGTCTGCGTGCAATGCACAGGCAGGAAAACTATCATGTAAATCCAGTTTATCCCGTCAA
>JAFGMQ010000045.1 GCA_016927455.1 Deltaproteobacteria bacterium
AGCAGGGTTGAGAAGCTTGCGGGGGCTGATGCAGGCAGGCTGATTGATCTGTACCGAAAGACATATCCTGAGATGACGCCTTCTGCTATTCATTTTCATATTGCAAGCTATTCCGGTATGGGATCAGGACCGGTCGCCATTGCTGAGCGTAAAATGGCCCTGGGCAAGGCCCCTGCCTATCTTTACCGCCTTGACTGGGAGACACCTGTACTTGGCGGAAAGCTTATCTCTCCACACGGGCTTGAAATGCCATTTGTATTTGATAATGTGAATGGAGGCGGAATCGGCCTTACAGGCGGAGGGCCGGAGGCGCAGAAGATGGCAAATAAAATGAGCGAGGCCTGGATAGCCTTTGCGGCAACAGGAGATCCCAATACACCTAAAAGCGGCCTTCCTCTCTGGGACCCATATGATACGGCAAAGCGGCCCATGATGATATTTGATACCGAAAGTCGCATAGAATTTGATCCGCTCAAGGAACAGCGCCTGATTTTTGAAAAGGTAAATGCTCAGAATGGATAAATATTAACTGGAAACCGGCAGGGACTGTTCATAGGCGTATAACACAATCTTCGGGGTATCAAAAAGCAAAAGGCGGTTAAAGAATAAGCTTGTAACCGCCTTTTGCTTTATTATTTTTACCTTTGAACTTCTGTTTTTTTACTGGTTTCAGTGTGTTTTATATCACCGAGGAATTTCGGAAGATCAAGGCCTGCCATTTCCGCAATGTCATGGAGAGGAGGCAGGCTTTTAACCATGCCTGACAGGAAATTTGATGTCGTATTGCCTCCCTTTTTATCTGCGCCCGAATCCCATACTGTTATTTTATCTATCTTCAGATTCTTGATGGCTTCCACCTGCATGTTAACAAGGTCTTCCAGTTTTTCTATCATAAGAAGTGTTGCGGCAGATTTTGTATCCCCGGCGCAGCTTTTCACAAGGCCCGCATAGCCTTCCGCCTTGCTTTCAAGCACCTGCCTTATACCCTTGGCCTCAGCCTCATATTTTAAAAGTATCGCATCCGCAGCGCCCTTTGCCTCCCTTCTGGTCTTCTCCGCCTCTGCCTCTGCTGCAATCTCTATCTTTCGCTTTTCGATTTCTTTCTGAACAACCTCTTCAGCATTGAGTCTTTCGGTTTCAGCCCTGTACTGGGCCTTTTGTATTTCCTCAGCCGCGGCACGTTTTGCTACTTCACCGCGCTTGAACGCATCTGCCTTTTTGATTGCCAGGCCCGCTTCCGATTCCGCGATATCGGCCTTTGAAGTATTTTCACCCGCTACAGCAGATGCTTCCTGTTGCTGTACATATACGCGTCTTTCTGCTTCCGCCTTTTTCTTTCCCTTTTCGGACTCGGCAACATTTTCAGCAACCCTTATCTCCTTTTCCCTGTTGGCCTCAGCCTCACCAATAGTAGCAGAGGTTTCCTGTTGCTGTACATAAACCCTTCTTTCCGCATCAGCCTTTTTCTTTCCTTTTTCCGCTTCGGCAATATTTTCAGCAACCCTGATTTCCTTTTCTTTTGTTGCCTGTGCCTGACCTATAGCCCCATGCTTTTCCTGCACAGCCACATCGATTTTAGCCTGGTTTATTGCTTCTGCTGCCGCCTTCTTGCCTATGCTCTCAATATAATTGGACTCATCAGTAATATCAGTAATATTAACATTGATCAGATAAAGACCAATCTTGTTCAGTTCCGGCGCAACATTGGTCCTTATCTCCTCAAGGAATTTTTCCCTGTCCTGGTTGATCTGCTCAATGGTAAGTGAAGCAACCGTAAGTCTTAGCTGACCGAAGATAATCTCCTTGGCCATCTCTTCAATATCCTCTGGAGGAAGATTTAACAGCCTTTCCGCAGCATTATTCATAATGCCGGGTTCAGTACTTACACCTACCGTAAATGTGCTTGGCACATTTATTCGTATATTCTGAAACGAAAGCGCGTTTTGCAGGGGGATATTGATTGTCATGGGGGTAAGATCCATGTATGCATAGTCCTGAATAAGGGGCCAGACCAGGGTTCCTCCGCCATGAATACATTCTGCTGACTGATCCTCGCCGACACGACCGTATATAACAAGGATTTTATCAGAAGGGCATCTCTTGTAACGAGATGCCAGAAACATCATGGTTATAAAAAAAAGAATCAAAAAGGCGATAACAACCAGCGTATAAGATCCCATTGGACATTCCTTTCATTTTATAGGTTATACTCTTTCCACTACAAGCACATTGCCATCAACCCAGATAACCCGGATGGCCGTTCCCGTATCGATCCCCTTGCCGTCATTGGTTGAGGCGTCATATTCTCTGAGGCTGTTTTTAGCGTTGATAAGCACCCTGCCCACGCCCATTTCAGGTATCTTCATATATACTTTTCCCTGTGCCCCAACCGTGCTGTCAATTGAAATGGTACCGCTTGATTTCAATTTATTGAACATGAAAAACAGTTTTCCGATGATCCATACGGAGATACACCCGGCAACAACAGCGCCGATCAGGGATAAAAAGGCCCCAAAGTGGCTCTGCCTGAACATTGCAAGCCCTACCAGCCCGAACATCATTAAAAAGGATGAAATACCGTGAAGTGAAAGCACATGAAAACCTGTGTCCGAATCCGTGTGATGGGCTTCAATACCATGTCCTCCGGAATCAAAGTCATGTGCAATATCATGATCAAACCCCATGAACATCATGGCGAACTTCATAAGTACAAAAAATCCGCCTACAACCGCACATATGAAAAAAAATGTTTCTACCGCGCTATAGTGTGAAAAAAAGGTATCCATAATTACTCCTCCTTGATTATGAAATCACATAAAATATAATCCTCAGGATCTGATGCATTGTAAATTAATTCTTTATCCCGGCCTTAATGAGAGATCTGGCCTTTTCAAAACCTAAAAGCATAAAGCATACCAAATGGCTAAATCGCAGATTACCTTTAATATACAGTAAGTTACAGATTTCTTTTGTTTTGCTGAATGGCATAATAAACCTACAAGTGGTTATTACAGCCATAGGGAGGTATATAAAATTCCTGTTGATCAACAGGATGTTTTATAGGTCTTCCATGATAGCGGAATCAAATATTTGGGGAAAATCAAATGTAATTCTGGTATAGTGTCTGCCGATCAAAAAATATGGAGGAGATGATGGCAGATAAAAAAACCGATACAGGTTCTGGCAGAAATACCGCAAAAAACAAGGTCCTTATAGTCGCTGTTATTATAGTTATTCTTATACTGTTTTGTCTTTTTGTAATGATCAGGAATTCTATTAAGCCTGATGTAATAGATTTATCAAATGTCACGGAAAACAAAAAGGGCGTGTACTTTGTCAAGGCCAACCAGGCGCTTGTTGAAAGGATGTTCGACAGGTGGCTCCCAAACGATATTTTCTGGCCTACAATCTTCCTTGATAACATGCCCAGTTTCCAGCTCGGAAAACTTGAGGTGGTCAGGTACAATACGAGGGTGCTAAGAGACAATCTCACCCGCATGAGGACAACTGACAAGCTTGACCCCCATGCAGAAAAGGCATTTACATCATTTTCAAACGATCCCTATAAATGGATGTTTCCTTCTGCGGAAAGCAAGTGGAAAGAAGGATATAACAGCCTTGAACTTTACTATGAAAACCTTGTTTCCGGCGCCTCCACATTCTACCCGAGGGCTGACAATCTTGTACAGTTACTGGACCAGTATCTTTCTCTTATGGGAGGGGTTAATACAAAACTTGTCAGTGCGGCCAGGGAAACCCGTAAAGTTGCTCCAAAGGACAAGGAAAATAACATGGATTTATATGAAGATAAATCTGATCTTATGATACCCTGGAGTGAAATAGATGATAATTTTTATTATGCCCAGGGTGTTGCATATTCTCTGCATTTGTCATTTGAGGCCATAAAAAGAGACTTCTATTCAGTGCTTCAGGATAAGAACAGCCTGATCATGGTTGACAGGATTATTGAAGATCTCGGCAGATGCAACTTCGAACCTCTGTTTATCTTTAACGGCGACCCTGACAGTATTTTCGCGAACCATTCCCTGAACCTTTCGGGCATTTTCAATGACGCAAGGCAGAAGATCAGCTCTCTTACAGTGGCATTAAAGCAGGGGTAGTTGATCAAATTATTTGCCTGCCTGACGCGGGCAGGCACTGGTCTAGATCAGAGTTTAGTCGATTCGGGCAGATCAGTCCTGTCCTGCATTCAAATAATATGAACACTGAAGGAATAATCATGCATCACATCGATTGGATACATGAATGAAATTCAATTCGATTATAAACGGCTGGGACATAGGCGGGGTAAATATCAAGGCTATGCAAATCAACAGCAGCTCAGGGCCGGTTTCTATTTTAAGATCAATAAACACCCCTTTTGAAATATGGCATAATCCTGATGAGCTTGCCGCAAGACTTAATGACGCGGGCAATTATCTTGATATAAAAGACGATCAGCCACATGGGGTTACAATAACCGCTGAACTTTCAGACGCATTCAGAACAAAAAGAGAAGGTATTCATTTTATACTTGATGCATTTAAAAAGGCATTTTTTAATTCTCCGGTTTTTATCTTCAACCTTTAT
>JAFGMQ010000008.1 GCA_016927455.1 Deltaproteobacteria bacterium
CCCGGATTGAACAACAACACCCTGAGGCAGGTCGTCAGGGTTTCCATTGGGGGAGAACAGCTAAGAGTAAGGTTTTCCAATGAATACAGCACTAGCCCGGTAATCTTGAAATCCGCTCATATTGCTGTTTCGACCGGAAGAAGCGCAATAGATCCTGAGACAGATACAGCATTGAGTTTTGGTGGAAAAAAAATGACAGTAATTGATCCTGGTGCAACCGCAATCTCAGACCCTTGCCATTTCCTGTTAAAGCCGCGCTCGGATGCCGCTATAACAGTTCATTTTGGAGTGACATCTCCTGATGTAACCGGGCATCCCGGGTCTCGAACAACATCCTATTTGACCACCGGAGACATGGTTACTGCCGTAACCCTGCCAGAGGCTGTAATGACCGATCACTGGTATATGATAGACAGTATTGAAGTGCTTGCATCAGAGTCAGCCAGGGCAATTGTTGTAATTGGAGACTCTATTACTGACGGTCGCGGTTCAGGCACAAATAAACAAAACCGATGGCCTGATGAGCTTGCCAGAAGGCTTCAGGAAGATCTAGAAACATCGAATATATCTGTTTTAAATATGGGAATCGGCGGGAACTGTGTGCTCCGTGACTGTCTTGGTTCAGCAGCGATTACACGTTTTAAAAATGATGTGCTGGAACAGAGCGGGGTAAAATGGTTGATAATTCTAGAAGGGATAAATGATATAGGACAGGCCCAGGGAGAAGCAAATGCATCTGATGTGGCAAACAAACTTATTGCAGCCTATGAACAGATGATCTACCATGCGCATAATAATGGAATTCTTGTTTATGGAGCTACCTTACTTCCTTTTGGAGGTTCATTTTACGATGATATCTGGCGTGAATCAGCCAGGCAGACTGTAAATAAATGGATTAGAACAAGCAGACGATTTGACGATGTAATTGATCTGGATAAAGCTATTGGCGATCCTGAAAATCCTGAGCGCATGCTGCCTGTTGCTGACACAGGCGATCATCTGCACCCTAACGAGACAGGTCATAAAATGATGGCGGCAGCGGTTGACCTTGACCTTTTTAAGATCAAGAGCGGGAATAAAGTTTCAGATTAGAGATCAGCGATTATGCAGCTATGAATCATTGTTGCGACAATACACTTTTAAAGGCCTTATGACAGGAGAAATATTATGACTGAATTAATAGACGAAATTAACAAACGAAGGGCTTACAGGGCACTGAGTGATAAAAAGATACCCCAAGAAGTCATTAAAAGAATCATGACCGCGGCAACCTACGCGCCATCCTGTTTCAACAACCAGTCATGGAGGTTCCTGGTAGCCACGGATGGTGAAGCCCTTAACAAAGTCTTTGGATCTCTGTCTGAAGGTAATTACTGGTTCAAGAAGGCTCAGGCCGCGGTTGTTGTCACAACAAAACCGGATATTGACTGTCAGTTGAGTGACAGAAGAGACTATGCGCTTTTCGATTGCGGGCTGGCCGTTGAAAATCTATTGCTCCAGGGATTTAAAGAAGGTCTTTATGCCCATGCCATAGCAGGGTATGATCCAATCAAGATAAAAGAGGCATTTCACATACCGGAAGAATACATAGTAATAACACTGGTTGCGCTTGGTTATCCCGGAGATGACAAATCACTTAATGAAAAACATAAAGAGCTTGAGCACAGCAAGAGGATTAGAAAACCGGAATCAGAGGTCATATGTTACAATACCTGGAACCTGGCAGATTAAATATAGGAGAATTTAATGGGTAACATGCTGAAAGACAGGGTTGCGGTAGTAACAGGGGCAGGAAACGGCATCGGGCGCGCCCATGCCCTTGCAATGGCCCGTCAGGGAGCAAAGGTCGTAGTTAATGACATAGGCACATCAACGGACGGGACAGGAACCTCAAGGTCACCTGCAGATATGGTAGTTGAGGAAATAATTGTTGCAGGGGGTACAGCAGTGGCAAGTTATGATTCTGTTGCAGCAGAGGAAGGCGCTGCTGCAATTATCGATACAGCAATAGAAAATTTCGGGCGAATTGATATCCTGGTAAACAATGCGGGGGTTATAAGGGAGCCCCGTGACATAGATGAGGTGTCCTTTGAGGACTGGGATATTGTACTAAAGACCCATCTCTACGGCATGTTCTTTACTTCCCGCAGGGCCTGTTCCTGCATGAAGAAACAGAAATATGGCAGGATTATAAATACCGCCTCTCACACTGCTTTCGGATGGCGCGGCTTTGCTGACTACAGTGCCGCAAAGGAGGGTATTGTCGGCATGACAAGGACAGTGGCAAGGGATGTTGCGGAATTTGGTATCACAGTCAATGCCATCAGACCGATAGCTGCCTGGCGAGGCACAAAGGAAAATATCCCTCTGGTAGCTGCCAACCGACCTGAAGATGTTGCAAGCCTTGTAGTATACCTTGCAAGCGAATCCGCGGGAAATATAAACGGCCGTATATTTGAGGTATGGAAAGGGCACGTCGGCATATTTGTTGACCCGCCGCCTGTGAAGGAAGTCCTTCGGAATCAAAATGGCTGGACATCCGAAGAACTTGCAGAGCTCATACCAAGGACACTTGCAAAAGACCTTAAAGCCACAGATTTCCCTGAGATCATAAACTGGGATTAAGGTTAACCGGTCCCATGCGGAAAGGACCTCTTTCTGATCAATATAGTGGGATATTATTTCCCTGCTCTCTGTTGTTTTACTAGGAATAACATTCCCCAAATTCATATCAGCGCGATTCACTATATAAAATATTCAACAATATCAATGCCATACCTGGAGGCATTCTTTGGCATGATTTTAGCAAAATATCCTCCTGAGAGGGTCTTTTCGTTTATTGAAATATATGTTTTTACGGCAAACAGGAGAATAATTTGTATAATTTTGAAGAAAACCAATCATCATCTGAATACAGGACAGAAAATATAATAAATGAATATGCTGCACCCATACCCGGGTCCGGCCTATTTTTCAACAATGAGACCAGGAGAGTGTCTCACTGGTCTGTTCCATGGTCAGACCTGATGATGACAATGTTTGTCCTTTTTGCTGTTCTTTATGTGTATCACGCAGCCAGAAAAGATGTGCAGGCTACACCAGGTAAATCCAGAGTATATTTCCAGGAGGAAATAAAACCGGTTCAGGCAGAGGATGTATCCCGGGCAGATACCGAAACATTAAGGATAGAGGATATCAGGGA
>JAFGMQ010000046.1 GCA_016927455.1 Deltaproteobacteria bacterium
ATCAGCAAGATACAGCTATCCTAAATGCTATTTGGCGAAAATGGCAATATTGCCAAAATCACCAAATGATGTAAAATCAAGGGGTTACGACGATTTATCACATCATTCAGGAAAAATGCCAGCATTGGCATATCTCCTGAATGGTTATATCTTCTCTTCAATTTTCACCCCGGCAGGGAGATTAGCCCTGTCAATTACAACTTCATAATCTAAAAATTCCCTGGGAGGTTTTTCAGAGTCGGTTTTCCTGTTTACCTGAACAAGTTCAAAAAGCCTATGTGCCGGAGCATTACCTATATCCGAATCATGTTTGAATACTATAAGTTTTCTTACAGCCATTTCTCCCCGTGCTGCTGAATGGTCATGATCAAACATGTTCGTCAGGGCATTCCAGAACAGAGATAGGTCATCTTCGGTAAAACCTGTCTGTTTTGCCAATGGGGAAGAAATAAAACCATGTGTCCTGTAAAGGCCATAAGGCACATAGGTTTTTCTTCCCATTGTTCTGTTATCACCATTCTGCGCCTTTGACTCCTTTTCTGTTTCCACTGCCATACGAGTAATAGTCGCCTCAAGAGATACCACTGGCTCAATGCTCTGGGCAAATGCCATTTGTATTGGACCTCTCACCTGCCCGCAATTATTTTCTGTTGTTGACATCACTGCACCGAATGTCCGGACATCATAAAAATTCTGGCACATCCATGCACGCGCCTTACTTATTTTTTCACCCTTATCCTTTTCATCCGCTACAGCAAGATACGCGGGTTCACGGCGTTTTGCCAGAATTGCTTTTTCTTTAATATAGATACCATAAGGGGCCTCATCAGATTTTACCAGTTCAACATAATTTCGCACCTTTCGCTTCAGGCATACGTCAGTTACAATACCATGACTGGTTTCAGGGTCAATGCGAGGCAGGTTTCCCGCATCAGGATCACCGTTTGGGTTGCCGTTTTTGACATCAAACATCAGTACAAATTCGTAACGATTTTTTATAGCTTCACTCATTATTTTTCTCCTTCTTTTACAGATTCGTTCTTTTTAAAAAGATCATTCCGCTGGTGATAATAACCTATTGCAAACAACCCTTGCTGCTTAGAATTCAGGTGCTCCGGAAAATCATTGATATTATCCATAATCTCAGCAATTCTCCGGTCTGACACATAGCCATATTCAGCCTTATCTATATGGTGTTGGGCCAACCGGAGCAGACGTGGAAAAACACTGGCAGGTGTTGCCGAGGCTGCCCCGTAAAACCGATCTTTTATTGTTGAATTTGCTCCTGGGATGGCATCCTGCTGAGCTTTTTCCAATATCGCGAACAAGCGCCCGATCAGGTATGCTATATCCATGTTTCCCTTATCTAATGACATTGCCACCTCCATTTTAAAATTTCGTTTCAGTACTGCCTTTATAATTGAAGCCCTTAAATAATTGATTCTCTGATCTGCCTTTATCCGGTTTAAAACCCCGTTATAGAGGTTCAGGGGGTAATTCACACCTGCAAGCGTAGATCGCACCAATGCACCTCCCAGAAGGGGTGATATATCTTTGGTTTCTCTTGCGGTTTCTTTTAACAGGTGCCAGATTCCCGGAAATTCAATGTCCCTTTCTGATACCCTTTCCATATCCAGGTCATTAAAGTGTCGGCCTATACGTTCCTTAAGCTGGTCTACCGTACACATGTGCCAGAAACGTACTGCAAGGCGTGAATTATTTGGTGCCAAACCGAGAATATAAAATTTGACGTTGCCATCATAAGAAAGTTCCTGTGGCATTGTTCCTTTTTTTGCTGCATTGAGAAAAGCCTTGAGCTGAATATTGTCACCAATATCGTCATGAGGGTCTAGTACAAATCCCATAAATGATTCCACAGGTGAATCACGCTCTGTCCAGAATACTGTTGTTGCATCTGCTATCTTAACCCTTTGATAATTCACTCCCCTGCGAAGGAGATAATTTAAGGAAGCAGTATATTTAAAGGCATCCTTCACATTCAAAGGCGAATTATAACTTTGCTCCTTTCCGTAGGAACAAAATGCGGAATTATTAAAAGAAACGATAGCCGCACCTTTTGCCTGAGCACCGTCTACATTTTTCAACATTGGATGTAATCTGGCCAAAGGTAAAGATTTACCTGTTAACAGACAGTTGCCCATAACAGGCATCTCTCTGTTTGTATAAATTTCAAGCCATTTCTCTTTTACAAAATCCATTTCATGAAGGAATCTACGTTGCCCATCAATCATGAACACTATGTTGGTATCAGCAACATCTTCCCAGTTTTCTAATGCTTCTGCATCATTAGGGTTCCACGAACACAAAAAGTTATCCAATGAAATCAATTCTTGTGAATGACTATTAGCCAGGAATTGATGATGGTATCCCTTAAAGGCTTCAAAGGCATCCAGGGCTCGCTCTCTTTTTTTGTCTGATATTTCACTGCTTTTTTCATTTTTGGAGGTTGCTCCCAAAGCGTACTGTGTATTATCCCACATGAATTGTGGTGAAAAACCTTGCCCAGATCTTTCAATAGAAGGGAGGATAATTATTTTCGGTCTGAGCTTATTTCCATCAGGTTCCCTTAAATCTCTAACCTGAACCAACTCCCCATTTATATTTATGACAAAGGCGAATGAGATTTTTTGTGGCGCATATCCCTGAGATGGCAAAACAATTCCAGTGGTGTCCGACAAACGATCATATAACGAAACAAGAGATTGGATGATCATGAAATCACCTCCTTGTTACAATTGATGATTCCATTATTCATTACTGCCCGGAAGAATTGCGGAGTTAAATCATTATCAAAATCAATATCATGGAGCATATAACCCAAATCACGTTCACCTGTTAAAGATGATTCAGGGACATCATCACACCATGAAAAATTTACAGGAAACTCCCTGCATCCGAAATAAGGGCGGTGATAGCACTGGCCTTTTTTCACACGCCGTTCAAAAATAGCCAAATGCTTTCCTAGTTCGGATGAATCTTCGCCTTTCAGATTAAAGTGCGCATCAATAATATAATCCACATCTTTCAGCACCATTGAGGCTCGCTGCTGCCGGTCGTCTTCTATATACTGACAGACCGTGGCATTACCACCATTAACCACTCGAAGAGGGACCGATGCCCTGTTTGACAATTCATTACGTCTTATGTTCTCAAACTGTATTCCATTAAGGACATGTATTCGGTCAATAATCCACTTTATCGCCGGTTTCCAGTAGATTGCCTCCAGAATTCCGCGGGCAGCTGAGGGAGTCATGACATCATAACTAACACGCTCAACCTTCATTTCCGGTCTTGTAAAAAGCGCGTAATCACCCCAGACTCTAAGCTTAATTCCATAACCCATTTTTGCCTCCTTTCTTTATATTATGAATGCCTCACCTTTTGGCGGGTTGCATAAAAGTCCTGTCTTTTCCGAATACAATTCGGGTGATCGCAGGACATTTATTCCCGGTTTTGGGGACTCCAACCAGTCTCTTAATTCTTCAAACTGAAAGGGATAAACCTGAACTGTATATTGCTGAAGCTTACGTAGAACAGACCCACTGTATTCCATAAAATCGAGCTGTCTTATCAGTGAAATCGCTTTATCCTCCAAAGCGATAATTATGGGGATAGTGGCTGTTTTGATCATTTTGAAATCAGCTATATCCCTGAATTGTATATTACCTCTGCTTCCTGCCTTGCAGCGTTCTATAACTTCATCAGCGTCCATGCGGTTATTATTAAGCCAGTAATAATTTAAAAAATATTCATGTATGCATTCATGACTAAGGAGATTACTTCGAAACCTGTCAAAAAGTGGTTCCGCGCATTGCATGGTTTGCCTGAAGTAACCCGGCGGAGCGCCATCCGGTATTTTGAAAATAAATACTTTTCCTGTCGAATGCCGACCCTCCCTGTTACATCTTCCTGCAGCCTGCGCAATGGCATCCATTCCCGCTGCCATACGAAAAACCACCGGAAAATCAATATCCACTCCCGCCTCGATCAATTGAGTGCTGATCACCCGGCACTTAAGATTTTGATTCAGTCTTTCTCTTATATCAGTCAGTCTCCTGGTCCGGTGCAATGGGTACATCAACGCGCTAAGATGATAATCTCCATCGCCATCCGGCAACATATTATAAAGATCCAGAGCATGTTGTCGTGTATTGACAATGCATAATACCTGATCATTCTCTGCAATCTGCCTTGCCAAATCCTGTTTCTCAATAACTCCCAGGCATTTTTCATCAGTACGTTTCAATGTGGAAAAGACAGAAGGAATGTCCTCTATAATTTCGCTTACATCCTTAAGGCCATCCTTAAATTCAGCCGAATACTCAATAGCCGGCTGAGTAGCAGTGCACAGAACGGCTGTTACACCATAATTAAATGTAAGTTCCTTCAATACTTCCATACATGGTTTTAATTTTTCAACAGGGATTGCCTGAACCTCATCGAATATAACCACGCTATTCGCCACATTGTGCAACTTGCGGCATTTAGAAGGTTTATGAGCATAAAAAGAATCAAAGAATTGAACATTAGTAGTAACAATAACTGGGGCATCCCAGTTTTCTGATGCAAGTCTTGTTTTCCAATCCGCGTCATCCGGTACAAAATTGCAGTGATGTTCCAGCACAGCATCTATACCTATTACATTTCTAAATACCTCTGCATTTTGCTCAATAATGCTGGTAAAAGGAATCACATAGATAATACGTGATTTATTGAATCGGGCTGCATGTTCCATGGCAAAGGCCATCGAAGACAGGGTTTTACCCCCGCCTGTGGGTACAGTCAAAGAAAACAACCGGGGTTGTTTTTCTGCTGCCTTTAAACAGTTTTTCAATACGGTTTCTCTTTGATTATTGACTATGCTTATACCGGATTTCTTGCGAATTTCATTAAGTGCTATCCAAAACCTGTCTTTCAAAGTCGCCAGTGCTGGATAGGATGACCTCCATACCCTTTTTTCAGGATTAAGTGATGCTTCTGTATCAAGGAAATCTGCGTCAACCAGGCAGGAAAAAATCATACGAATGAAAAATTGCACCTGATAGCCAAAACGTACAGGATCATCAAGCTGAATTGGCAGTTTTTTTTCAAATTCAGGTTTCTCCAGAGGCATGTCAACCCGAGGCTTGTTCTTTTTCAATCTTGCCATTAATCCCGTTGAAGCATCTTCTATCCAGTTGGGGAGACCTCCATGGTGCCCTGCTATGCAATAAGATAACAATTTACCAGCTTCATTCGAATTATTGATCAGCCATTCTGCTCCGTGTATTGAATGTTCCACATGGCCGCCAAAATGCTTTATGAAGTCATCAATTATGTTATTCACTTTACGAAGATATGCCTGCCATTGAAGTGTTCCCTTGCCGATATCATGATTTTTCCCGGCTAACTTACCCCAAGACTTTGCGTTAAAAACTTCTGCAAATTCTGCTGCTAAATCTGCCACATTCTCCAAATGATTCTCAAGGGGTTGCCATTCCTCTATAGGTTTTCCCGGCAGGCTGTGCGCATAATACTTTTTATTATCGGTCATAGCTGATTTACTAGGTTTAAGTTAAATGGAATTTTAACATAAGTCCCTGACACATAAGGTAAAAATAGGTGAATATTTTTTCCCTTCCTTAAGTGTAAAAATGAATAGGTAACGTTTGTGCAGAATATGTAATGCTTTTGAGTTATCTTTGTACAAAAATAAATGATCTCTTTATTGTTACACCAGGATAAGCAACACACCGAAGACTGATAAGTATCTGCTCCTTTTGAAATTGAGGCCATTTGACTTTTATTGACTTGAAAATCACCGGGGTCAAAGATTCGTTTCTCGAAATGACAAAGTTTAAAAATAGCAATATTATTTTGACTTTGAAATACTAAGTCCTTTATTGAAGATTAGTCAAGGGTTTTTCTGTTTTTGGCTATCACTGTAACAGGTGTGTTTGACAGATAAGGTCAAATAGGAAAAATATTCTGACGGGATTGACAGGATTGATTCAGCGTATTCCTTTTCCCTGGTAAAAGCATGTTCAGGGCATGGAAAAAATTCCGGGGCTTTGGTATCAAAATAACCCAATTGCTATTATGACGGCTTGACACTATACTCCTGCTCAGATTTATGCCATGATTATAATTGAAGGATCAGGAATCTGCACAAGAGATATGGCAAGGAAAAACAGGTCTATTCATATTATATGAGTTTTTATCAGAGAGAGGGGGACTAATGCGCTTCAAAGAAATACTTGAACAATTGGAGGAGAAACGCCGCCAGTTTCTCCAGATGGGCGGACCTGAGAAGGTACAGCGGCAACATGCCAGGGGACGGCTTACTGCCCGGGAGCGCATTGAAAAGCTTCTGGATGAAGGTTCTTTTATGGAAATGGGGCTTTTTGCCCATTCTGATTTTCCGGGAATGGAAGATAAGACCCCTGCTGACAGCCTTATATGCGGGTATGGCCTGATCAACGGGAGGAGGGTGGCTGTCATTGCAAATGATTTCACCGTACTTGCTTCCACCAATGCAAAGGTAAACCTGAAGAAACTCCTCGCTTTCAAAAAGCAGGTCAAAGAGGATGTGCAGGTGCCGCTCATATTCCTGGGAGAGGCCGGGGGGGCAAGGATGCCGGACTGCCAGGGTTCCAGGGAAGTTTGTGACCTGACTGGCTATAACCTGGACGGTCTGAGACCGGAATACACCCATTTCAGAAAACAGCCTTTTATTTTTGCAGCCCTGGGTGAATGCTATGGAGTTGCCGATTTCCAGGCCAATCTGGCGGATTTTGTGGTACAGGTCAAGGGAAGTGCCATTTCCGTATCGGGCCCAAGGGCACTTGGGAGGGCAATTGGTCAGACCTACAGCGGTGAGGAGATGGGGGGCTGGGAAGTCCACTCAAAAATTACCGGTATAGCTGACAGGGTCGCGGAAAATGAGGAGGACTGTTTTCGCATTATCAGAGAGTACCTGGACTATATGCCAGGCAACAATAGCGAACTGCCCCCGGTTGGAGGCGTTCCTGAAGGTTCAGAGGAAAGGATGGCACGCATTCTTGATATTCTGCCTGAGAATCGAAAGCGGGTCTATGACATGCATCGCATTGTCGAATGCATTGTGGACGGGGGGAACTGTTTTGAGCTGAAGCCTGATTTCGGGGCTATGCTTATTACCACGCTGGCACGAATTAACGGGGAGGCAGTCGGGATTATTGCCAATAATCCGATCGTGAATATGGGGGCTACGGATACTGACGCACTGGACAAAATGATGAGCTTTTTGTGCCTGTGTGACTCCTATAATATTCCTCTTGTTTTCCTGCATGATACGCCCGGGCATATGGTAGGCAGGGAGGCAGAGATTAAGAGGGTGGGAGCCAGGGTGGTAAATGCCCTTCAGTGCCTGTTTCAGGTTACCGTGCCCAAGATAGCCATCATTGTTCGCAAGACATTTGGTCAGGTGACGGTCAATATGTGCGGTATGGGAGGAAGCCCTGATTTTCTCGCAGCCTGGCCGACTGCTGAGATCGGTTTCATGGATCCACTGATTGCAGCCGATGTGGTTTACGGAAATCTTCCTGAGGACGAAAGAAAGAAGGAAGTGGATAAAATGATCGGTGACAGCTCTCCGTATCCGGCAGCAGGGGCTTACTACCTGCAGGATATTATTGATCCGAGAGAGACGAGGAATTACCTTTGCAGGGTACTCGGGATCGTTCGTGATTCCAGAGACAGAGGGTTAAGCAGGCATTATCTTGCAAATTGGCCTACTAAATTTTGATTCATGCCTGACTTTTCTGACAATATTGACAGATTGCCTTTTTTGCTCTCCATTTGACTTGAAGTGCAGAGTCCCTGTACTGAAATGAACAGGATCAATATATGCCTGTGATTTTGCCTGCCCCTATTCGCCATTTGATCCCAGACATGGCTCGCCCCTGTATGGGGGACTCCTGTTTCAGGTGGGGAAATATGGGCAGGACGGCGGGGTAAATCAGGCGGGAACTGGATCGAACTTGCCGAATATCGGGATTTTTACACTTTTTTCTGAACACTCTTCCGGTGTGCCGAAGGTTTCCCACTTCCAGTATTTTTTTGCCTTCAGGAGCGTGTGAAGCATTTTTTGATTAAGAAAATGGCCTGATCTCTTAACAATGAAATGACCTATTACCGGTGATCCAATCACAGAAAGATCTCCAATGAAATCAAGTATTTTATGCCTGACAAATTCATCTCTGAATCTAAGGCCGTCTTCATTGACTATTCTGAACTCGTCGATGATAACGGCATTGTCAAGCGATCCACCCTTTGCAAATCCATTTTCCTGAAGGGTTGTTACATCTTTCAGGAATCCGAAGGTCCTTGCTGTGCTTATTTCTTTTACAAAATCACTCCCTGAAAATACAAGATCGTATTCCTGGTTTCTCAGAAGAGGATGCTGAAAGTCAATCATATAGGAGATCCTGAGTTCCCTTGATGGAAGAATCTCAATAGACCTGTTGCCGTCAGTAACTTTAAGCGGTTTTTTGATAACAATAAATCGCTTTGGATCCTTCTGTTCCTTTATGCCTCCACTTCGGATCAAAAAGATAAAGGGAGCCGCACTTCCATCCATAATAGGCACTTCCGGGCCATCAAGCTCAACCACGGCATTATCAATGCCAAGGCCAAAGAAGGCCGCCATCAGGTGTTCAATAGTAGCAGCTTTACACCCGTTTAACCCGATTGTTGTAGCGAGAACAGTATCAAAAACATTGTCAACCCGCGCTTTAATCATGGGATTTCCAGGCAGATCAGTTCTGACAAACCTTATTCCGGTATTGCAGGATGAGGGCTTTATGGTTAATTTGGCCTTTTCACCGGAATGAAGGCCGATTCCTGTGCATTCCACATTGGATTTTAAAGTTCGCTGCCTATAGTCCACAGATAGCTCCTTTTTTGTCATTAAAAAAATAAAATTTCTTTAGACCAAGATAAGAGCAATTAGCGTGCCACACTATCAGGGCTCTGAAAGAAACTGCCGGAAACATTTCAACATGCTGATATAATGATGTTAATATACAATAATCAATGCCGGCGCAATAAAATAACCAAAACAACAGGTGTGTTAATAAAACCACACCTGCCATATAAAAATACCACACCCCTCCGGTTTTTTTGTTCCATTTCCAATATAAAAAGGTGACAGGATTCTTGATAAAAAGGTTTTTTTATATTACACATTTAATAGCATCACAAGAGGGATTACCCTTCTCGATTTAAACCTGTCTTCACGACAACAGGCCTCTGTCCGCCTGACTGCTTCAGGGGGAACTCCTGCGATTGCAGAAGACTCAGGGTTATATGCCATGGGAAAGATCAAAAAACTAATTAATCCAGCACTCTTTTTTGTTATTTTATGCCTTTCAGCCTGTTTTCCTGTATTGGAACAACAGGTCAGGGTGCCTGAAGATGCTGCTGTGCCGGTCAAATATTTTCTTCCCCTATTTAATGATGATATGGATATCGGATCCCTTGTCCTGGCGATTGAAAGAAATATCGGCTACCTGGAAAAGCTTGATCCGGAGGCCGTATTTCAATACGGCCCTGATAAAATCCTTTGCCGTCAGGTAATAGACAGCCAGAAGGCCCTTATTGATCTCATAATCCAGAATGATGATAAAGAACAGCTTAATAACGAGATCAGAAAGCATTTTAAGGTTTATCGTGCAGCCGGCCGGGCCGGAAACAGTAAAGTCCTTTTTACAGGATACTTCGAGCCTGTGTTTGAAGCCAGCATCATACCCGATGATGTATTCAGGTATCCAATTTACAGAAAACCTGACGATTTGATTGTAATCGACCTCTCTGCCTTTAATGACAAATTCAGGGGTGAACAAATTATCGCAAGGATAGATGAAAACAGGGTTGTTCCCTACCATGCAAGACACCATATAGAAATCGAAAAGGTCCTTCATGAACGGGGGCTGGAAGTTGCCTGGCTGAAAGACCCTGTAGATGTGGCGTTTCTGCACATACAGGGGTCCGGACGATTGCTGCTGCCTGGCGGTGAAACCATCCTGGTCGGTTACGAAGCTTCAAACGGAAGGCCCTATCGCAGTATTGGACGATATATGGTTAATCAGGGCTTTCTTGAAATGGAAGAAATTTCCATGCAGAGCATCCGCAAATATCTGTCCGAAAACCCGGAAATCATCCATGAGGTGCTTAATCACAATCCGTCATACGTATTTTTTCAATTGCGGGATACCGGGCCCCTGGGAAATATCAATGTTACCCTTACCCCGGGCAGGTCATTAGCCCTTGACTCAAAACTTTTTCCGAAAGGAGCCCTCTGTTTCATTTCGTGCAGCAAACCCGTTGAAGACGATCACGGCAACATAACAGAATGGGAAGACTTTTCCCGTTTTGTTCTTAATCAGGACACGGGCGGCGCAATAAAAGGTGCAGGAAGGGCCGATATATTCTGGGGAAGCGGATCGTATGCTGAACTGGCCGCAGGGCACCTGAAACATGAAGGGGAATTATACATCCTGATAAAAAAACAATAGAAACGCCGGAAACCGCTTAAAAAGAAATCTTTGAGAGGTCTGCCGCCCTCAAAAAGAGCCGTTCAAGGTATTGCAGAAGCCCCACCCTGTTACGCCTCAACCCCTCGTCATCCCGTGAAAGAATTTCAACTCCCTCAAAAAAGACGTCCACCGGCTCTCTGAGCTCTGCCAGGAGGTTAAGCGCTTCATAGAATTTCCCTCCTGCCATGCAGTTGTCAAATTCATTTTTAATATTATTGTACGCAGACCATAAATTAACTTCGGAAGTCTCTTTGAAAAGGTCCGGCAGAACCTCAAAGGCATCCTGCTGTTTTTTAAGGATATTCTTCACCCTCTTAAAGGTTGAGGTAAGGGCCTGAAATTCCCCTGACTCTGCAACAAATCTCTTGAGCTGTTCAATTCTGAAGGCCAGTGCATTTATGCTGTCAAATTCCGTGGAGATAATGGCCTCTATCAGATCCGATTCATAACCGGCCCTTAACATCATCTGTTTGTATCGCTCTCTGAAAAATTCCAGCACCCTGGAAAATACCGCATCCTTATCAAATTTTATATCATCAGCCAGAAATGAAAGGGATTTGTTTATAAAATCGTACAGAGAGACATCCCATCCCGATTCCTGGATTATTCTTATAATGGCAAGGGAATGCCTTCGAAGAGCAAAGGGGTCTGCATTTCCGGATGGCTCAAGCCCGACGGCGAAACAGCCGGTAATTGTATCCATTCGGTCTGCTATGCTCACAATCGCCCCGATACCGGATGAAGGAAGCTCATCGCCGGCCCGTAACGGATAATAGTGCTCGCTTATTGCATTGCAGACCTCTGCGGAATGGCCATCCATTATCGCATATTCTCTTCCTATAATTCCCTGCAGGGAAGGAAACTCGGTTACCATATGAGTAACAAGATCACATTTGCAGAGTGTGGCAGCCAGTACCACATCCCCGGTTTTATCCGGTATCAGCTTTTCGGACAGATACCTGCTTAATTCGGTGAAGCGCATTACCTTTTCAAAGGAAGTTCCCAGCCTTGCCTGATAAATAACACCCTTCAGATCTTCAAGCCGATCCACAAGTTTGCGTTTTCTGTCTTCCCTGAAGAAAAAACCGGCATCGGAAAGCCTTGCCCGTAACACACGCTCGTGACCCTTGCGGACAACCGATTCATCGCGTGCAACAGTATTGTTAACTGCTATGAAGTTTGGCATCAACCTGCCCTTTTCGTCGTAAACCGGAAAATATTTCTGATGCTCCTTCATGGGGGTAATCAGGACTGAATCAGGCAGATCAAGGAATGCCCTGTCAAAGCTCCCGCAAACAGCTGAAGGAAATTCTGCAAGATTGGCCACAGTAGTAACAAGATCAGGGTCGAGTTCCGGTTTGCCGCCTGCCATCGTCGCTTTTTCCTCTGCCGCCTTTATGACCTCTTTTTCCCTTTCTTCCCTGTCGATAATTACAAAAAGCTCTCTTGTAACCTTCAGATATTCTTCAACACTGTCAACTTCCCTGATATGAGGGGCCATAATCCGGTGGCCGCGGGTCATGTTGCTGCTCTTTATACCTGCAATTTCAAACGGGATTACCTGACTGTTCAAAAGGGCCAGCACCCAATGAATTGGCCTTGCAAATGAAAACCCGATGTCTCCCCAGCGCATGGACTTGGGCCAGGGGATTCTGGCAATTATATCAGGCAGGGCATCTGCAAGGATATCTTTTGTAGGTCTGCCCGGTATATTGCGTTTAACATATAAATACTCCCCTCTGGGTGTTGATATGCATTTCAGATCTTCTACGGCAACTCCCTGCTTTTTGGCAAAACCAAAGGCGGCCTTTGTAGGTTTTCCATTACCGTCATAGGCAACCTCCTTCGGAGGTCCTGTCATTTCTGTCTCAAGGTTCTCCTGTCTTTCAGAAATACCTTTACCGATAAGCACAAGACGCCTCGGTGTACCGTATATATTTATATGTCCTGAAACCTCGATCCGGTTTTCCTTTAAACAGGCCTCTGTAAGCCTTTTAAGCTCATTCAGTCCATTTTCCAGGTAGCCGGAAGGAATCTCCTCCGTGCCAATTTCCAAAAGCAGTTCAGCATCCATGTCTGTATCCTGTCTGTTAAATTCCTTTTTTAAGGCAGCTCCGCTCGCTTGAGGCAAAATAATCAATGGGCAGAGATATCCTGTTTTTTTCCCGAAGAGAGAGGAAATCCCATTTCTTCTCTTTGTGCAAGATAATTCCTTGAAACAAGTCTGGCCAGATTTCTGATTCTGTCTATATATTGGGTTCTTTCTGTTACGCTTATCGCTCCTCTGGCATCAAGTATATTGAATGTATGTGAACATTTCAGGCAGTAATCATAGGCCGGCAGAACCAGCCCATTCCCGCTTACCCGGATTGATTCTTTCTCATACATGTCAAACATGCTGATAAGCATATCTATGTCTGCAAGCTCAAAGTTATAGACTGAAAGCTCCCACTCACCCTTTTTGTGAACATCGCCATAGGTTACCCTGTCGTTCCACTGCAGATCAAATACATTGTCTTTTTCCTGCAGGTACATGGCAATTCTTTCCAGGCCATATGTTATCTCTACGGAGATGGGATCAAGCCTTATACTCCCTGCCTGCTGAAAGTAGGTAAACTGGGTTATCTCCATGCCGTCCAGCCAGACTTCCCAGCCGAGACCGGAAGCTCCGAGGGTCGGCGATTCCCAGTCATCTTCCACAAAACGGATGTCATGGGCTATGGGATCTATACCCAGAGACTCAAGGCTCTTAAGATAGATATCCTGTATATCAATCGGCGAAGGCTTGACAATCACCTGGTACTGATAATAGTGCCCCAGACGGTTCGGGTTTTCTCCATATCTGCCGTCCGTCGGACGCCTTGACGGTTCAACGTACGCCACGGCCCATGGTTCCGGGCCCAGGACCCTCAGCAGTGTTGCCGGATTAAAAGTCCCTGCACCGACTTCAACATCGTAAGGCTGCTGGATAAGGCAGCCTTTTTCCGCCCAGAATTTTTCAAGCGCGAAAATTAAATCCTGAAAGGTCATCAATCCCCCCCTAAGCACTTGGTAACATAAAACTTCTATTGTATAAAAAACCTGAAGAAGAAATCTGCTTCTGTTAATAACAGCTATGCATTGAACGCCAGATAATCAATACAATGCATCCGGTTTATTTTAATTCGGAAAATCATAAAAGAATGCCCGAGTCATAATTCAAGATGCTGAAAATTATCACCCAAATGCCTGCTTGTCAAGAAGGCTTGCTGATCCAACTGCTTTTATCTTGACTTGAAACAGGGCAGTAGTTTCAAATGATGTTTCCCATATACCTGTAAATTGCAAATTGACAAGCTCAGCTGAAAATTTTAGATTTATCCCCACTTTCCATAAACATTTCTAAGGATAATAATGCAGCGGGGAATGCGCCCGCTGTTCAATTCAAGATGGGAGTAAGCGTTAAAATGGACCAGAAGCAAAAAGGCATCCTCGATCAGATCGGCAATACTCCTCTGGTTTCGATAAGCAGACTCAGCCCCAATAAAGATGTAAGGATACTTGCCAAACTTGAGTCATTTAATCCCGGCGGATCCATAAAAGACAGGCCGGCCCTTTATATGATTGAAGAAGCCGAGAAAACCGGCAGCCTGACCAAGGATAAAATCATTCTTGAGGCTACAAGCGGGAATACGGGTATAGGCCTGGCCCTTGTTGCCGCCGTCAAGGGATATCGTATTCTGCTTACCATGTCCGAATCCGTCAGCGAAGAGCGGGTAAAAATTCTGAGAGCAATGGGTGCGGAAATCATGTTCACCCCCGCACGCCTCGGAACAGACGGGGCTATTGAATATGTCTACAGCCTTGTCAGAAAAGAACCTGACAAATACTGGATTGCCGATCAATTCAACAACAATGCAAACTGGATGGCCCATTATTACGGGACGGCTGCGGAGATCTGGGATCAGACAGGCGGGGAATTTGACTTTATTGTGGCAACCATGGGAACTACCGGAACTCTGATGGGTTTGAGCAGGCGATTGAAAGAACTGAAACCGGAAATTCAAATCATTGGCGTTGAACCATATCTGGGACATAAAATCCAGGGCCTTAAAAACATGAAGGAATCTTACCAGCCCGGAATCTATGAAAAGAATCGCCTGGATCGTATTGTCCATATCGACGATGAGGAAGCCTACCAGACCTCCCGCAGATTGGCAAAAAAGGAGGGAATATTTGCCGGAATGAGTTCCGGTGCTGCCATGGCTGCTGCGATACGGCTTGCATCAGAAATAGACAGGGGGAAGATAGTAGTCATATTGCCGGACACCGGCGAGAGGTACCTGAGCACGCCTCTTTTTGTTACCAAGAAAAAATCAGGGCTCCAGCTTTACAATACCATCAGCCGCAGAAAAGAAGAGTTCATACCAATTGAGGAAAACAGAGTGAGTATGTATTCGTGCGGCCCCACACTTTACAGGCTGATTAACCTTGGACAGTGCAGGCATTTTGTTTTTTCCGACCTGTTAAGGCGCTATATGGAGTTAAAGGGTTATGAGGTAACACATATCATTAATGTCACGGATCTTGACGACAGGACTATTCAGGGCTCCGAAAAGGCAGGGGAGCCATTGGGTGATTTTACGGAAAAATACTATCAGGCTTTTATGGAAGACCTTGCTGAATTGAACATTAAAAGAGCCAGTAAATACCCCAGGGCAAATGAGCATGTTGAGGATATGGTGAACCTCACCGGTAAACTGCTTGAGAAAGGATATGCATACGAAAAATTCCACTCTATCTATTTTGATATTTCCCGATTCAAGGATTACGGCAGGCTGTCAAGAATTGACCTGGAAAAAATACGGATCGGCAAGACCGTTGACCTTGACCAGTATGAAAAGGATAATCCCAGGGACTTCACTCTTTTCAAAAGATCAACTCTCAATGAACTGAAAGGGGGAGTTTTTTTTCAGACAAAATGGGGAAATGTCAGGCCCGGCTGGCACCTGGAATGCTCGGCCATGGCTATGAAATACCTGGGACCTTCATATGATATACACACAAGCGGCGTAAACCTGGTTTTCCCGCACCATGACAACATAATTGCTATCAGTCAGGCTGTTACGGACAGGCCCCTTGCCAACTACTGGATACATAACGAAATGGTAATGACCGATGAGATTAAAGGGGCCCGGATACCGGAAAGCGAAACTCCAAGCCTGAGAGACCTTCTGAGCCGGGGGTTTACAGGCAGAGAGATCAGGTATTGGTTACTCAGCAGACATTATCGGAAGCCGATATATTTTTCACCAAATAAATTAAATTCAGCAAAAAATACAGTCAATAATCTTGATAATTTTGTACAGAAGCTGCATTTCAGCAGATCCGCCCCCTTGAATCCTGACACGGATCAGGCAATATATGATTTAAGGCATGGATTTGAAGAAGCCATGGATGATGACTTTAATATTTCTTCCGCACTGGCATCTCTATTTCAATTCACAAGGCGGATTGACAGGATGATAGATGCAAACGGCATATCAGACAATGACAGGACAAATATCTTAAAGGAGCTTGACCGGATCAATTCGGTGCTTGGCGTAATTGATCTTGAACCGGTGAAAGCAGAAAAAAACGTTGAGTTGCTGATTGGACAAAGGGAGGAGGCAAGAAAGAGCAGAGACTGGAAAAAAGCCGATTCACTGCGGGACGAATTAAAAAAGATGGGAATAGATGTAATTGATACCAGGAACGGGCCCATGCTGTACAGGGCGGGCACCTGATCACGCCCTTGTCCTCAGTTATTCTTTGCCCTGCCCCTGCTTCTCTGATAGGTCTCAACCGCCCTGAGATGTTCACTGAAAGTTTCTGAAAAATAATGGGTCCCGTCGTTCTTTGATACGAAAAAGAAATAATCCGTTTCAGCAGGTAAAAGGACCGCCCGGATGGAATCTATCCCGGGGTTTGCTATCGGCCCTGGAGGAAGGCCACGAATAACATAGGTATTAAAGGGCGTTTTCTCTCTCAGGTGTCTTTTTCTTATATTTCCATCGAAGTCCTTGATGCCGTATATTACAGTCGGATCACTTTCAAGGCGCATACCCTTATTCAGTCTGTTCAGGAATACACTTGCGATAACTGGCCTTTCTTCAGGACGTGCAGTTTCCTTTTCTATAATAGATGCAAGGGTCACAATTTCCTCCATATTCATGTTCGATAACTCAATATCTTCCTTCAATGGCTCAATTACCTCAAAAAACCTCCTGATCATTGTATCAATGACTGAGATGGCGGAATGGCTTTTTGCAAATCTGTAGGTATCAGGATAAAGGTAACCCTCCAGATCCGGGCCTGACAGGCCGTATCTGTTTACAATTTCTTCATCCCCCGTAAGAGATATAAAAGTTTCCTTGTCTACGAGTTCTTTTTTTTCAAGTAATTCTCCTATCTGTATCCTTGAAAATCCCTCCGGAATTGTAACCTGATAAGTGGCAATAGCGCCCCTGTTTAATATGCCGAGTATTTTAGAGGGAGGCATGCCGGGATTTATACAGTATTCACCTGCCTTTATCTTTCTGCTGACGTCTTTAAACCTGGCCCAGAGAATAAAAACCCTGCTGCTTTTGATAAAACCCCTTTCCTCAAGATCTCCGGCAATTTGACTGAGTGAGGCCCCCTCATTGACCAGAAAAAAACTGTCAATGCCCTCTTTTTCGGCCGGCATTGAAAGAAAAACCCAAAAGGCAGTTACCAAGAACAGGATACCCAGGATAACTATGCCTGATAGAGGCAGTAAAACCCTTCTATAAAAAACAGGCCTGGAAAAAATATTACTCAAGGATTTTATAAACATGATTTTTCGAGCAAAGAACTTTTCACAGCTTTTGGGAATGCACTGCTGAATAAGGCATCAACGCTGTGACATGTTTTTTTCAACTTTCAGTAACAGATACCCGGAATATCTTTTAAAACTTTGAACATATTTCATTCACGATCTTATTATAGTCAAAATTCCGATCAAAATAAAGCCAATGCCGGCGGCAATTGACAGATACTTTGGATTAACAAACTGCGAGACCATACCGCCTGCGGCAACCCCGATTGCGGAAGTTACGATAAGAGCTGCGGATGAGGCAGCAAAAACAACAAGTCTGTTCACGTCTTTGTCAGCGGCATAAAGTATGGTTGCCAGCTGGGTCTTGTCGCCGAGCTCGGCAAGGAAAATAGTTGCAAACACGGCCAGGAATAGTTTCATCTCCATTAATCTCCTCTTTTTCAAAAGCCTGACTATTATCAAAAAAGACAAATATTCTGATAAGAGTATTCAGTCTGCCACAGCCGGTACCCTGTTGTCCAGCCCCGAAATTTCCCGATGATAAATCAAAGCTGAAGCTCATTTATTGACTTCAATTGAGAGAATATGTTAATAATTCAACCCTGGTTATTAATATTGGCACCAGATTTAAGAGGAGGTACATCATGGACAGGCAGGAATTAATGACATTGTTCAATAAATATCCCAGAATCGGCACACTCAGCACTTCCAATAAAGAAGGTGATGTAAATGTGGCCGTCTTCGGCTCTCCCCAGATGGTTGATGAAGATACAGTCGTTATGGCAATCGGGCAAAACCGGTCTTATCGAAACCTTCAGAGAAATCCGAAGGCAGTTTTCATTGTTATGGAGCCGGGCGAAACTGCGAAAGACTGGAAAGGGGCAAGAGTATATCTGCAGGCCGTTGACGTGGAAACAGACGGTGATTTTTACAGCCAGATCAAAAAAAAGCTCGAAAAGGCAGCGGGAAAAGGGGCAGCGGATATGGTACATGCCGCCGTTCGCTTTAAAATTACGGAAGTCAGGCCCATAGTTGATATGGGCTGATCTGCCCGATTCAACTTTTTATTTCATTTTTCCGGTTTAATGTTCGCATTGCTCAAGGGATATACAGCCATTCAGTGCCCGGTGAAATACACCGCTTTCCTAAACCAGGGAAAGGAATGTATTCGGATCAAGCCTGACGCTGATATCTGAAATTTTCTGGATGTCATGATCTTTCATAAGTCTCAGGAATACACCTGATGACTCAGCCTGGACCTGAATAATAATACTGAACAGGTCATCAATCTTATTTACCGGATAAGTTACGCCCCTTTCATTAATATCAGAAATATGCCTGTGAGAAAGTGCCGAGAGCCATATCTCAATTTGAAATTCTTCTGCAATCTGTTTAAGTCCTTCAAAGATACCTCTTTCTGCTTTTTCAAAGTTAAGGCCATCCAGGATCATTGCATCCGGATTGAACTCAAGCTTTTCCTTCAGGTTGTTGAGATTCAGGCGCAGACGATCTAAATCAAAGCTTTGGTTCAAATATGCTAATATCATTCTGTTCCTGTCGATAATCATCCGGTTCTCATCATTAATATCCACGATATTCAAGGCCTTTACCAAATCAGAGTATATGACATTATAATAGGAGGCAGCTTTTTCCGGTCCTTCTTCAAGGGAAACATGAACTATCTTCCCCTGGCGAAAAATTCTGTCAAGAGCAATATGAATAAGGCAGGCTGTTTTACCGAGCCCTGCACGCGCAATTAGAACTCCCAGGTTACCCGGTCCCAATCCCTTACGGGAAGACTTATCCAGAATTTTCAGGGGACTTACTGAAATAAAGTTTTTCATTATTTTATTCCTCCTTTTGATTTATCCCTCAGTCGAGTTTTCAGTTCATCTGCCAAAGCGTCCGGGAGCCTTGAATACCTTGCAAACTCCATGGTGAACTCGGCCTTGCCTTGAGTCAGAGACCTGAGCAGAGTCGCATAGCCAAACATTTCAGAGAGTGGAACCTCCGCTTCAATGGTTGAAAATACTCCGTCTTCTGCTGAGCTGATAATAAGCCCCCTTCTTTGATTTATTGAAGACATTACGTTTCCCTGGAACTCTGAAGGCGCTTCGATGCAAACCTTCATGACAGGTTCAAGGATAACGGGTTTGGCCTTCATATAAGCCTGCCTGAATGCACCTGCTGCTGCCTGAGAAAATGCCATCTCCGAAGAATCCACGCTATGATATTTGCCATCTTCAAGGGTAATTTTCATGCCGAGAACAGGAAATTCAAGCATTCCGCCTTTTGTCAGGCAGGACTGGAACCCCTTATCTACAGAGGGGATGTATTCGGTGGGGATGGTGCCTCCTTTAACCTGGTTAATAAATTCATATATACCCTTTTCAGAGGGTTCCATGAAACCCATGACACGGCCAAACTGGCCGGCGCCTCCAGTCTGTTTTTTATGTGTATAATCAAAAGAGGACTTCCGGGTAATAGCCTCCCGGTATGCAACCTGTGGGGCACCCGTTTCTACATGTGCGTTGAATTCCCTTTTCATCCTTTCCACATAAACGTCGAGGTGCAATTCCCCCATGCCTGAAATAATTGTCTCTCCCGACTCCTTGTCCACATATGACCTGAATGTAGGATCTTCACGGGTAAACCGGTCGAGGGCCTTTGACATGTTATTCTGTGCCTTGATGTCTTTCGGGGTAAGAGACAGTGAAATAACCGGCTCAGGTATAAACATCGAAGACATGCTCAGAAGCATGCTTCCATCAGTGAATGTGTCGCCTGAATAACATTCGATGCCGAAAAGAGCTACTATGTCTCCTGCATTGGCCGATGCAACATCTTCCATCTCGTCTGCATGCATCCTGACCAGTCTTCCGACCTTTATCTTTTTCCTTGTTCTTGTGATAATTAAATCATTCCCCTTTTTTATTGAACCCTGGTAAATCCTTATATAGGTAAGCTGTCCGTATGGAGTTACTTCCAATTTGAAGGCAAGCGCAACAGCAGGCATCTCAGGGTCATTCCTCAGGCATATCTCTTTTTCGTCATGATTCAGGTCAAGAGCGATATTCTTTACCTCCGAAGGCGCAGGGAGGTACCTGTTTACTCCGTCCAGCAGCAGTTGAACACCAACATTTTTATATGCAGATCCCAAAAAAACAGGGGTTATCATCCTTGAAATTGTTTCTTTTCTTATGACTTCATGTATGAGATCTTCATTTACTCTTTCCTCGAGAATAGCTTCCGTAAGCTCATCAGAAAACATGGAAACAGCATCAAGCATTTCTTCTCTTTTCTTTTTAGCCTCCTCAAATAATTCGGAAGGAACCGGTCCTGTTTTAATTTCATCTCCATTTTGCCCCTCGAAATAGATAGCCGTCATTGAGACCAGATCCACAATACCTGATAACCGGGCTTCCAGGCCTATGGGAATCTGCATCAGCACAGCGTTATGATTCAACTTCTGCTGCAGCTGTTTTACCACCTTATACGGATCTGCACCCGACCGGTCACATTTATTTATAAACGCTATTCGGGGAACCTGATATCGATTCATTTGCCGATCAACGGTTATTGACTGGGACTGAACACCTCCTACGGAACAGAGAATCAGCACAGCCCCGTCCATAACCCTCAACGCGCGTTCAACCTCTATTGTAAAGTCAACATGCCCCGGGGTATCAATGATATTTATCCTGTGCCCTTTCCATTCACAATGGGTGGCAGCGGAGGCAATAGTAATACCTCTTTCTCTTTCCAGTTCCATGGAATCCATTTTTGCGCCCACCCCGTCTTTCCCCTTAACCTCATGAATGGCAAATATTCTCCGGGTGTAATAGAGGATCCTTTCGGTCAGGGTAGTCTTTCCGGAATCAATATGGGCGCTGATTCCAATGTTTCTCATTTTCTGAATCTCATTAATCATAAAAATAAACCTCTGATAATATATTCATAGAATCCAAAATATGGATTTTCCCTCTCACAGGGAGAAGTTTTTTTACAGCCTGGTATTTTATACTTTTTTTGGGAAGAGCCTGGAGACACAATATAATGAGCCGCAACTCAGTACAATATCTTCAGAAATATGGCATCCTTGATTCTGAGAACTGAATTCATAAAACAGGCATACTTCATCAAATTCCACTCGCAGAAAAGAAATCAACCGGCATTGGGAGTGATTAAAAGCCCTTTCAAAGGGGCCACAATGCAATATTTCGATGAAAACAACAAGTCAAAAGAGGGTCTTTCCTTTTTCTTGTCTTGACACATACACTTTTGAATATAAAATATCAAATAATATCGTTAAATATTTTATTCGGCAATTGAAGATTATCGGAAGACTGCCGGAGTTTTATCACTGGAGTACCTGCTGTACAGGAGACAGAATGCCTATTTATGAATATAAATGCCGGCGCTGCAACCTGGAATTTGAGCTTATTCGTCCATTGAGTCAGGCTGATGACAAGGCTTCCTGTCCTCAATGCGGTAATGAATGCAGTCGAATGCTTTCCACATTTGCGTCTTTTTCAAAGGGATCTGACGGAGTTCCTGTTTCCACTGGAGGCATGTCTTCCTGTACCGGTTGTACCGCTACCAGCTGCTCAACCTGCAAGTCATAACAGGCAGATTATGGATTCGATTTGATGGACACAATAGCTTCACCGGTATGCATAACCGTGAAGCAGTTATCATCTGATTACCGAAACTGATTCAATTACCGGCAAATTGAATGGAAGGGGTGCCCTGTTAGATGGAAAGGTTTGATCATATTGCAGTTTTTGTTGCAGCCGGAAGCAGTGAAGAGGCAAAAAAAATTGCTGATGCACTTCTTGCTGAAAGGAAAGCTGCCTGTGTAAATATCCTCGATAAAGTTAACTCCCTGTTCTGGTGGCACGAGAAACTCGATGCTGCTCAGGAAGCTCTCCTGATTATTAAAACAAGGGCAGTTATGCTGAATGATATAATTAAAACCGTCAAGAAAATTCACAGCTATGAAGTGCCCGAAATTATAGCGCTTCCAATTATAGGCGGGAGCCGGGATTATCTTGAATGGATTAGAAATGAACTGAAATAAAGCCGGGAATAAGACTTATAAAAATAAAACCACGAAAGAAGGCAAGGACGCATTGCTT
The DNA here is from genome assembly GCA_016927455.1 of Deltaproteobacteria bacterium. Classification (GTDB taxonomy): domain Bacteria; phylum Desulfobacterota; class DSM-4660; order Desulfatiglandales; family Desulfatiglandaceae; genus JAFGMQ01. The sequence continues at coordinate 22,533 of JAFGMQ010000046.1, forward strand.
GTTCAAACTTAAGGCCCTGGTTTAAAGGCACGGTGATCAGCGAAAAATAATGCCGTTATCTATTCCTTAGATTCCCGGAAAGTCTGGACAGCAGATGCATTCCATTTTGTGATTCCTCAGGCGTCATTGTTCCCATTCCGCAGGCCGGCGTAAGAATCGATCTCTCGGCAACGACATCAGGATCAATTCCCCACTCATACATCCTCTTGAAACCCTGAAAAAGCCTGTCCTCAAGGTTATCGGCTGACTCATCTCCGGCAGAACCGGCAGTCGGAATAATTCCCCATGCCACAGTTCCTCCTGCCTTGAGAAAACGCAGGATATCATTTGAATACAGCAGGAAATAATCCATGAATTCGAATGCATCAAAGTTGATAATATCAGGACCAGAATCAATAACCATTGACCAGTCAGTGTTACCGCAGCAGTGTATGCCTATCAGGGTGTCAGATCTTTCTTTCAGGTATTCGATTACTTTCTGCAGAAGGGATATTACTTCATGCCTTTCTATTGGAGAAAAGGCAGATCCAAAGCCGGAAAGATAAGGCTCATCCAGAAAAATAATGGTTTTTCTGCCGGATTCGCCAAGCTTACGTACCTGCCAGAGAGCTTTAATAGCCAGGCCGTTCACCAGGGCTTCCAGAAGCTCCGGGTTATGAAGTACAGACTTGCCGTCAAGGTCTGCAATTCCGGCAGCAAAGGTAACAGGCCCGATCGTCTGACCCTTGATGAACTGCCGCTCAATACAATCAGCCTGTCCAATTAGTTCAAGGAGTTCATAAATTCCCGGCCCATAGTCCCTGCTTATTTCAAAATAGTCAGTATCATGCGCCAGAAATCTGTCATAAAATGATACAAGTTCCGCCTCCCGCTCACCTGATGAGCGTATGGAAAGGCATCTCTTTTTTTCATTTACTTCAAGAAGAGGTAACCCTTCGCTATACTGTATATACATGTCTTCAGCATAGCTGCGCTGAACAAACTGCGGCCAGAAGGGCATATCAGGAAAATGATGTAGAATGTCCCTGCAGGTAGCAGCCACATCCTGAAATGGCACACTGCCTATTCCCGTAGCAAGAAAATTAAAATCAAATGTTCTATTCGGCATTTTTTGACTCCTTGATTCTATGCAGCCATCCTTCAAGGAAGGAAATCATTTTAAGTTTAGTAAGCCTGCCTTCATCCCTTTTCATGTCTTCAATTCCTGCATCTTCATTAATCAAAGACTTCAGTTCCACGAGGCGCCGGGCAGCGATTGTATCATCAGGGTTGTTTTTAAGAACCTGTTCATAGGTATGAATGGCATCACTGATCTGCCCCTGGTCAAAGAATATTTCCGCCAGGGTCGGTGTTGCAAATTCAGAGAATACATCTTCATCATCCGCTCCATTGGCTGCCGCGCCGGGAGGCACACTCATATCTGCAAATGATTTGTCTTCTATAAGTTTTTTTCCGGAGTCATCAGGAGTTATTATTTTCCGCAAAAGATCAAAGGCTTCACTATCATCAGATTTGTGTGCAAGGTAACGCTTCAGTGCCTCAAAAGCCTGCCTGTACCTTTTTTGCCGGATATGGATCTCGGCCTGAAGTTTATACGCCCAGATCGAGCTTTCCATGACAGAAACAACCCTTAACAGCTCCGCTTCAGCCTCGTCAAAAAACCCTTCCTCAAAAAATATCTCAGCCAGCAGGTTTCCGGGCGGAAAATAGTCAGGACTTGCGGACAATGCCTTTATGCACATGTTGATTATATCGTCCACCCTTCCTTCCTGCTTCATCTTGTTCAATACAAGTGACAAGGCACCCTGAGATTGACTGCAGCTTGAAATTCCGTCATTAAAATCATTCATCATTTTCATCTCCGGCAACCCTTTCTTCCTGTTGCTTATTTTTATCACGCCCTTCAGCCTTTTCTTTCACATTATCGATTGCATTAGACTGATTTTCATCAGTGGAAAACCGGTAAATAATCTCATTCTGTTTGATCAGGTTAAGCTCTTTTCTTGCAACAGACTCAATATGCTTCATGTCATTGCGAAGCCGCTGAACCTCTTGAAGGAGTTCTTCGTTTTCTTTAATCAGGCTGCGTATCTTTTCAATGTAGGCCTGCCGTTCAATTTCGGCATTGTAAAGACGAATAAGACCCCTGTCTCCACTGTAACCCAATAATACAATAAGAGGGAGAGAGAAGAGGAAAACAATCAGGGGAATCTTCCAAATTTTCTTCTTATTTAATCCCAACTCAAGGCAGCTCCACAAAAAACATTACTCAGCCTCCCAACGTGCGGCGATTAAAATAGAAACAACCCCGGCCCTTTTAGCCAAATCCATAACCTGAACAACTAATCCGTGTTTAACGTCCCTGTCCGCCTCCAGGACAAGGCTGGCAGTGGCATTATTTTCAACAAAGGCTTTGAGCTTCTGGTCAAGGCTGTTAATATCAATTGTTTCACCCTTCAGGTATATTCGTCCATCCTTGTCGATCATCAAAACAAGCCGGTCTGTCTCCCAGTCCGAAACCTGCTGCCCTGCCCTGGGCAGGTTTATATTAATGCCTGAAACAATGCCGAAATGGGATGTCATCATGAAAAAAATGAGAAGTAAAAAAACGATATCAATCAGAGGAGTTATCCCCAGAATCGTTTCATCTTCTTTTGCTTTTTTGAAATGCATAATTTTTTTACTTTATTTTGTTATAATTTTCCATAATTTCTATAACTTTCAGTGAATTTTCCTCCATCTCAAAAACAAGCCTGCCGGCTTTATCCTTCAGGAACCTGTAACAGACCAGGACAGGTATTGCCACACAAAGACCGGTTGCAGTGGTGATAAGGGCCTCAGCAATTCCTCCGGCCAAAGGCGCCGGATTGCCAATCCCCTGGATCGAGATAGCCTTAAAAGTCTTTATCATCCCTGATACTGTTCCCAGAAGGCCAAGCAACGGTGTCAAATTAGCTATCGTTGATAGAATCCCCACGTTTTTTTCCAGAATAGCTGCCTCACGCCCGCCTCTATCCTCTATGGCCTCCTTTACAAGCCACATACCCCTGCGGGTGTTTTTAAGTCCTGCCAGGAATACTCTTGCGATAGAAGACAGATCGCTCTGACACAAAAAAATTGCATCAGGGATTTTCTGCTTTTTAATTAATTCCTCTACATTTTGAATAAACTCCTGAGGAATAATATGGCTTCTCCTGAGGACCCACAAGCGTTCCAAAAATACGGCCAAAGCAATAATGGAGCAAAAAATAATCGGGTACATAAAAATACCGCCTTTAACAATCAGATCAATCATGGCTCCTCCAGAGCAAATGGGTATGAATACGATTGGAATTATTTTTATTATGCTTTTATCATACCTCCATATCCATGAGAAAGTCAAAAAGGCTTTTCTCCCCTAACCCCCGTTCAATTAATAAGGATATTCCTTAAAATTTAATCTGTTAGCAACAAATAGATTTGTCCGCTTTTGTAACAAGTGAATTGTCCGCTTTACAGTGATCGGAAAAGCTGTGGAAGCCGTAG
>JAFGMQ010000047.1 GCA_016927455.1 Deltaproteobacteria bacterium
CGTGTCAGAGAGATGCAAATGGAGTCAGGCTGATTTCAATAAGAAAGAGGTTACAGACAGTATTGTCGGGGAATATGATATCTGCACATGCCTGTCGGTAATGAACTGGGTCAGGAACAAGGATAACCTTATAGAATTTCTATCCAGGCAGAAGAAGGTTATTTATGAAGGGCATGATAATGATCAGGTTGAAAGAGAGCGGCTTGCCCGTGCAGGCTTCACTGACATAGAGAAGATTGTCTCAAGCGAGAGGAAGCGAAGTGTTTTTATAGCAAGGAAAGATATCCAAACTGAAAAAAGAATTACATGGGAAAATTTTGAAAAGCGATATGGTTTGAAAGGTGTCAGTTTTGAAACTCCTAATGTCAATACGGGTGATGGGAATAGGGTTGAACGTATTTATTTTAAAAACTCGGAAGTATGGAAAGTCAGGTTGTCGGCTGAGAAGAATCCTGCAAAGCTTGCATCACCTTATGAGGAAGCAAGATTTTTGCAGTTGCTAAAGGATGTCCCTAATATCTGCAGGTTCAAATCTTATTTGGAAACGACTTTCTTTACTGTTGTAATATTGGAGTATTTTCCAAATATTGGCACGCTGGATCAGGTCTCAATTCCACCTGAATACTATAACAAGGTGGAAAATCAGAAACATGAAGTAGTCAAGGCTGTTAATGAGAGAGGTATTCTTCATAATGATATCCTGGACAGAAATTTTCTGGTCAATTCTGATTACGATATATGTTTAATAGACTTTGACCAGGCCCAGTTAATTTCAGGGCTGAATGATTATGAACATGGACGTTATTCAAGATTTTCAAAACCTGTTGTTTATCATACAGCAGGAGATGACAAGACAGGCAATTTAAAGAAACTTGAAGAGGCATGGGATGTTGCTGCAAAGAGCAATGCAACTTCGCCTGGCAGATACCTTGCATATTATTCTCTGAACGCTGATGGCAGATTTTTACATGGCGAGATTCCCTGGGCAGATAGATGGAAGGAAATTGAAAAGCCATTGCTTGAGGCCTGCAACGGCGATTTCAACGGAAAAAATATAATTGAGCTGGGTTGCAATATGGGCCTGGTGAGTATCTGGGCTGCGAAAAATGGGGCTCAATGTCACGGCTATGATAGATACGGTGATATCCTTGAGGCGTGTAAACTTAATGCCTCGGCTTTTGGTGTATCCGATCGATGCAAATGGGATGTGATTGATTTTAATAATGAGGCGGAATGCAAAACAATAAGCCTGGATTATGACGTGTGTATATGTCTTTCACTTATGAAATGGGTTAAACAGAAACCGAATCTTTTAGGTTTGCTTTCAAGGCAGAAAAAACTCGTTTACGAGGGGCACGATGGAAATGAGGTGGAAAGGGATCGCCTAAAGGGAGCGGGTTTTTCAGATATTCGAGAAATTGGGATCAGCAGCAGAGGGCGGACTATATTTCTGGCAACGAGGAATACAGGTTCGGGCTTAAAATACGAGAAGGCTGAAATGCTGTCAAAGGCATGGGACATAGCCGCGAGGAGCAATGCGAGTTATCCCGGGAAATATATTGCATACTATTCACTGGATGTAGAGGGCAGACGCTTTCCAGGAGAACGCCCATGGGAAGAAAGATGGAAATATATTGGCAAGGCACTTCGTGAGGCCTGCGGAGGAGACCTGAATGGAAAGAAGATCCTTGAGCTTGGCTGCAACCTCGGGCTGTTGAGTGTATGGGCTGCGAGGGAAGGGGCATTCTGCAGTGGGTGTGAGTATGAAGCGGATATTCTGGAAGGGGCCAGATTGCTGGCGTCTTCATTTGGCGTGTCAGAGAGATGCAAATGGAGTCAGGCTGATTTCAATAAGAAGGAGGTTACAGACAGTATTGACGGGGAATATGATATCTGCACGTGCCTGTCTGTGATGAACTGGGTCAGGAGCAAGGATAACCTTATAGAATTTCTATCCAGGCAGAAGAAGGTTATTTATGAAGGGCATGATAGCGATCAAATAGAGACCGTACGATTGAGGAAGGCCGGATTCTCAGAAATTGAAAGGGTGGCTGTAAGTGAAAGAGGCCGTGGTGTGTTTTTGGCACGAAAGACAATTTGATTCGGACTTAGTGTGTTCAGGTCTTCGAAAAAATTACAGACTCGTAAAAAGTCCAACAATTGAAATTCCGGCAAAAACCGGAATTTATAAGTGAATGAAATTACTGGACCCCGGCTTTCGCCGGGGTGACGAAAAAAAGCAATTTATGACTTTTTGGGAGTTCGTAGAAAAATGAAAATCTGATCTATATAATTTTATGGAGCTAATGCTCATGCATAACAGGAAAACAAAGAAAAAAAAGAGTAATAAAAAAGTTATCTTAATGCAAGAGAAGTCCGGCAAGGCGAAAACCGGAAGTACTTCTAATCTTATGTCATGTGCACTGGATCTTTATAAACAGGGAGACATCGGAGGAGCAAAAAGAATATTTCAAAAAGTAATGAAAAAGGACCCCTGCAGTACTGATGCCTTATATAATCTTGGATTGATTGCTAAGGACCAGGTAAGGATTAATGACGCTGTTGAATGCTATGAGAAAGTCCTCAATATAGATCCCTCCTACGTTAATGCGTACTTTAACCTTGGCGGTATATTTATTGATCAGGGTAAGTATGATGAGGCTTATGAGCAATTTCAGAAGGTGGTTTCATTGTCCCCCGACTATACAAATGCATGGTATAATCTTGGGTTCATTGAAGCTGTCAGAGGAAGACAGCAGGAAGCGGTGAGGTTATATGAAAAGGCATTATCAATAAACCCGGAATTCGCCAATGCCTGGTATAATATAGGATGGATACTGCTTGATCAGAAGAAATTCGATCAGGCAGTCAGGTATTTTGAAAAGGTTCTTTCATTAAATCCCGGACACCCGGACGCCCTGTTTAACCTGGGATACATTTCCATGGAAAAAAAGGACAATAACAAGGCAAAAGAATACTATGAGGCCGTGGTTAAAACTAATCCTGATTATTTTCTGGCATATAACAACCTTGGGCTTATCTCTCAGATGGAACACCAGTTAGACAGGGCGACTGAATACTATGAGAAAGCCTTATCCATCAATCCTCAATTCAGCGACGCCTATTTGAATATGGGCAATTTATTTCGAGCAAAGGGTGACAATAATAAGGCACTTGAATACTATAAAAAATCGGTTGATCTGAAGCCAAGTCTTGTGGGCCTGCTTAATCTTTTCGGCCTGCAAAAAGAAATGTGCCTTTATAAAGAAGCCAGCGAATTAACAGCAAAGGCCCTGGAGTACGAGGAGCTTAAAAAGTCTGATCTTGCAAGCATTCATGATACGTTTATTCAAACCTGTGAGTGGGAAAAGGCCGGCAGTATAATAAAAAGATTCCGTGAGGCTGATATGGATCCTGCCGGAAAGGATGTCCTTGCAGGAAGTTTTATGGAATTCTGTGCAATAACAGATCTGAGCCTTGATGAGATATCAGAACAGCACAAAACTTGGGGAAATCTGACGGAACAGGAGAGAACTCCCTTTGAGCATGGAAGAGTATTTAAAGATCAGAAGAGAAAAAAGATCAGGATAGGGTACTCATCACCCGATTTAAGAGAACATTCAGTCGGATATCTTATCAAGGATATAATCAAAAGCCATAATCATGATGAATTTGAAGTTTACTGCTATGCAAACTTCAACGCAAATGAGATGGATTCATTTACTCAGGAGATGATAAATGCATCCAATCTATTCAAGTATGTCAAACATCTGTCAGAAAAGGAACTGGCAGAAGAGATATACAGAGATGAGATAGATATTCTGATTGACCTTGCAGGTCACACAGCAGGTCACAGGCTCAGGTCTTTTGCGTATAAGCCCGCACCGATACAGATAACCTACCTGGGTTACCCCAACACAACGGGTCTTTCCCGTATTGACTACAGGCTTACCGATCGTTTCGCGGAATCCGGCGAAGAGAATGATTACAGATATTCTGAGAAGCTGATAAGGCTCACCAACTGTTTCCTAAGTTTTCAAGGGTTTGGAGATGTTGTCCCTGCTGAAATCAAAGAAAACAGGGGCGAAAAAATCATATTCGGCTGTTTCAATAATATTCAGAAGCTAACTGCAAAGGCCATTGAATTGTGGTCGAGAATACTGAAGGCATTTGCCAACAGTGAGCTTCATTTAAAGGCAAAACAGTTAAATACACCCTTTATATGGGACAACATTGTACGAGAGTTCGCAAAGCATGATATCACTGAAGAAAGGATCAAATGTCTTGGCTATACTGCAACCAGGGAGGAGCATCTCAGGCTTTACAACAGCATAGACATATCTCTTGATACCTTCCCTTATAATGGCACAGTAACCACCCTTGAGGCGTTATGGATGAATATGCCTGTTATTACACTGGTTGGTGAAAGTCACGCACAGAGGGTGGGGTATTCTA
>JAFGMQ010000048.1 GCA_016927455.1 Deltaproteobacteria bacterium
AGCCTGATTTGTTCGCCCGCATTTTTTGCCTGATATTCCCTCTTCTTTGCTTTTAAATAAATTATTCAATTGTGCCCGGATACAGGTGCCGATTCACATCGCTAATATGCCTTAGGCATACTTCCATATCTCAAATATGCAATAGGCCATAGACTTTCACCTGTCCAGGTCACACAAGAACAATATCCAAATTTAATCCCTTTCAGATGTTTTGAAGGATAGGATTTGCCCTCGCCAATCAACTGCCTGAAACCGGCCGATATCGGAACGAATGAGCTTATTCTTTCTGAAGGCTTTTTCGATTGGAATACTCCGGCACATGCCATTAGTCAGAAGTAAAAAGTTGCCGTTATTGTAACGGCGCTAAATTGCCCTTGAGATATAAAACAGGACAACGGCAGCTGCCATTACCATAAAAGAAGGCAGAATTATCAGGCGATAGCTCCCCAGAAAACTGGCTCTGAAGTAATCTTTGGTAACCAGAAAACAAAGGTGGACAGGGGAAAGCATCATGCCCATATACCCGAACGAGTAGGCAAGCGCTGCGTAGGAAAGAAAACTGAAGATAGTGGTGTTGTCGAATAACGGGATAATAAGGGGAAAAGAAGTTCCCACAAAGCCAATGGCTATTCCTGTGATGAATCCGGAGAGAAAAGGCATCATCATTATAACCAGCGTCACAGGAATATGGTAGGCAATCAGTTCATTGCGTATCTGGACAACTGAATTGCTGTCCACCATAATGCCCTTGAAAACCATAATTGCTGCAATTAACAGCAAAAGGGGGAATATATTTCTGTCGAATAAGGCTGATCTGAGTTTGCTCAGTGAGATATGGTTTACTGCGCATACCCATACTGCCGATGCCATCAGTCCCGGAAGTATGGAAAGAGCGCCTGATATCTTAATCCGGACCCCGGTCAAATTAAGAAGAGCGATCGCAACGGAAAGAACTGCAATTACTGCCACAACTATAAGGATGGGCATAATCTCCCATAGAAAACGCCTTAGTTCCGGCCAGAAAAATCTTTCGCTTTGGGCAAAAGAACGCCTGTCAAGAGGCCTTAGAATAAATATAATTCCAGCAGCAACTGTCACGAGAGTCATGGGAGCCATCACGGTCATATATTGCCACGTTTCCACTTCGAGCAAGGCTACTGCGAGGACTACGCCGGGATAAAGCGGCCACCAGTATTCCCATATATGCCTAAACCAGTAATTAACGGCGGTCTTTTGCTCATTTGTCATGAGACGCCTGTCAAATGTTGTTTCGACCATAGGTGCTGAAAAAAGTGCGCCGCCCGGCATGGGCAGCAGTCCGATCAGGGCAGGCAGAACTGCGCCTGCAGCCCTGTCATCTCTTGCAATTATTGAAAAACCTTTGACGATCCGATCGAGGTGCCGGCTTTCCTTCATCAGACGGCTGATTACCAGAATGGAGCCCACAATAAGGATAAGGCTGATGGTTTGAATATTTAAAAGGCTTCTGAAGCCACTCACGATAATATCCCCAAGACCCATTTTCATCCAGAGACCGAGGACAAGGGATCCTATTAAGAGGCAGTAGCTGAGCCCGATTCTCATACGGTTCAGGCTGAGAATGAGACAGAACACACACAGAACTTTTACGAGAGAGGGAATAGAAACAATCATTAATGCTCCGGAATTTTCCGATAGAGTGCAAAACTATCCTTTCATAACAGAATGCCATTTTTTATGGCTATATCATCAAATACTTTTTAAATGTCAACAAGATTTACCTGCTTCTCCTGATATCATCAACCCGTTATTGAAAATCTTCCCGACTCTTTCGTTTGCCTTCGTTTTGATTTTGGTATAAAAGTGGTCATAATACGTAAAAAAGAATGATTTACTTAACTCAGATGTGCGGCTGAGGGAGACAAGGCCTTTAATGCTCGAGCATACATTTATCCATATACAGGGCATAGGCCCCAACACTGAACGGATGTTCTGGGACAGAGGCATCAGAACATGGGACAGTTTTCTCAGTGAGAAAAGGACTGTTTTATCCCCCGGCAGGGATCAGTTCATAAAGGAGGAACTGGAGGCATCTGTCAGGCATTTAGACGACATACGTTTTTTCAGTAAACGTCTGTCATGTGGAGAAATATGGCGGATTTATGATGCTTTCAAGGAAAAAACGGTCTTTCTTGATATTGAAACAAGCGGCGGCGGTCAGGGGTATGATGAGATCACCTTGATAGGCATGTATGACGCGCATAAAGTGCAGACATTTATAAATGGGAAAAACCTTGAGGAATTCGAGACAGCCATTGCTGACTATGACCTGATGATAACTTTTAACGGAAGCATTTTCGATATCCCATACATTCGAAGGTTCTTTCCCTGTATTTCACTGCCACCGGCGCATATAGATCTGAGATTTTTATTAAAAAAACTGGGTTATTCAGGGGGCCTGAAAAAAATTGAAGAAGACTTCGGGCTTGAAAGAGCCCCTGAAATTAAAGGCCTTAATGGATATGCGGCAGTAATGATGTGGAATTCGTATCAATCAGGCGATCAAAATGCTTTAAAGAGATTGATTGAATATAATACTGCGGATATTGTAAATCTTGAACCACTGATGGAAAAGGCTTATAGGGAAATGAAGGCTAAATTGCTTTCTCCGGCCTGTTAATCGCGTTAAAAAAGTCCGATTTGTATTTTGACGCATGGCTCGATATTCGATGAAAAGATTCCAGTTAAGTAATGAACTGCCCAGCATATAGCTGCGGGGAATTGAACCCATGGAGATTAAAATCAAAAACGAGGAAAAACAATGAAAATTACAAGCGAAGTTTTCCAGGTTGGCGGCAGCGGATTTACATCCCTGGAAGATGCCGCCATATATCTGATTAATGCTGAAGGGCATGCAGCTCTTGTAGATGCAGGATGCGGCACCAGTACCGGAAAGCTGTTTAAAAATATCGATGACTGCGGTATCAGGCCGGAGCAGATCGAATACCTGCTTATTACCCACTGCCATTTTGACCACACAGGCGGTGCCCAGACAGTCATGACCAGGACAAACTGCCAGTCAGTCGCTCATGAACTTGATGCCCGATATCTTGAAGAGGGGGATGACAGGGTAACTGCTGCCAGGTGGTATGGTGCATCTATGGACCCTTTTATGATAGACCTGAAATTAGCAGGCGACCGGAATGAAATCAATTTGGGCCAGAGGGTGATATCTGCCATTCATATTCCGGGACATACCCCGGGTTCAGTCGCCTATCTAATGGAATCAGACGGGCAGAAGGTGCTTTTTGGACAGGATGTTCACGGGCCGTTGAATGAAAGCCTGCATTCCAACAGGCAGGATTATATTAAATCTCTGAATCTGCTCATATCTCTTGAGGCAGATATACTGTGCGAAGGACACTACGGTATTTTTACAGGAAAAGAGGAGATAGAAGACTTTATCCGGTCATTCCTGTGATTTTTTCATGAAAATACATTCATGTATATAATTGCAGTTCGGGCAAAAGAAGGCTGTCCTGTGCTGAAACCCTGTCAATCGCCCAATATACGATCAACTGTTTCTTTAATATGAATCCAGTGTGTTCCTTTCCAGTAGTATTTATCACAACTTTTACAGTAACTGAATTCATTGCACAGTGCACTTGTTTTTGGCGGAATTCTTTCCATAATTCTGTCTTTTTCAACACTCTGCAAAAGGTTATTGCAGCAAAGGCATCTTGAGAAGGGCCTTGCCAGTTTCCCTATATCCAGGTATTTTATGACCCGTTTTATCTGCTCCTCTAATTTGCCGGGATGAAGATATATCCCATGTGTTACATCTTTATATTTCAGGAGTTTCCTGCTCTTTGTTAATATTATTCTGTTCTCATTTCTGGATATTTCGATTATCCCCCGGATAGAGAGCATCGGGTCAAAATGCATATCAAAACCCAGGGCGCGCATGTATTTCGCTATGTCTCCCAGATTGATATCCGCAATGAATTGAGTCCTGCGAAGCGGTATTTTTCTCAGCCTTGTGAGTTTTGAGATATTCAGGCTCTCAAAGACCGGATATACGCTGAATCGGTCGTCATCCTTTATGATGTAACTGAAATCAACTGATTCTCCGTTTGCCAGGATGAGATCAACCTCGGTATGAGGCACACCTAATGACTCTATCATATCCTTTATTGATCTGTTTCCTTCAAAATGCACCTGGAAATCGGTTTTTCTCCTGTTCTTCTTCAGGAAACAGTTTAATTCTTCGTAGAAGCGGAATGTTGCTTTCAGCATTTTTAGATTATATCCATTGATGATGATTAAAAAAAGGATACCGTTTTGTTCATGCCTTAAGATTTTCCGGCAGCGAAATACACAGTCTTCTGCGTCCTGGATTATAGTCTGATCATAGCTGACAGGAAACAAGAAAATGGTTCAAATGATCATAAATGCGGGTTTTGACAATTAAGGAATTCTACTGATATGATAGACCATTAAAACACTTTCTCAATTACGGATGACTGTTATATAATTTTTAAAACCACGGCAGGAGATTCAAATATGGGAAAAAAGGTTCTGGGTATCTATGGCAGTCCCCGGAAGAACGGATCAACTGATTTACTTCTTGATAAGGTCATGGAAGGCGCAAGATCAGCCGGCGCAGATACTTCCGTTATATATGTCAGAGATCTTAAAATTGCCGGCTGCATTGAATGCGGCAGTTGTGGGGAAACAGGAGAATGCCTTATAAAAGACGATATGGGCCTTGTGTATAAACTTCTTGACCAGGCGGATGTAATATTTCTGGCCTCCCCCATTTTTTTTTACGGTCTCACATCGCAGGCAAAGGCAGTAGTAGATCGGGTTCAGGCAAAGTGGTCGAAAAGGATGATTGAAAAAACGCCTGAGCAGAGAAAAATACACATCAGAGGAAAAGGATATCTCATAGCTGTGGGCGCGACAACGGGCAAACGGCTGTTTGATGGTGTTGAGTTAACGGCACGATTCTTTTTTGATGCACTGGATATGAGTTACAAGGGTGGCCTTTTTTTCAGGAGAATTGAAAAACCCGCTGATATTACAAAACAGCCCGATGTTCTTCAAAAGGCGTTTGCTTTCGGCAGGAACGCCGCAACGGAAGAATAAAAAGCGATTTATCCTCTAAATTAAATACATATCCTCTGCCTCCTTCAGCAAGTCGTCTCTGAACCTGGGGTGGGCAATGGCTATGATATCCAGCGCCCTGTCCCGGGTGGACTTTCCTTTAAGGTTTACCACTCCGTATTCAGTAACCAGGTAATGGGTATCCATCCTCGGTGTGGTAACAACAGTTCCGGTTTTAAATCGAGGAACAACGCGGGATATCCGGCCATCATCAGCCGTTGAATAAAAAGCCAGTATGGATTTGCCTCCCTTCGAATTAAATGCTCCCCTCACAAAATCAAGCTGTCCGCCAGTGCCGCTGAATTGAGACCCGCCGAGGAACTCCGCATTACACTGGCCCATAAGATCAACCTCAAGGACAGAATTTATGGATATTACGTTATCATTTTTTGCGATAACAGCCGGATCATTTGTATAGGATACCGGATAGCTTTCCATGCTTGGGTTGTCATTCATAAACTCATACATCTCCCTGGTGCCCTGTGCTACGGTGAAGATGTTTTTAAAGCGGTGAGTCTTTTTTCTTCGACCTGTAACAACACCCTGTTGGATCAATTCCACCATGCCCGGCCCGAAAACCTCTGTATGAATGCCAAGATCCTTATGCCCCATAAGATTCACAGTGACTGCGTTCGGCAGACCGCCGATTCCCAGTTGAAGGGTTGCCCCGTCAGGCACCATCTCGGAAATTGACCTGCCGATGATCTTATCTTCAGGCCGTGGCTCAGGTGGTTTCATTTCAAGAAGGGGAACATTATTCTCCACAAGGGCATGAACTTCTGATATGTGGATAAGAGAATCACCAAAGACCCTCGGCATATTTTCGTTTACCTCCAGGATAAGAGTTTTGCAGTGCCTTGCCGCAGTTGAGGTAAAATCGTTTGCAGTGCCAAAGCTGAAATATCCCGCTTTATCCATGGGAGAGACGGCAGTAACGACAATGTCAATATCCATATATTCTCTGCAAAGTTTCGGTATCTGGTGGAAGTAATTTGGTACAAAGTAATTAAGCCCGACCTTTACCAATGCCCTGTCAGACCCGCTTACAAACCATGAATAGGCCCGGACAACATCGCAAAGATCCGGAGTGAGGACAGTTTTACCGGCGTGCTCCAGAGGAAGAAGCGAGAATATATTAATGTCTTTCAGGTCATTTTGTCTGCACCTGGCGGCAATGGCAGCCAGAAGAGCAGGCGGCTCGGCTATTGTCAGGCCGTGAACTATTGTATCGCCATCCTTTATTATCTCTACGGCCTTTTGAGGTGTTGTCAGTTTTTGTTTATAATGGGAAGAGTAAGTGACCATTTCCTATTCCTTTTTAATAGCATAAATGTTTGACTTTATTTTGCTGAGTCCCGCACGGGCAAATGCTGATTTTCCATATTTTTCCCTGAAGACTCCTTCGTCCATATCCATTATTTCTCCTGATGAGGGAAGTGATATTTCAGTTGAGGGCTTTTGTGAGTTAAAGGGGCAGACCTCCTGGCATATATCACATCCGAAAAAACACCTGCTCATTTTTGCGGCTGTTTCCGGGGCAATCACTTCCTTGTGCTCAATAGTCAGATAGGAAAGGCATCTGGATGCATCAAGTAAAAATGGTTTCTCAAGGGCTCCGGCAGGGCAGGCATCTATACATTTTGTGCAGGACTGGCATTGATTTTCAGGACACCGGATGTTAAGAACAGGTAAGTGTGCAGTAGTAAGGATTTCAGCAAGAAAGAGGTATGAACCATGGCCGGGTATAATCAGCATGTTGTTTTTTCCTATAAAGCCAATCCCTGAGGCAAGAGCGAGGCTGCGCTCAAGAACAGGCGCCGAATCAACGCATATCCTTTGTCTGCTTCCGGGGTAAAGCTCATTCACAGTGCGGGCAAGGAGTCTGCACAGGTCTCTAAGGCGGTCATGATAATCATTTCTGAGTGGTTCTGCATACCTTGAGGTCGTGAATCCATCAGGCGTACATGGTTTGACTGATGAGTAGGGATAGGCAAGGGTTATGATTGTCCGGCATCCATCAAGCAGTTGAGCAGGGTTCTCTCTTAAGTGCCTGCTCCTTTCAAGCCATGCCATGCCTCCATGTCTTCCTGAATCAATCCATGAACAGAATTCATCGAAGAATAAAGGCCTTTCGGGCCTGACAAATCCGATTGCAATAAAACCCAGGCTTCCGGCCTTCTCTGCCAGCAGTAAAAGCGGGGCCTCCCCGTCGAGTTTCTGTCTTTCCTGAACGGTCTGGGGCTTTAATTTCATTTTGCCCTTAAATGCTTGAAATCATACTTGTTATGACGAGTAAGCTCTGGTTTATAAATCAAATGGGGTAAGGCTCTCATACCCGTTTTCTGTTACAAGTATGGTCTGTTCAAATTGTGCTGACAGAGATCCGTCAGATGTAACTGCTGTCCATTCATCTTCAAGTATTTTCAGGTGACATTTCCCCAGGTTGATCATGGGTTCAACCGTAAATACCATTCCGGGCACCAGGGTTATTCCCTCTCCTTTGCGTCCGTAATGTGGTACCTGAGGCGGCTCATGGAAATCAAATCCTACACCGTGACCAACAAATTCCCTGACCACTGAGCAACCCTCCCCTTCAGCATACTTCTGAATGGCCCATCCTATATCCCCTATGGTATTTCCGGGCCGAATCATGGCCATTCCGTTTTTTAAACTCTCTCTTGCCACAGAGACAATCTTCCTGGCATCCGGACCGGGATTGCCTGCAAAAAAGGTCTTGTTTGTATCAGCATAATATCCATTTAAAACAGGGGTCACGTCAACATTTACAATATCACCATCCCTCAGGATGCTTTCACCCGGGATTCCATGACAGATAACACTGTTGACTGACACGCATACGCTTTTCGGAAAACCGCGATAGTTCAAAGGGGCAGGGACAGCACCGTTATCAAGCGTAAAATCATGAACAAGGGTATTAATCCTCTCGGTTGTTATTCCCGGCCTGATTTCCGCCTCAACCATATCAAGCGTGGCTACTGCAAGAAGCCCGGCGTTTCTAATGCCTTCAATATCATGCTTTTCCTTAATGCGGATATTGTATCTTTTCAGGTATTGATACTTTATGCTGTCAGCTTTCTTATTAATTGGTTTAGATTCTTTGGCAAGGCAGCATTTCTTGTATTTCAATCCGCTTCCGCAGGGGCACGGGTCATTTCTGCCAACTCTCATCTTTACGTTTTTCTGCATCATAACTATTTCGGCCTTCTAAAAATGTCTCAGGAAGTCTATTCTTCAACAGCCCTTTTATATCCCGGATTAATGGATAAGAAGGAATTAATGAACAGATCTGTTTGATCTCTTAGAGATTTCCTGATTTTCTCGAGGTTCGGGGTTATTCCGATAACGCCCCCTGTTGACCATGTGGAGGCACCGGATATCTCGACAGCTATTCTTAAAGGATATACATTCTGCCTGAAGGCAATATCTATGGAATAAATGAATTCCTTTGCATCTGCCAATGCCAGCACCCTTATCATAACATCCAGATATGGGCTTCCCTCTTCTCTCAGCCATCTGTCACGCGACATTGTCCTTATCCCTGCTGATTCTAACTTCACGACAACGTCGTTCTTTAAAATAGTACTGTTCAGGCCCAGCTTTTCGATATCCGGGCTCAAGGGCTCAACATAGACGTATATTGCGTCTATGCCGCGCAGGGATTCTCCGGAAATTCTTTTTTCCGTGGCAGACAAAAAAGATGTTAATACAAGGAGGCATGCTCCTGCTACCAATAGACCTGCCAGACAGCTTTTAATTTTCATTAATACAGTCTCCTGAAATTAAAAACCACTAAAAAGAATTTCCCCTGCACTCGAAATAGCAATATTAAAAAGAATGAACTACCCCGCAGCAAGCTACGGGGTATCAACCGTCATTCCGGCCCCGAATCAAGTTCGGGATAAACTCCAGCCGGAATCCAG
>JAFGMQ010000049.1 GCA_016927455.1 Deltaproteobacteria bacterium
CCGTCGAGCACGAATGCAAGGATATGCGGATGTGTATCAAAGAATCGGAACTTTTTGTTGACGGATGCTTACATGCAAGGAAAAAGGCCCTTGCCCGGAAAGGGGCCATGTGACTGGATGCGTTTTATCGGCACTACCGATGGCACACTGTGAGAATTATGGCAAGCAAAAACTGCTGGACAAGGTGCTTACTATTTGGTGCCGCAATATCTCTATTTTTTTGCCATGGGAATCTCTTTGGAAAGTTCCTTCAGGGAATCCAGGGCATGGACAATCTGCTCTTCAGTATGGTCGCTTGTGACACAGAACCTCAGACGGGCCTGCCCCATGGGGACAGCCGGGTAGATGGCCGGCACAACAAAAACTCCCATTTCCTGGAGCCTCTTGCATATGTTGAATGCGTCAAACTCATTACCTACCAGAATCGGAATTATTGACGTTTTACCTGCCAGGGCAATATTGAACCCGTGTTTCTGTGCAAGTGAAACAAATATTTTAATATTTTTCTGCAGTTTTTTTATCATTGAATGATCACGCTGAATGATCCTGATTGATTCAAGGGCCACAGCTGCGCTGGATGGAGTAATGCCGACACTGAAAACAAATCCCGGCAGGTTATAATGAAGATATTCGACAAGCTCTTTCTTTCCCGCAATATACCCCCCGCAGCTGCCGAGTCCCTTGGACAGGGTTCCCATCTTGATATCAATATCATCAGGCTTTAAGGAGAAATACTCATCCACGCCCTTCCCTGTCTCTCCAATGACTCCTACAGAATGGGCCTCGTCTACCATGAGAAAGGCGCCATACTTTTTCTTGATTCTCACAAACTCCGGTATCGGCGCTATATCGCCATCCATGCTGTAAACTCCTTCGACAATGACCAGCACCTTTTCATAGAATTTCCTCTGTGTCTTTAGAATGTTTTCACACGCTTCATAATCGTTATGGGGAAAGGCCTTGCTGGGGCTCTTGGAAAGCCTGCATCCCTGCTCGATTGAGTTGTGGGATAATGCATCATAGACAATGAGGTCTTTCTCACCGCAGAAGTTTCCTACAAATGTCACATTGGTCGCATGGCCCGACACCAGGACCACCGCATCGTCAGTGTTTTTCCACTTCGCTATTTCCTCTTCAAGCTCACGGTAGAGAGTCTTCTCGCCGGTGAGAAGGCGGCTGCCGCTGGCTGAAGAGCCGTATTTCTCGAGGGCATCCAGCCCGGCTTTTATGGTATCAGGGTGCCCTGAAAGACCAAGGTAGTTGTATGAAGCGAAATTCATTATCTCCCTGCCATCAACAATTGAAGTGTCATTAACGATGGAATCATGTTTTATGAAATAAGGATTATAAGGCGCCTGCTGAAGGAGAGCATTAAAGAACTTGTATTCAGGAGTCTCTTTAAAATCAACAATCTGGACAAGCTCCTTCATCTCTTTCGGCGTTATCTGCTGGGCTACCTGGTGCTTTCCCGTCAAGAGCTGGCGGGCAACTTCACCGGCCACATCCTCGACATTGGTGCAGGTTAGCAGTACGGAATCGGGAATAAAAATGTCATATTTTTTTTCAAGCTCACTGGCTATGGTGATGGCATCCAGGCTGTCGCCGCCGAGCTTGTTTTTAAAATGGTCCTTGTCGCCGATTTCACCCGGGTCCAGGTCAAGCACTTCTGAAAAAATCACCCTTACGGCTTCCTTGATTTCGCTGTCGGCTCCCTGTTCCTGGCTTCCTACTCCGTCAGCGGCTGCGCTTTTTGCAGCCTCATCCAGTGAAAAAAGCGGCCATGTGCCCTTTTCCATCTCAATTTTTATCTCCTGCCGCAGCGTTTTCATATTAGCTGATATGGGAAGGGGCTTTTTAGAAACATAAACCTCGGTGACGCTTTTAAATCCCGGCAGTGATTCATTAACGGCCTTGATCTCTTCGGACAGCTTTTTATATCCTTCCGGATTTGCCGCGCTTCTCGCAGCTCCGATAAGAAGTACAATCTTCCCGCCGCCGCCGGAATCGTTAATACCCAGGACACAGAGCTCCTGGATTCCCGGTATATTGGAGAAATATCCTTCCACCTCATCAGGATAAATATTTTCTCCCGTTGAACCGATTATGGTATCCTTTGACATGCCCAGAAAAAACAGGAACCCGTTTTTATCAATCCTGACAATGTCCCCTGTTTTAAACCAGCCGTCTTCTTCTCGAAGGGGCGGAAGCATCTTGCCCTCTTTCATCCGGCCCATATGTATGATATCACCCCGGATGAAGAGTTCGCCCGAGTTGGTCTTGCTTTCTTTATTGTCCGGGGTCATGAGTTTCACTTCTTCAAAGGGCATACCCATGCTCCCATTCCAGCGGCGTCTCCTGTTTTCACCGGACTCCGCGCTGATGATGCCCGCCTCGGTCATGCCATAACCACACCCCAGGGGAAAACCGAGTCCCGAAAGAAGTTTCACATTCTTCGGAGCAAGGTAGGCACCGCCCCAGGACATTGAATGTATATTGAGGCCCAGCAGTTTTTTGTTTACTCCTTTAAACAGCTTCCTGTAGGCAAATCTCTGTCCCCAGGCGGGGAAGAGCCGCTGCAGGTTTATGCTGAAGTTTATCATCACTTTGAATGCCGCCCGCCTGGCCAGGGAAGATTTCTTTACCTGGGCCAGCACCTGCGACAGAACATTGTTCCACATCAGGGGCACCGAACAGAGGTGAGTGACCCGCAGGTCCTGACATGTCTTCAACAGGGTCATCGGAGTCCTGTCTGCCAGGTATATAAATGTTTTGGCGCATACCGCGTAGAGGCAGTAAAGAGCTATAAAGCCGAAAACATGATGGAAAGGGAGAAAAGCCAGCATCCTGATATCTCCGTCATGCATGAGATAGGGGCTCGCCTTGAAAGTCAGGCGGGAACCGTATATATTACTGGCAATGGCATTGCCGTCATAGACAAAGACCCGGGACTCCGCTGTTGTGTCTGCGGTACAGAAAGCCAGGTATTCTCCCCATTGCGGTTTCCATTCATCACCAGGTGTTTCAAGCTGATCCATGAGCTCTGTCCGTTTGATAACAGCTATATCCATTTCTGTTGCACCGTCATCGGTTATCATGGCAACTGCCCCTGAATCAAGGAGGAGACTGTCCAGGTTTTCCTGGGAAGCCCGAAAATCAAGAAAAATCGCATTATACCCGGCCATCAAAATACCCCAGAATATTACGGGCCAGTCAGGGCAGTTATAAAAATGCATTCCCACAAAAGATCCTTTTTTGTCATCGCCAATAATTTTCTGCAGGGTACAGGCGGTTTGACGCGCCCTTTCGGCAAATTCGCTGTAGGTGACTTTTTGAAGTTTTCCATCTTCCAGATATTCTGATGCTACGGCATCACCGTGACTGCTGATTATTTCAAATATATGCTCGAAGGTCCGGTTATCCTTCAACTGTTCCATCAATTTTACGCCTTTCTTCATTTTAAGTATCCTGGTGTATATTTTTTAACTCTATAGATATTATGTAAGCATCCTTGAAAAACGCAAGTGCTTTTCCCATGCTATAATAGCCAGGGAAAACAAGCTTCAGGGAGG
>JAFGMQ010000009.1 GCA_016927455.1 Deltaproteobacteria bacterium
AAAACTGCTTCTGCCGGCAGTAAAAAGGGTTCTGTCCCAGATCCACGAAATTGAAAGATCAAAACGGATTATCAATGGACTTACAAGACGTTTAGAGGAACTGAGCATCCCGACAACCCAGTTCTTCGAAGAAGAAAAACCTGCCGGGAAAAAAACCGATATGCTTGACGAGGTTGTTTTTGTATTCAAGCGCGGCGAAATTGAACTCCCTGCAATTCCCTCGCTGAGCCTTAAATTCCAGGAATTGATGAACAGGGGAGCAGATCTCCGGCAAATCGGTGAGTTGCTTAAACAGGATATGGCCTTATCTTCAAAGCTTATAAGCGTGTCAAATTCTGCTTTTTACAGGGGGCTGGTAGAAAGTAAGAATGTCGCCAATGCCATCAGCCGCCTGGGACTGAAAAATACAAAACGATATGTCGATGCAATCTGCACCCGATCCCTTTATACAACAAAGAACAAAAGGTTCCTGAGTCTGTTGCAGAGGCTGTGGGAACACTCTCTTGCATGTGCCTATGCCTCCCAGATTCTTACAGATGTCATGGATATTGAAATTGAAAACGATGCCTTTACAATGGGCCTGCTCCACGATATCGGCCGCCTTCTGCTGCTGCAGATTATCGCTGACCTGCAGTTGAAAAAGAAGATAGGGGAAACGATTGACAATGCTGAATTATCGAATACGGTGGACATGAATCACGGAAAATTCGGGGCTGCGCTCCTTGAAAACTGGGAATTTTCCGAAAGCATTATGCGGGTTGCAGCCTTTCATGACAACCTGAACGCAGCCGATTCAATAAATAATGATCTTCTGGTAGTTCATTTCAGTAACCTGATGGTAAAATCCATGGGATTTTATCCGACAGAACAGGGAGATAATCAACTGC
Source organism: Deltaproteobacteria bacterium (assembly GCA_016927455.1). Taxonomy (GTDB): domain Bacteria; phylum Desulfobacterota; class DSM-4660; order Desulfatiglandales; family Desulfatiglandaceae; genus JAFGMQ01. The sequence continues at coordinate 888 of JAFGMQ010000009.1, forward strand.
AGGAACTAGACCTTGCAGATATTGAATCCGCGCGTATCCTGAAACTGGATGCTTCATTAATAGAAGGGCTTAAAACCAGGGTATCTGAGTTTATGAAAGAGCTGAGAATACTCTTTATCTGATTTTCTTCTTCACCAGGGCAGTTGCGGAGTATTCATATTTTGATGGAACCTTAAAAGTCGTTATTCAGGTAAAATACTGCATAACAATTTTATTGCTGTATCCTCCAGAGGTCCAGCAAGCTTTATTTCATTTCAAATCCCCCTGACATCATGGTGAGAGATCTTGAGATCTTGTATGTTTAAAGAGAAACATCCTTGGATCTTCTAAGCCTTGCCACTGCTTAGTGGGAAACGGAAATTTTATAAAAAGATCTGTTGGTAATTTTGGCCTTTTGAAACATGATATAAAAATGATAGATTAAACAAAGAGAATATATTTAAGGTGCAGGTTATTCCATCACCTATCAGGTGCTGGATTGTGATTTTTATACTGATTCCTGCATTAATGACTCTGGATGCCGGTTTTTCGGGAATAAGAGCATTATGGATAATTCGACTTTTTGGTATATTGCTAACACTGGTAATGCAGAATTCCTGCCCTTCGTAAATTGAATATTACTGAAAAATAAAACCGTTTGCTTTTAGATTTCATCAGAATTCTTCTCATTAATCTATTTTCTATAATTGATTTTTTCCAGACCCAGGCAGATCAGATAAGATGTCAAAGAAAGATCACTCCAATACCAGCAAATCTGGTGAAGGACATAAGAAAAAGCACACGATCTCCAGAGATCTGGTAATCAGCCTTGTTTCGGTTGTGGTTGCCGTTTCCTGCCTGCTTATATATCTAAACTACTGGATTATATCAAGGAATGCGCAGAGAGAGCTTCAGCAAAAGACAGACGATTATTTGTCCTATCTGGTCGACAGCCTCGAATTGCCAATCTGGAATTTTGATGAGGAAAGCATCGGTAAAATTGCCCAGTCCTATTTCAGTAATGAAATCATTGCTAAACTAGTTATAACTGATCCTGGCGGCAGAGTATTGTTCGACAGGTTCTATGAAAACGAAAATGCGCTGGTAACCAGATCAGGATGGGTGCTCCATGACGGCAAGGTAATAGGCCATGTTGAACTGGGATTAACTTCAAGGTTTTACAGGCAGAATAATAATCGATTATTATGGTCAAGCATACTGACGATGCTTGTAGTAATTCTTTCCATCATCGGGATGACTAGATTCCTGTTCCGAATCCTATTGAAAAACCCCCTTGATTACCTGATAAAAGGTATCGATAGACTCGCCGGCGGAGATTATGAATACCGGTTTCCTGAAGTAAAACAACTTGAAATCGACGCGATAATTTCAAGATTTAATATCATGGCTGAAAGGATTAAAGGCCGTGAAAGGTCGCTGACAGAAATGAATAAACGGCTTGAAGACGAAATAGTCCAGCGGAAGGCAACGGAAGCGGCACTAAGGGACAGCGAAGCAAAATACCGGAACATTCTTGAAAGCATGGAGGAAGGCTATTTTGAAGTTGATCTTGCCGGAAATCTCACATTTTTTAATGATTCAGTTTGTAGAATATCAGGTTACACTCGTGATGAATTGATGGGCATGAATAACAGGATATTCTCAAGGCCTGAAGCAAGCAAAAAAATGTATATGGTCTTTCGCGAAGTTTATGAAACCGGAATGCCGACAAAAATGACGGAACAGGAAATCATAAGAAAAGACGGCAGAATGGGAATCCTTGAGATGTCTGTCTCCTTAATCAGGGACTCTATCAAGAACCCGGTCGGATTCAGAGGTGTTGTCAGGGATGTGACAGAGCGTAAAATTGCAGGCGAAGAGAGAATGAGGCTTGAATCGCGGCTTCAGCATGCCCAGAGGATGGAGGCGATAGGTACCCTGGCCGGCGGAATTGCCCATGACTTCAATAATCTGCTGATGGGTATCCAGGGAAATGTTTCCCTTGCCCTTTTGAATACTGATGTTAACAGTCCTGATTATGAAAAATTGAAACATATAGAAGAATATGTCCAGACTGGAGCAGATGTTACCAAACAGCTGTTGGGACTCGCAAAAGGGGGAAAATATGAAGTTAAACCTTCGGATATTAATGCCCTGATAAAACAGGGATCTGAAATGTTTGGACGTACCAGAAAGGAAATACAGATAAATTCCAAATTCCAGGAAGATGTATGGACTTTAGAAATAGATCAGGGACAGATCGGTCAGGCGATGCTGAATCTATATGTAAATGCATGGCAGGCGATGCCGGCAGGCGGTGATTTGTTTCTTGAAACTCAGAATGTTGTTCTTCGTGAAGATTTTGTAAAGCCTTTTGGAGTACCCCCCGGCAAATATGTAAAGATATCCGTTGTTGACAACGGATCCGGGATGGATGAGGAAATAAAGAAAAAGATATTCGATCCATTCTTTACGACCAGGAAGATGGGAAGGGGAACAGGCCTGGGGCTTGCTTCCGTTTACGGCATTGTTAGAAACCACGGCGGCATTATTACTGTCAACAGTGAAAAAGATGCGGGAACTGCTTTTGAGCTATATCTGCCCGCATCTGAAAAAATGCCGGAGCAACAGAAAACATCAACAAAGAAAATGGTTGGCGGCAGTGAAACAATACTCTTTATAGATGATGAAGAAATGATTGTTGATGTTGGCATTCAAATGCTGAAGGCTTTAGGTTATAAGGTCTTTTCTGCCAGAAGCGGAACAGAGGGAGTGGAAATCTACAAAAAGAATAAAAACGAGATTGATTTAGTAATACTGGATATGATCATGCCGGAAATGGGCGGAGGGAAGACATATGATCTGCTAAAGCATGAGGCGCCAGGTGTAAAAGTTATCCTTTCAAGCGGCTACAGCCTTGATGGTCAGGCCGGTGAGATACTGAACAAAGGCTGCAACGGATTTATTCAAAAACCCTTTGACATGAAAGATCTTTCCCGTAAATTGAGAGAGGTGCTCGACAAAAATTAGACCATATACTGTAAGGTTACTTAAAACTTCCGAAAAGGTTTAGGATGGGATTTGCAATTTCCAATTAAATTATTTTCAGGTGAGTGAATTTTCCTCAATTAAATCTTTCCTTAAATGAGTGATTAAATCCGGTGAGGGGATGTCCCTGTATACCCCAAAGTGAGGTGCGGTTTCAGGATGTACTCCGCGAAGAAATAGATAGAAAACCCCCCCGAAATTCTCTTCATAACGGTAGCCAGGCATTCTAATACGGAGGTGCTGATCCAGTGCAAGGGTATAAAGGTGGTACTGAAGGACATATAGTTCCCTGTTCATAACCTCGGAAAGAGCTTTCTGATTATAGGCCTCAAGACTGTCTCCAAGAAAATTGGATTTCCAGTCCACCAGATAAAACCGGTTATTCCATTTAAAAACAAGATCAATAAATCCCCTCATGAATCCCCTTGTCGGCTCAAAGACAAGGTGCCCAATTTGTGTCCAAAGATTCACGGCAGGATTCGAAGTAAAATGTTCAATAAATATGTTTCTTAACTTTTCGGGTGTTGTTCGTTTCAAGGGAAAGTAAAATTCCAGTTCATTAAGCCTTTCGTGCTTCCCAAGATGAGACAGGTCAAAGCCCTCAATGCAGGGGTCCAGAGGAGCAAGGATAACGTTTTCAATCATTCTGCAAACAGGTTCCTGCCATTCAGGTTCATAGCCGTATTCGGCAAGGCGGTCTGCTACAAGAGCCCCTGTACTGACAGGGTCCCTTGAAGAGAAATCCAGACGCTCAAGGACATCATGAAGAAATATCCCTGCCCTTGTCCCTTTTGGGAAGGAAAATATGTCTTTGTAATTTTTTTCGTAAATTGATTCCTCATCAACCTTCTGTTTCACAGCGTCAGCCTGGTTGACGGCATCTCTGTCAGGTATTCCTTCAAAGTGTGAAATGCCCGATATCAGAGATGAATAGCTTGAGATGCGCCAGGTCCTGTCAATCAACCTTGACAATCTCCGGCAGGAAAGATCCGGTCTCTCTTTAACCGGCGGTGAAAGTGATCTGCTTTGTCTGATGGGCATTTTCGACAATTTTATAGATCCGTCAGCTGCGTCGCTGACATCATTGAGATCTGAGATCATATCCCGATCTTCCATTCCCTTGAACCAATGGCCCGAAAGGGCAGGGGGATTTTCTGCCTGAGAAAAAGGACCGCCCTGATGAAGAAGATATGAAATCGAGGAGGTATCAGCATCTTTAAATCGTCCCCAGGCAAGATAACAGCGGTTTTTTGCCCTGGTTAAAGCTACATACAAAAGCCTGAGGTTCTCAGCCAGAGCCTCCTTTTCATAGGTCATCAGGTTTGCATCTCTTTCATCTGATCCCAGATCAAGGGTCAGCCTCATATTGTCTTTCTCGTCGTGGAATGCAAAGGGTTCTTTAGGATTCCTTATCATTGAACCGTCCCAGGAAAAAGGGCAGAACACAATAGGATATTCAAGCCCTTTACTCTTATGGATGGTTACAATCTTTACTGCATTTTCGTCACTTTCCAGGCGCAGCTGATGTTCTTCTGAACGCGCCATATCTGGAGATCTCTGTTCACAAAGCCATTTCAGCAATCCTGTCATGCCCAGTTTTTTTTCAACGGAGATGCGATGCAGAATCTCTGATAGATGCAGCAGGTTAGTGATGCTTCGTTCTCCGCCAGGAAAGGACATGAGTCTCTCAAGCACATTCTCCTTTATAAGGAGTTGCCTGAACATCCCTACAAATCCCCGTTCGCGCCAGAGTTCGTGATACATGGTGAACCTTCCAGGCCATGTTTCCCACAAGCTTTCACTCTCAACAGAGCAGTCAAAATATTCCCCTCTGATGCCAATTATATCTGTTGAAAGGGCCGCCTTTATGCTCCTTTCGTCGTTCGGATTAATGATTCCGCCAAGGACACGTTCAATTTCCATGGCCTCATTTGAATCAAAAAGATTGCCGGTACTGAAAAGGACGCTGGGCAAAGGAATTTCCGAAAGGGCCTTTTGGACCATCTTTGCCTCGGCGTTTGTCCTCACCAGAACAGCAATATCTCCTTCAACAAGCGCTCTTTCCCCGAGAATAATTCTGCCCTCTCTGCCCAGACTGATAATTTCTGAAATTTCGGCTGCTAAAGACCTTATTATCAGTTCCCTTGCCCTTCCCTTGCTGATTGCCTTTCCGGATTCAGTTTCATCGTCTTCATTTAAAAACCAGAGATGAAAAGAAGGTTCGGATTTTCCGTCTATTATTAGAGATTGAGAATGTATCTTAATCGCGGGAGCCACGGGTTTGAACAGGATTTGATCATATACGAACGGGAGGTCTGTTCTTGAAAAAATCGCGTTGACAGCGCTGACCAGACCTGGTTCTGAACGCCAGTTTTTTCCCAGGGTATAACGGGATTGCACGTCGCTTGCGGCATCTATGTAAGTGAAAATGTCTGCACCACGAAAACCGTATATTGCCTGTTTGGGATCGCCAATCAGGAAGAGGCTGCTTTTATTTTCTCCGAATAGCCTTTTGAAAATCCCATACTGTACAGGGTCAGTGTCCTGAAATTCATCAATAAGAGCTGCCTTGAATTCATTTCTAATTGCCTTTTTAAGTCCATCTCCTTCATCATCCTCAAGGGCTTTTTTCAGATTCATAAGAAGGTCATCAAAAGACTGAAGATTTCTGTCCAGCTTTCTGCTGCGTAATTCCCTTTCGGCGTACTGAAACAGCTCGGCCTTGAGTCCGAGGAGTCGACGATCAAAAGCCCTTTGGAGTTTCAGCTTTAATTGCATCAGAGTTTCACACTGCTCAAAGAATTCATGGTCTGGGGGTGACTTCCCCTTTTTAACTGATGATTTGACCATGCTTGATGTGAATTTTTCAAACCCATTGAAAAGCAAAAGATTCCGGCTTGATGATTCGGAAAAGTCATCCATGCGGTCGATCCACACTGGCACCCTGTCCGTTCGATATCTGGTTCTGTTAAGTCCATCATTCAAAGTGACGATCTCAATGATTTCCGGCCTTGCCGCCCTCCATCTGTTACGCACCTTATCAAGGACAGCAGTAAATTCCTCTTCCAGCTTTGATGTATCAGGAATTTCTACCGGGGGAATAATCTTAAGGTATGGCTGGGCAATCCTTCCCCCCAAAAGTAACAGAAGCCTTGTTGGTCTGAATTTGCTTTCAATTGCATACCTTACAAAAAGGGGAGATGCCCTGTAGAAATTGTTTCGCCAGAAATCATCGCCGATTTCTTTCGTGATATTGCTAAGATCAGCAAGGATCTCCGTATCAAAGAGGGTCCCGCTTTCAAAGGCATGTTTCTGCAGCATTTGCCTGCAGAATCCGTGAATGGTGAATATTGCAGCCTGGTCAAAAGCCCGAAGGGACTCTTTCAGGATTTTCAGGGCAGTATCTGGACTCTTGTTTCTCTCAGCAAGATCATTGAGGAACAAATCTTCAGTCAATTTTCCGGAAAATGCTCTTACGGCCTGACGAAGCCTGCTTCGAATCCTGTCTTTGAGCTCCTGCGTTGCAGCTTCTGTGAATGTGACTACGAGGATTTCATTCAAAGAAAGGCTTTTTTCCAGAAGCAGTCTCAGAAAAAGCCCCGTTATGGCATAGGTTTTTCCGGTACCTGCGCTGGCCTCAATTAGATTGGTCCCGGAAAGGGGCGTGCTCAGAAGATCAAAATCAGGCAGGATCCCTTTTGTCTTTTTCATCATACTGTATAGCCTGTTAAATTTGCTTCTGTTTCATGTTCCATAAGAGGCATGAGTATTTCTTCTGTTATGCACTTGAATTCTTTGTCAAGAGGGTCGATTTTGCTGAAACATAATTTGTAATACTCATCTTCACATTCACCGCTTCCATCAATATATTCATTGCCAATCCATATTTTGCGGGCTGAGGCAATTGCATTTTTGTCCGGGTTTGTTATCAGCATTCGGGCGTATTCGAATGATGACCCGGGAAAGAAATGAAGCGGGTGCACAAGGCCTTTCCAATAGTACTCAAGGATTATGCCAAGGATATTCCTGCATTTTTCTTCAGACAGAGGCATGTATTTGTATGCAGTCAAATTGCGTTCGCCTCTGGATTTTTCAAGGCCGAAAAGCATTGTTGTCTGAGGGTATCCAAAAGGCTTCATATTATTGAGTACCAAATGATGAATCCATGCATTGAGTCTGTCTTTGGGCTTTATCCCTGCATAGCGGTATAGAATCATATATTTTTCATAAAGGCCCTGGATTCGACCTGTCAGTCTGAAACCGGACTGGTTGAGATCAGCATCAAGAGGGTCAAGCGGTGTGCCCTTCATATAATCGGTTGTGTTTCTAACAAACCTTTCTATATCCCCGCTGATATCCTCAAAAAGGCATTCTCCAACTGCGCCGTGGGGAAGCTTGCCAGAGGCATTCATGATAATCCGAAAATCTTTGATATTGCAGCCGTTAAAGCTTCTTTTAACAAGATCCTGCTCAAGCTGGTATCTTTCCAGTCCATCCAAGTCAAAAGTCTCCGTATCTGACAACATTGATATGTTATCATCAAGATGGATATTCAGGCGCTTTGTAAGCAGATATCTTGCCGGATTGCGGAAAAAGGATGCCAGATCTTCAATATCAACAATTTTCCAGTCTTCTTCAGGCGTTGAAATATCTCTTGAAAGAAAAGGGGCAGGTGGATTGCGTTCCTGCAGAATGCACCGTGCAGCATTAAGGTTTTCCTGCGAATAGCTGAAGAGCCTGCCGTTCTCCATAAAATATTCAGGATTAAATGCCTGCAGCCGGTGTTTTGTGACAATATTTTCCAGAATATTTTCTCCGGGGATCTCAAAACCCTGTTCAACATAATCCAAAAGTTCACTTACTAAAACGGAAGGCGGTATGATGCTGTTGTCCTGGATGCTTTGCCCAACATGACTGATGTATAGTTTTTCTCTGGCCGACAGGATTGACTCCAGAAACAGATATCTGTCGTCATCACGTCTTGATCGGTCCCCTGCCCGAGGATATTCAGCTATAAGATCGAACCCTGTTTGTCTGGTCTGTCTTGGATATGCATCGTTATTCATGCCGACAAGACAGATGACCTTAAAGGGGATGCTGCGCATTGGGAGCATGGCGCAGAATGTGATCCCGCCGGTAATATATCCGGGAAAAAAAGCCTCTTTTTCGAAATTCTGCATCAGGAAATACCTGATGACTTTTACGTCAACCGTGCCGTAAAAGCCCGAAATCCTTTCTGTATCTTTCAGGTTTCTCAGTGTACTGCGTATTGTCTGAAATTCTTGCTCCGAGGCCTCGTCCGGCAAGAAGAGGTCATCAAAAAGGTTCTTTAATGTATCAGACCATTCACTGAGTGTACGGGTTATTTTAAGAGACGTAACATGTAAAAAAAGGCGGTCAAGAAACTCCGCGAATCTCCCCAGGGTTGACGCATCGCTCCCTTCCACATGGTCATAAGGAAGAATGCCTGCAAACATTTTTTCATCCTGGCCCGGCATGGCATAACCGAGAATAAGCCTTTGGATGCCAGCATTCCAGGTGTTTTCCTCAAAGTCAGGCAAACCCAGTTCAGCAAGGCTTTTCCCGTCCATTCCCCGTCTGATATTGGTTCCCTGCACCCATCTGCGCACTCCTTCAAGATCAGTTTCCCCCAGACCGAATCTTCTCTGCACAGCAGGTGATTCAAGCAGAGTCATGACCTCTGAAGCGCTGAAACGACTGCCGCAAAGATCAATGACCGCCAGGAATAAGTCTGCTGTGGTGCCTTCATTTCTGAATGTTCTGTCCGCAATGCTGAAAGGGATACTGTCCATGTAGCCGGCGGGAGTATCAAATACCGCCTGAATATAGGGAGTATAGGTCTCAATGTCAGGGGCCATTACAAGGATGTCGCATGGATCAAGATCCGGGTCATTATCAAGCAGATTGAGGATCTGGTCTCTAAGTGCCTCCATTTCGCGCATGGGGCTGTGACATGAATGTACCTGTAGTGAAAAGTCGTTTGTGTCAATGGCCCGTTTATTATGTGATTCATCCTGAATATCCCGAAGGTCAAGGATATCCGACTGGATACATGAAAGGAGGCTGTTGTTACCCGGGTCTATGAAAAGCTCGGACTCTTCGAAAGGAAATTCATTTATCAGACTGAAAAAATCCCTCCCGAGCTTTCCCATTGACGCGAGCAGGCTGTTGCCTTTTTCAATATGGAGCGCTTCAATTTCAGGATTATGGCCCCCTGTTTTCACAGCTGCCTTGGCCATGTCACGATCGGAAAATATATCTCCCCAGTATTCCCTGCACGGATTCATAAGGAAAATATTGACCTGAGTGAATTTGGAAAGGGCTGAAAATACCTGAATGTAAAACCGGGGAAGAGCGGAAATACCGAATACAGATATTCTTTCAGGCAGACACCTTATGCTCGTTTCAGGCCTTTCAAGTGCTTCAAAAAGGGCCTTTGCCAGCGCGGCATGGTGTCTTTCCCCATCCTCTTTAACAAGTTCTCTCCACAACATGGCCTGCCAGTGGTTCTCTTCGCCGTTTTCCCACCTGAAGATCATTTCAGGACGGAAAAGAAGGTATTGATCAAATACATCTGCAATTCGTTCTGCAAGCTGATAGCTCTTTAACAGGTCAGGCACATTTTTAATATATGCCCTCAGGGGATTAAAAGCAGGCTTTTGAATGAGAGAAGGAAGTACCTCCATGATCCTCCAGGCCATGATTCCGGGTTCGTATGATGATTTTCCTGGAAGGTCAGAAACGATTTCGCTGAAAATTTCATTAATAAACGCGTTGGGAAAAGGAAAGCACATATTTGAACAGATACCGCATCTCCGGGCGATTTCCATAGAAAGCCAGCGTTCCATGCCTTTGCTCTGTACAAGGACAGTCTCGGTTTCAAAAGGCGAGCCAAGAGGGGTGCTGATAAGGTCTGCGAGCTTTTCGGCAAGTATCTCAAGTCGATTGCTTGTAAAAAGTCTCAGGCCGAACAAATAAGACTCCTGTGATCGTATTGCTGATCGAAAAAGCTTACGGTTTTAGGGTGTCTGATTCTCGGCCACAGCAAAAGGATGCATATCCTGTCATCAAGAATCAGTCCCTTGAGAAATAATATGTTTTATTCCATCAATTTTGAGATAATATGTGCCTTTTTCTTCTTCAAAATACTGGGCTATCTGATAATAGGAAGCGCGGCTGAAACGGGCTGGAAAATATCGTTCTTTGACCCTGCAGTAAAGAATATTACTACTTCCCACGTAAAGAGTGTCCGGCAAAAGATCTTCATTTGTATCGTCATTGAGGACCACGATAAACCGGGTACCAAGATCAGTTCCGGTATTCTTGAAGATAACACTTTTTACTACAAAGGCGGTATCCTCCACATCCACGTAACATGATTGTCCCATCCAATTGATAATGTATTGACCGCTTGAATTTAGCTCCATATTCTGATAAAAAAGCTGAATAAAGTCACGGCGGATCATTTCAGCCCCCTTGTGAAACCAGCGCCCCTCTTTATCGATTTTTATCTCACATGATGGCAGGTCGGTTTGTTTTTGTTTCATTATGGTTCAACTGTTTTTGCATTATGCCTGATTAATAAACAGAAACTAATTCATTAACGGCCATTTTTTTTGCCACGATTAACCGGACTGAAAAAAGAGGTTGTTTCTTATTGAAGACAGTATATGAAATACTTTCAGAAGGGTCAAATCGAATCTAAAATTCTGATAACCGGCAGAGCATGGTTTTTTTGTATAATTTAACAGGGCGGTTATGGTTTACAGGCCCGCTTTGGGCTTTCAGCCTTCAGCCGCCGAACATAAATTATCTGCTCTGTCAAACTCAGTCTTTACAATCTTCGAGGATATTGATAAGTTGCCCGATATAAAAAACGGTTTATAATATTATGTTTAAGCAAAAGCCGGCCAGACATCCTGAAACAGGAAAGGAGTTTTCGTGAAAGGAATAATACTTGCGGGCGGATCAGGGACACGCCTTTACCCGATAACACGTGTGGTGAGCAAACAGCTGCTGCCCATATATGACAAACCCATGATCTATTACCCGCTCTCTGTGCTTATGCTTTCCGGCATTCGTGAAATCCTGATTATCTCCACGCCTGAGGACATTCCAAGGTTCAGAGAACTTCTTTCGGACGGATCTAAGCTGGGTCTTTCATTCTCATATGCCGAACAGCCGCGTCCGGAAGGTCTGGCACAGGCCTTCATAATCGGCAGGGAATTCATAGGTAATAAAAAAGTTGCCCTTGTGCTCGGTGACAACATATTTCACGGTCATGGACTGCCTGAGACACTCAAAAGATGCACTATGTTTGAACAGGGTGGCAGGATTTTCGGATATCTGGTGCATGATCCTGAGCGTTATGGAGTTGTGGAATTTGACAGGCATATGAATGTTACCGGACTTGAAGAAAAACCTCTGAAGCCGAAATCCAGATACGCCGTACCGGGACTGTATTTTTATGACAATGATGTCGTTAGTATAGCTGAGAACCTTAAGCCTTCCGAACGGGGTGAACTGGAGATAACCGATGTCAACCTTGAGTATATGCGCCGGGGACAGCTCAAGGTGGAGCTGTTAGGGCGGGGTTATGCCTGGCTTGATACCGGAACCCATAAGTCGCTTCAGCAGGCAGCCAGTTTTGTGCAGGCTATTCAGGAAAGGCAGGGCCTTAAGATTTCATGTATAGAAGAAATTGCTTTTCGTCTTGGATATATAAACAGTGATCAGCTCAGGGATCTGGCACAGGATACACTGAAAAACGAATATGGCCAGTACCTGATGGAGATAGCCAGGGAAGAGGTGTAAAGACGTTAATGCCTGTTAAAAAATCATCAACAGGGCTTGAAGGAGTAATTCTGGTCCAGCCTGATGTGTTCAGGGATGATCGGGGATATTTTCTGGAGACTTACCACAGGGCAAAATATAAGGAATCGGGAATTGAGCATGAATTTGTCCAGGATAACCGGTCTCACTCACGGCATGGTGTCCTTCGCGGGCTTCATTATCAGCTTAAGAGTGCTCAGGGAAAACTGGTATATGTTGTAAGGGGTGAAATATTTGATGTGGCAGTCGATATACGGCGTGGTTCGCCTTATTTCGGCCGGTGGTTCGGGGCATATCTGTCTTCGGAAAACAGCCGTCAGATATTCATGCCCGAGGGATTTGCGCATGGTTTCTGTGTCTTGAGCAAGACAGCGGATGTTATCTACAAATGTACTGATTTCTATTCACCGGGTGATGAATACGGTATCTCCTGGTCTGACCCGGATATAGGTATCAAATGGCCTCTCAACTCTCCAATCCTTTCTCAAAAGGATAATGGAAATCCTTTGCTCAGCGATATTCCAGAGAATATATTGCCTGTTTATTGCTCCGGCAGTTAGATATGTCACCCCGGCGTTAGAGTAGTGCAAAGCCGGAATCCCGTCTTTGCATGCAGTTTCAAAACCTCTGGAGTCCTCGTTGAACCTGGCCCGCACTTAATTCGGAACAGGTTCAACGACTTTTTACTTTAATCATAGCAACTGGTACAAGGTAAAGCTTGCATGAAACCCCGATAACTTTCAGGGTATAATCCGCTTAAGCTGTTCCAGCGCTTCCTGCAATTTATCTATGGCCTCATTCAATCCCCGGCGAAGTGCCTCCACAGAATCGGGTATCAGACCCTGCTTCAAAGGCTTCTCCTCGACTTCAACTATCGGCGCAACCGCAGGCAGGTGCCCCACCAGAGCCAGGACCGAATCATCCAGGGTTCGGTGCATGGCAATCTGGCGGGAATCTGCCAGAATGATGCGCCTGAGCTCCGGAAAATCAATAGTCTGAGGTCTCAGAAATACCGGTTCTGCATACAAAATATGATCGCCGAGAGGAATGACAAGGAGAATACCTCGCAACACCTCTGAACCTACCTGACCCCAAAGGGTAAACTGCTCGGAGATCACGGCATCGTTGTCAATGCGGGCCTCCACCTGATTGGGGCCATCCACGTGCCGGCCTGTGGGAAAACGGAACAGCACAAGTTCCCCATAGGCTTTTCCGTCATTGCGTGCAGCCATCCATCCTACCAGGTTGTGGCGGTTGTTGGGTGTAAAGGGCTGAATCAGGAGGAATTCCTCCTTTTCCTCTCCGGGCAGGCGGGCTACTATGTAATAGGGCTTCAGCGCCTGGGTCTTGCCGAAGGATGTCTGCACGGGAATAGCCCACTGATCTTCCTTGTTGTAGAAGACTACAGGATCTTGCATGTGATACTGCAGAAGCATTTCGGTCTGGACGCTGAAAAGATCCAGAGGGTAGCGGATATGTTCCTTGAGAAAGTCCGGCAGTTCGTCCATGCTTTTAAAAAGGCCGGGGAAAATTTCCTGGTATGTGCGGATCAGCGGGTCTGCCGGATCAGAGACATAGTAGTCAACAGTACCGTCGTATGCATCCATAACTGCCTTGACGCTGTTTCTTATGTAATTAAACCTGCGCTGATACGGGGTGGAGTAGGGATAACGGTTCGTGACCGTGTAGGCGTCCTGAATCCAGAACAAACGGCCGTTTGCCACAACGGAATAGGCCTCACGGTCTCTTAAAAGAAAAGGGGTTACAGTGGAGAAGCGTTCCTGAACCGTACGCCGGTACTGGATGAGGCTGGTCGGTTTGATTTCTCCTGAAATCAGGATGTTGATGTCCATGAATTGCCAGGCATAAATCAGGCGGCGAAAAAATGAACTCAACAAAACTCCGCCTTTTCCATCATAGTGAGTGTAAACAGGTCCCCCAGGTCCGGGATAATTAAACTCCTGCATGCCGCTTCGGGTAATCAGAAAATCCAGGCTTTTCAGACCGTAGTAGATCTCCGGGCGCTTCAGCGGGATTTCCCCGACAGGAGGCACATCCTGGACAAGGAATGTGGGACGCCCGTCGGCTTCCACTTCCGTTACGGGACTCATGGCTACCCCGTAACCGTGAGTGAACTGAAGGTGTCTGTTAACCCAGCGCTGGGCCTCTGCCGGCAGCTTCTCTGCGGCGAGTTCACGAGTGGCCAGCATGACCTGCCGGAGTTGGCCGTCAGGTTTATAGCGATCTGTATGAACTGCCGCAAAATCGTAATAGAGCCGGAAAAACTGGATTTGATTGTAGATCTGAAGCAGGGGACCTTCATCCCAGAGTCGGACATTCTGAATAGTTCCCTTGTTCTGTGCCGTGACTTGTGAGTCCAGTATGCCCAGGGCAGGATGGTTTTTGGACTGAAGACGTTCAAGGCCGTAAGCTTCGCGGGTCATCGTGATGTTGCTGGAAAGGTAGGGAGTCTCACGGGCCAGTTCACTCGGCTCCACGATCAGTCGCTGCACAATTCCGGGGATAAAGGATCCTGCCAGGAGGTTGATTCCGACCCACAGGCCCACTGAATAGAGTATAAGACGGTTTCTTTTGGAATAGATGCTGGCCACTATCAGTCCTGCGCTGACAAGGGCAATAACAGCCAAAAAGGTGCGGACAGGAAGGGTAACATGGTCATCCGTGTATCCGACCCCGAAAACTGCACCGGTGGGGGAGAAGAGGAGTTCATATCTGTCCAGCCAGTGTCCTGCAGCAAACAGTACGAACAGACCGGCGCCAAGAAGAGACAGATGAGACTTGACCCTCCCTGTGAGCGAAAACGGCTCTCCCCTGAGCATGGTGGATATGTAATAAAAACTTGCCAGTATCACCATAATCAGCACTAAAACGTTAATCAGCCAGGAGCGAACGAAGCTTAATACGGGGAGAGTAAAGATATAAAAGGAAAAATCTTTGTGAAAGATGGGGTCCGCCTGATTAAAAGCGACTCCATTCATGAAACGGAGGATTGTCTCCCATTGAGAGGCAGGTCTTCCTCCCAGGAAGAGGGCTGCAAGGGCCGTGGCACTCAAGATAAGCCATATCAGCAACTTCCTGGCCTGCTTAAGTGATTTTTCCGGCATGTACTGGTTTCCGTCCGGTTTTATTCCTGAATCATATTTGAGGGCCGTATAGAGGTTGGGCGCGGCAAAAACTGCAAAGATCAGCACTCCCATCAGAAATAACCAGATTTTGGCTGTTATTGCTGTCAGCAGGACCTCTTCATGACCCAGGCTGCTGAACCATAGCCAGTCCGTGTAGAACCTCCGGCCCCAGCTCACCCCACTCCAGATCACGATCAGGGTCACAGCGAAAAGAATCCACTTGACGATCCGGGTGAGTTTGGCATAGTCCAGAGCTTCAATTCTTATCTGGGGAATCTGGGGCATTTGGTCCTGAGGGTCGTCGGGGCCGAAAAAACTCTTCATGGTGCTACCTCCATTTAATTACGGATCAATTGATAAACCTGGGCATAAAGGCCAGATAAGAGCCGGTTGGCCCTGCCGGATGTATTGAGCAAAAAATCCGGATTGCGCAGCTTTTATTATGAAAATATCGCACAGCGAATCCTGCGAGTCAACCAATACCTGTCGAAGTCAATAGGCTGCATGAAAAGATCCTATCTCCGCAGCCCTTTTTTCAGCGCACGTAACAGGAAAAATCGTGTTCCGGGATAAGATTACCCCCTGCTCCGGCCCTGCGGTTTTGAGCGTCGGGACCATGCTGGTTGATACGGCGGCACTCAGCGAAATCAGGCTGAACAGTCATCAAATATCGGTAGCGCCAAAGACAATCCCTTGATATATTTAAAGTATGGATATAAACTGTTTTAAAGGGGAAGGCTTGATATTCAAAAGGAAAGATTAAGGCGGCAGTGAGCGTCAGATATTTGGTTTATATGTGAGGGGGCGTGTTCATGCACAATGAACATAGATATGTTAATATAAAAAAGTGCTTCCTGCGAGATATGTAATATGAAGCATTTCATTTCCATATACAGCTATTTTATCTATAGCGAAAGCAACAGACGCAATCTGCGACTGCTTTTCAAATTCATTGCAGCCCTGATCACCCTGGTTACATTATACAGCATACTCTTCCATTTCCTCATGCTCCTTGAAGGAAAGAATTATTCCTGGATCACAGGGGTGTACTGGACTCTTACTGTTATGACAACCCTGGGTTTCGGAGACATTACATTTCAAACGGATCCTGGGCGGCTGTTCTCCATTATGGTTCTTCTGTCCGGAGTGGTATTCCTGCTGACACTTCTCCCGTTTACATTTATAAAGTTCTTCTACGCCCCGTGGATCGAGGCTGAATCAAAAAAACGGGCACCAAGAGAGCTGTCTCCTGAAATCAGGGATCATATCATTATCACCTCATATAACCCTGTTACCAAGTCACTGATTGAAAAACTGAATACTCATGGGAATAATTATGTGGTAATTCTGAATGATATCAAGCGTGCCCTGGAACTGCACGATGAGGGCATCGAGGCCGCAATCGGTGACATTGATGATCCGGAAACCTACAGGAAAATGCGAATTGACAAAGCTTCCTCTGTTATTGCAACCAGCACTGATGAGATAAATGCAAATATAGCCTTTACCGTTCGTGAACTCAACGAACAGATCCCTATTATAACTACCGCAGATTCTCCCCACTCCGAAGATATCCTCCAGATGGCAGGAAGTACAAAGGTGCTTAAACTGTATGATATGCTTGGCAGATCACTGGCAAACTGGACTGTAGGCGGAGACTGCAGTTCTACCATCATAAGCCGGTTTGATAATCTGATTATTGCCCAGTTCCCTGCCTTCGGGACCCCTCTGGTCGGAAAGTTACTGGAAGAAACAGGATTAAGGGAGGATTTCGGAATCAGCGTGGTGGGAATCTGGGAACGGGGGCAGTTTAAAACCCCCAATCCCCTGAGCAAAATCGAAAATAACAGTGTGCTGGTCCTGGCCGGCTCCGAAGAAAACCTGAAGGCTTATGACGCAGTATATTCTTTCTATCATGTCTGTCGCGTGACTGTGAACCCGGTTATTATCATTGGGGGGGGAAGGGTTGGGAGGACTATTGCCGACCGTTTCAAAGAAAGGAATATGAACTATCTCATAGTCGAAAAAAACCCCCGGATATTGCAGGAAAAGGAACAGTATGTCTTCGGGGATGCTGCGGATATCAGCATACTTCAGAAAGCCTGGATCGATAATGCACCTGCTGCACTCCTGACAACACACAATGATGATATGAATATTTACCTGACCAAGTACCTGCGAAGTTTAAGGCCGGATATTCAGATTTTGAGCAGGGCCAATCTGGAACGCAATGTTTCCACCTTGCACCGTGCCGGTGCAGATTTCGTGATGTCCTATTCATCACTGGGAGCCAACGCAATCTTTAATTTTATCAAGAACGAGGAAACACTGATGCTGGCTGAGGGATTAAACATATTCCGTGTCAAAACGCCTCAGGCACTTGCAGGTAAAAAACTTGCAAAATCAAAAATCAGGGAAACAACAGGATGTTCAGTAGTTGCAGTTAAAGTTGATGGCGTCATGAAGTTCAATCCGGACCCCTGGATACCCATTCAGGAAAATTCCGAACTGATATTGATAGGATCCTATGCAGGCGAGAAACAAATGCTCGAATCCTATAAACTTTAGCCAGGCATATGAGATCTTTTATTCTGCAGTATTTTGTCGCTGTAATGACAGGGCAGATAAGGGGCAGGCTACACCTGCGGTTTACAATGTTTACATGGGCTGAATCCTTCCCAGAAGGCATCTTTGAGGGATTTGAATATTACCAGGTTTTTTCTGCTGATCTGTTTTCCAAAAGGGCAGTCCGAACGATGGAACCTGCAGGAATTCAGGTTGCCTGAATAGATTTTGTGCTCTGTTATCTCTTGATTACTCCAAATGCCAATTTTCTCAGTTATAGCTTTTCGTTGATATTCAAGGAGAAGGTCCTTGTATTTGAGGCCATGACTGGTGAGTAATACATGTGCCATTCCTTTTCTGATTAATATGGCATTAACCATATCACCCGTTTCCAGAAAAACATAGGCAAGCGAACGCCCGTATTTATCCGTTTTCTGGCTATCATACTCCAGAGTTACTCGTTTGCCTGAAACCAACTTACGGTTGAGTTTCAGTGATGAAAGTGCCATAAATTCACTTTCGTTACCATCATGGCCAATCTCCGGCGCATCTATGCCCATATATCTTATCTTCTGGCCATCAGTTAAGATAATTGTATCCCCATCATAAACAAATCTAACCATGCCGGAAAAATTATTCACAGGTGCCAGGCAGATAAAAGCCATAAAGATAAGAAGAAATATATGTCTTCGATTCATGATATGTTTTAGACCTCAATTATTCAGAATAGAGGTTGGCAAAATATAAAACAAATTAAAAAATAAAAGGTTAAAGTGTTTTTATTGACTATTAACAGATTTTTTATTGACTTTAAAGGTTTTCGGTATTAAAAATAACATAAGCGGTTAACTGATATAGTTTAGCATGAAAATAAGCCAACTGAAGAAAACTTAATATAAGGAGTAGATTACTATGCCAGAGATAATGACAACAAAGGAAGTTGCGAAATATTTGAAGTTACATGAGATAACCATCTGCAAGTACGCTGCAGAGGGGAAAATTCCTGCGATTCGAATCGGAAGGGTATGGAGGTTTGACAAAGAGGCCATTGACAGGTGGATCGGAGGAGGCCAGGAAAAGTAGAAAATATTCCGAGTTATTATGACAAAAGGATGAATATTTTCACTGGTAAATAAGGAACGGTATTCTACATCTGTCAAAAGACTCAAGATTTTCCATCCATCTCTCTTTTATAGCAGAGAGGGCCGTTCCGGATTCCACCTCATTTCTAACTGATAAATCGCCCATTATTAAATCAATGGGCTTTTTTTTGTATTCATATTCGTATGGGGGGCTTTTCCACTCGAAATCTTTTTCGTGAATTTTAATGATTGTTTTCAGAAGACCTATTGATGTCAGATAGGGCTGAAAAGAATACGGATCAAGGACATGAATCATGAAACCATGGCAAATCTTGTCTTTCCATTTATTGAATACGGGACGAAACGAATATTCCTGTAAATAGCATCCTGCAGTTGCTTCTGGTTCAAGTTCCCTGATTATTAATTCCGGACAAATGAAAGGCGCCCCAAAAATCTCAAACGGTCGGCATGTGCCTCTGCCTTCAGAGACATTGGTTCCTTCCCATATCACCTGTCCGGGGTAGACAAATGCAGTTTCCGGCAGCGGCATGTTTGTTGAAGGCATAACCCACTTTAATCCGGTCTCATTCCAAAACATGTTACGGGTCCATCCCTGCATGGGAATTGTTTCAAGATCACAGGAAAGATCAAAAACATGACAGAAGATTCGGGCTATTTCGCCCATGGTCAAACCGTGACGCATGGGAAAACTGTAAGGCCCTACAAATGAATACAGTTCAGGACATAAAAGGTTTCCTTCGAGGGACGATCCTCCTAATGGATTGGGCCTGTCCAGGATCACCACTTTTTTGCCAAGTCTTGAGGATGCTCTGAGACAGTTGAGCATTGTAGATGCAAATGTGTAAACTCTTGTTCCTACATCCTGCAGGTCGATGATAAGTATGTCTATCATTTCGAGCATATACGGAAGAGGCTCTCTGGTTTCAGAATAGAGACTGAAGACAGGGATGTTTAAAGACTTGTCCAACGAGTGATCCGTCTCGATCATATTGTCCTGGTCCTGGCCGGCATAGCCGTGCTGAGGGCCGAAAATCACCTTAAGTTGTCCGGGAAGGAGGCGGGAAATGATTTCTTTTGGTGTATTAAAATTACTGTCTAATGATGCCTGGTTTGATAGGAGCCCGAGCCTGTAACCTTTCAGTTCCTCCCAGCGGTATTCGCGAAGACAATCAAGACCTGTAAGAATTTTGCTCATTAATAGACTTTCCAATTATAATTTTGAAATAATACTTTTAAAAAGGCCAAAAAAATACTATTTGATTTGGAATTCCTTTTCAATATTATTTGACCCTGTGCAATGCCTCTTATAAAAAAAATATGTATTTTTTTGTTTTTAGCCCTGACAATTGTCTTAAGGGTAGATTTACATGCCGATGATATCAGTTCTATTGATAATAAGGATATAATTATTTATTTTGATCCTCTTCTTGAAAGAGCAGCAAGAGATCTCATTGATATTTATTATGAGGTCAAAATAGAGGTCGAAACCCTTTTGGGATGGAAGTATGGTCTAAAACCATCAGTTTTGCTTACAAGAGACAGGAGCCAGTTTCTCAGAACATCTCAAAATGATTTGATAGTGGCCTTTGCGGTCCCTGAAAAGGCAATTATTGTTATTGACTACTCCAGAATGGGTCATCACATTTTCCGTCCTGAAACTATTTTAAAACATGAATTCTGCCATTTGCTGCTCAATTATCACATTAATGAGAAGGTATTGCCAAGATGGCTTGACGAAGGGGTTGCCCAATGGATAAGTAACAGTATCGGCCAGATATTTATCGATCCCAAGAAATCCCTGCTGAACAGAGCAGCGTTTAGAGGGAGATTTATCAGCCTTCGATCATTGAAAGAAGGTTTCCCTTATGACAGTGAATCCATGCAGTTGGCCTATGAGGAAAGTAAAAGCTTTATAGAGTTTATTTTAGGAAAATATGGAAAGGACAGTATACTGGCCATACTTGATTATTTAAAGAGGGGTGAAGATGTTGACACGGCGTTTCTAAAAGTTTTACCCGAGAGCCTTGCAAGCCTTGAAAAGAACTGGCAGAATTCCCTCAGGAAGAAGATAAACTGGTTGACATATCTCAGTTACCATATATATGAAATTATTTTCGGGCTTATGGGACTTATATCCTTTATAGGCTTTATCAGGCTGATGGTGAAAAAGCGTTCTTATATGAAGGAGGAAGAAGAAATAGCTGGAAATGAATTTCATGATGATGATTTTTAGGGCTTCTTCAAAAAAATTATTGAACAATATAAGTAACTTTGCACTCAGGTTATAGAAATATAGGGATAATTGACAGGTTTAAATGAATATGTCATATTCAAGCGGATGTCTTTGTTTTTACCTTTTATATAAGAAGGGTTAGATATGACCTTGACCAAAATGGATATTGTCAAAAATGTAAGGCACAGCGTTCGGTTTAAAAACAGGCGTAAAAGCGCCCAGCAATACCTTTTTCCGGAGTTGAACTGTACTTTTTTAAGCCAGAAGCGCGCTAACGAGTTGGTGAATTCCCTGTTTGAGACTATTAAGCAAACCCTGGCGAAGGGAGAAAACGTAGTCATCTCAGGCTTTGGTAAATTCCAGGTTAAGTTCAAGTGGACCAGAAAAGGGAGAAATCCTCATACCGGTGAAATGATAATTCTCAAGTCCCGAAGGACAGTAACCTTCAAGACTTCACCAAAATTGAAAGAAAAACTCAATATGCAGGCGCACAGGCATGATAAGACATAGACAGACGCCAGTCGTGTTTTTTATTTCAAATATTCTTCAGCCTTTTTGCTGCCTAATTGGGTCGCTTTTTTAAAAGCTGCATCAGAATTGGCCTTATCGCCCTTATTCAAATAGACAAGACCTCGATTAAAGTAAACGTCCGAATCATTTGGTTTTATTTTCAAAGCTTCCGAATAATCAACAATAGCTGCATCGGTTCTTCCCATGAGATAGTGGGCGTTTCCTCTGTTGCAGTATGCGTCGGCCGCGCGGGGATCAAGCTTGATGGCTGAATCGAAATCTTTTATAGCTTCTTCGTATCTTTCCATTTCAGCGTATAAAAGACCTCTGTTATAGAAAGAGTCAACATTTTTGTCGTCGATTTCCAAAGCCTGTGAATAGTCTTTGATAGCCTGAGGTATCTCTCCTTTGGCGGCATAAAGCCTGCCGCGGTTATAAAAGGCATCGGCATTCCGGGGTTCTTTCTTTATAACATCATCAAGCTTTTTTATTTCCTGCAGAAGTTGCTGGTTCTCCTTTTCCGGGTCCTTTGGTACCGTTTTGGATTGTGAAGACCCTGGCGCCGGATCAATCTTAGGTGTAATAATTGAGGAAGATATTTTTGCAGCAGGAACTGCACCTTTGGGAGTCTCAACTTTTACTTTTCCGATTCTGCTTAGTCCGGCATCCTTCCTGGTGTCTAATGCCTTTGGTTGATGATTGTCCAGCTGGTTCAGGACAGTGTTTATGAAAGAGAAAAGCCCGAACAGGATAATAAGGCCGATCAGTATAAAAACGATTGACACAAAAGCTTTTACCTTAACAGGCGGGAAGTGTTCAATATCATTCTGGTCACCAACTGCAAGCCCATGAACCTGCCACCTGTAAAACATACAGATAGACCATGGCGCAAAAAGGTTCAGTGTGACGGCGTTCAAAATCCAGCTGATTAAGGATATTTTGAAAAACTGACCAAAACTCCCGCCAAAGGTGGTCATTTCTCCCCCGTATCTGGTATGCTCTTCCTTCCATGCAAAAAGACGGTAAAAACCCAAAATGGAATATATTCCTAATGTCAATACCGGCAGGATAACAAGGTGAATAAGATAGAGGGGAAAAAGTGAACCTCCTGTACCGGTAAACTGACTGGGGGCGCCGTCTGCAAGGGTATTTTTTGCCAGCCAGTTGAACAATTTGCATAGAGCCCAGGGCCCAAAGAAACCGAAGGTAATAAGGGTCAGGAATCCATTTACGAGAATAAGTACAAAAAGCTGGCTGCCTGTCCCGGCAAAGGCTATTTTTTTGCCATTAATTGTTGTATGAGAGGCCTTTAATTTCAATAGTTTTACCCAAGCCCACGGCGAATAAATACCCATCGTGATGAAACTTACCAAAAACAGGTGAATAAATACGGTTGCAAAATACTGACCTCCACTGCCTTTAAATTCACAGTTTCCTTTTCCCATAACTAATACCCCCTGTCCATTCTGCCGTATGAAATAGTCTTAACAAATAATGAATTCAAGATGTTATAAAATTTAGCTGTCTCAGGGTTATTATTAAAGCTCATCGGTTTTAACCGCCCCAATAAATTCAACAATTTTTCTGTCCGGAGGGGGAAATAATAATTCTGCAAGACCGGCTGGATCGGACCATTTAATCTCCTGGCATTGAATTGCATTTGGCTCACCTTCCAGGATTTTACATTTAAAGACATGCAGGGTTATTGACTTACTATGATACTCATGGTCAATGGACAAAACCTGACGCCCCGCCTTGACCTTGATCCCCAACTCCTCTTTTATTTCCCTTTCAAGGCAGTCTTTTAAGGTTTCACCTTTTTCCTTCTTACCGCCGGGGAATTCCCAAAACCCTTCAAGATGTGTACCCTCAGGCCTCTTGGTTATCAAGACCCTTCCATTGCTCCAGATTAAAGCGGCGGTTACGTGATAATGAGGTTTTTTATCTGGTTCATTCATGTTGAATTCCCTTAAGCCTCAACCTCAGATAACCTTCCTGGGCATCTTCATGGTTTGGTGACAGATCAAGAACCTTCTTATAGGCCTTCAGGGCATCTGAAAATTCATTGTTTTTTTCCTTTAATTTCGCTATCTGCATCCACCGATTTATGTCCGCAGGCTTTATCTGAACAATTTTTTCCATCTGCTTAATCGCCCGCTCATCATCTCCGGTTTTTAGATAAGCAAAGACCAGATATTCCATCAATTCAATCTGATCAGGGTTTGACTTTGAACCCTTTTCCATTATGTCAATTATCATATCAAAACCGGCCCTGGCATTAAGGTAATTAAAAATAAACTGATAGAGGGCAAGTCTTTTCGAATTAAGATCAACAAGGATCTGAGCCTGTTTAAAAGCCATCTCTTCATCTTTCAGCTTCTGATAAATATCGAAGATTATTTCATGTATGGATATGTCTTTAGGGTGGAGTTTCGAATAAATCCTGAAATACTTCAAACCCTCCTTCAAATTCCCGGATTCATATTCAAGGCTGCCCAGGTTATAAATTACTGTTTCATTATCAGGATCCAGATTAAGTATGTCTTTATAGACTTTTTTTAACTCCTGTTTTTTCCCCTGCTTCTCCATGATCTGGGCCGTCAAATAATGTGCCTCAATGTTTTTTGGATTTTTCAGCAAAATATCATTAAGATATTTTAAACTGTCTGAAAAATCTCCTTTACTGCTCAACCAGCGAGCAAGCTTCAGCAGGCCTTCTTCATCTCCTGGTTTCAGTTTTATGGCCTTCTCTAAAAAATAGTAGGCTTTTTCATCCTGATGGATTTTTTCATAAAGATAGGACAGATTGAAATAGAGATTTGCATCAGTTTCGTCCAGTTTAACAGCCTCGAGATAGCTGGAGATTGCATTTTTATCTTTGCCAGTCTTTGAGTAAAGATAACCAAGTGTTTTATAGATCGGCAGTTTCTCTGTTTTTGATACTCGTTTCAGGAGGGCCTGATTTTCCTCTATAGCCATCGTGATATTGCCGGTTTCCTCCAGTATTTCAGCCAACTGGCTTCTTGCATCTGAATCATCAGGAGCCAGGGCGATAATCCGTTTCAGCGCAGAGATCATTCCATCCTTGTCTGACATGGCTCTGTATATACTAAGGAGTTCACCAATTATTTCCAGATCACTGTCTTTTTCTGCCAGGACTTCAAGCATTGAAGCAGCCTTTTTCCAGAGTTTCTGGGATATGTATTCGTCAATGAGTCGTTGCCTTAATCCTCTGTCATCAGGAATCAAATGATATCCCTGTTCAAGAATGGACAACCTCTTAGCGCTATCTATTGTCCTGTTAGACTTATCCAGCCAATCTTCCGCATAAAGCTGAACCTTTAAGTCCATAAAACCTAAATTTTTATTGCGATGTTTTATCCAGATGCGAAAGCTTTGAAGGCTAAATAAATCCTGTTCATTCAAAAGATCCGAGAGGCGCATTTCCTCATATTTGAGAGAACCAGCATCAAAGTCTTTTGCCTCCAACCGTATATCGATATTAAAAAATATACTTGTAGATACATTTAATATTTTTATGCGGTCCTGTGGATGGAGGGAGAGGGTTTCCCCTGATAAGATGCTTTTAGGCTCATTATTTATCAGAAACAGGACAGAATTGAATCGAGGGGAGTCCACATAGACATTACGCCAG
The DNA here is from genome assembly GCA_016927455.1 of Deltaproteobacteria bacterium. GTDB lineage: Bacteria > Desulfobacterota > DSM-4660 > Desulfatiglandales > Desulfatiglandaceae > JAFGMQ01. The sequence continues at coordinate 25,980 of JAFGMQ010000009.1, forward strand.
AAAAGCCAGGATATAACCAACGAAGCTATCAGCAGCAGACAGATCAGGAATAATGACAGCCTGTGGGATGACCGTTTTTTTGTATTCTTTTTCACCAACCTATGGCACTCAAAGAAATATCTATTGACTCTTTAATCCTGCCTGATGTGGATTAGCAGCCCTTTTTTCAGGCTTAAGCTGGAAAATGCCAAATAATTAAATTCCCCTGAGACCCATAAAAATCCCGGGGGATGAGAATTCACAACGATTGACTGGATTAATGCAAAGGTACAGGCAAGCGAGTGAATTCAAAATCCGGAACTAATTAACCCTGAAATAATATTTGATCCCCCTCAATGTGAATATTTGATGAAAATTACTTGTTATTTTTAGGAGATTTATCTTCCCAGATTAAAAGTACAGGGCTTGCGACAAATATGGATGAATAAGTGCCAACAATTATTCCAATCAGCAATGCAAATGCAAAATCGTGAATAACTCCTCCTCCAAAAATGAAAAGAGACAAAACAACAACAAGTGTCGTTGTAGAGGTGAGGATTGTGCGGCTAAGGGTTTCATTTATGCTTGAATTCATTACCTCCATAAAAGGACGCCTTCTTGAACGTCTAACATTTTCTCTTATCCTGTCAAAAACAATAATAGTGTCATTGAGTGAATAACCTACAATAGTCAGTAATGCCGCAATAATAGAGAGAGATATCTCTTTGTCAGTAAGGGCGAAGACTCCAACAGTAATGCTGACATCGTGAACCAGGGCGATAATTGCCCCTAATGCGTATTTAAGTTTAAGAATCCAGCAGAGGGCAAGTGTCACAATTATGGCGATAATAATAAGCCATGTTACGCTAACTCCAATACTTGATGAAATATAAACAATAAAGGCTAAGGATAAGGCCATGACAATACTCATAAGCCATTTAAGCTCAAATCTGCCTGAAATATATATTGCGATGAACAGGGTGGCATAGAAAATTGCGAATAAGGCCTTCTGCCTTAAGTCCTCACCGACTTTTGGGCCGACCATTTCTACTCTTCGTATTTCAACACCCTGCCCGAATACAGAACTCAGGGCCTGATTAACCCTGTCGCCGAGACCGGTCAATTCGACATCTGTCTGTTGCATCCTGACTAAATATTCAAAATCACCCTTTTCCCCGAATTCCTGAATAATACTTTTTTCAAGCTGTACGGACTGTAGAGCCTTTCTGACTTCTGCAACACTGCTGTTCTGTGGCAATCTGATCTGAATCAGGATGCCTCCGGAGAAATCAACGCCGTAGTTGGGACCACCTCTCCATATCAGGAAAATAATTGTTAGAATTACCATAATGGCGGAAAATGCATATGCGATTCTCCGCCTTCCAACGAAATCAATATTTATACCATGTTTTACAAATTCCATTAACTACTCCATTGACTCCATACTTAAGCTTCCTATTTGCTAAATACTGATCTTTTTCATTTTTCCAAAGCCATAGAGATAATCAAAAATTATTCTTGTCACAAATACAGCCGTAAACAGACTGGCGATAACTCCTATGCTCAAAGTCACTGCAAAACCCCTAACAGGGCCTGTCCCAAACTGGAACAGGACAAGGGCGGCAATCAGAGTCGTTATATTGGCATCAAGAATTGTAACAAGGGCCTTTCCGTATCCTGATTCAATAGACGCCCTGTTAGTCTTTCCAAGCTTGAGCTCTTCTCTTATGCGCTCGAATATAAGTACATTTGCATCAACTGACATGCCTATCGTTAATATGATTCCAGCAATTCCAGGAAGAGTTAATGTGGCACCGAAAAATGCAAGGCCGGCCATAATAAAGAGGACGTTTAAGACTAGAGCCAGATCAGCGATAACACCTGAGATCTTATAATAAATCATCATAAATAAAATTACTATTAATCCACCTATAATTACAGACTTAAAACCTTTTTGTATTGAGTCTTTTCCCAGTGAAGGGCCAACCGTTCGCTCCTCAATAATTTTAACGGGAGCCGGAAGTGCACCCGCCCTGAGTACAATGGCCAGATCGCGCGCTTCGTCCATTGTAAACCGTCCGGTAATCTGTGCCTTGCCGCCGGATATTCTGTCCTGAATGACGGGTGCGGAATTAACTGTGTCGTCAAGGACAATAGCCAGCCTTTTCTTTATATTTTCTCCTGTTATTTTTTCGAACAATTTGGCGCCTCTCGCGTCAAAGGAGATAGATACATAAGGTTCATTGTACTGGCTGTCGATTTGAACTCTTGCATCAGTGAGATATTCACCGGTTAAGGCGGTTCTTTTCTTTAACAGATAAGGTATTTTCGTCCTGCGACTGGTTTTCGGGTCAACACTTACCTGATAAAGGATTTCAGATCCCGGAGGTATATTCCCTTTCAATGCTTCTTCAAGGCTGTTTTCCTCATCAACCATTTTAAATTCCAGAAGTGCAGTTTTGCCAATTAGATCAATTGCTCTTTTTGGATCACTTATTCCGGGAAGCTGGATCAAGATCGTATTACCCTCCTGAGGCCTTATATCAGGCTCGCTGACGCCGAACTGATCGATCCTGTTGCGTATTGTTTCCAGGGCCTGATCAACCGCCATCTTCATGATACGCCCCTTTGATTTCTGGATTAAGACAAGAGAATAGGCTGGTTGGGACTGATCACTTCCAGTATACTCTGCATCAAAATCAGGATAATTCGTCATCAGCATGTCCTGAAGGGCGTCTCCATCTTCAGGCCTCAGGAGCGTGAGAAAAATTTTATCCGAGCCATCTCGCTTAAGCTCAAGATAGCGGATTTTGTTATTACGCAAGTCCTGTTTTAAATCCTCTACCACCCTCTCCAAATGATTCTCAACAGCCTTTATTGCGTCCACTTCCAGAACAAGGTGAATACCTCCCTGAAGGTCAAGACCAAGATGAATCTTTTCAGTTGGAAAAAGATTGGACCACCATGAAGGAAATTCTTTTGTGAAAGAAGGTGATAGATAAAGGAATGCTATTGCAATAACGATTAAAACGATTACAGCTCTTAAACCTAATCTGTTCAACACTTGCGACTCCCGATTGAGTTTCTTTAGTTTCAGATGATACCGGTATCAAAACCTTATGATTAATTTTCGTTTTTGTCAGCAGCAACTGACACATTAGAACTAATTACACCGGAAATTGAGCCTCTTGATATCTTGACTCTCACTTTCGGTGCGATTTCCACTGTTACTAGATCGTCTGCAATGCCGGTAATTATACCATAGAGGCCTCCAGCACTTACAATCTTGTCACCCTTTTTCAGGGATGCAAGCGTTTGCTTATGCTGTTTTGCCTTTTTCTGCTGGGGTCTGATAAGCAGAAAATAGAAAATTGCAAACATAAGGATCAGCGGAATAAAGGCTCCAAAACCACCTGTCTGTCCACCAGCCCCTCCTGCACCTCCCATAGCATATGCTAAAAAATTCATTATGAAACCTCCTTTTGTTTTTGCGGCTCAAAAAAGCCATCTCCGGCGCTGCACATTCCGATAGTCATATAAAATACACGGCGGTATCCTGCACGGGTGTATTTTCCTGAGACTCTTCATGGATGCGCATCATGCCTTGAGTTTTTAATGTGCCGTTAAGATAATAGATGAATTATTAGAGTTCATCTCTGTTCAATTATATACTATCCGCTTATATTTTCACCTGTCTGGAATTCATAGAAATTTTTACGATAATCGGAAAAATTATCTTTCAATATAGCCTGCCTTATCTCTTCCATCAAATGAGTGTAATAATAAATGTTATGAATAGTGTTCAGCCTGTAAGACAAAAGTTCCCTGGACATAAAAAGATGCCTTAAATAAGCCCTTGAATAATTTGAGCAGGTGTAGCATTGACAATGCTCATCAACAGGTCTGTGATCATTGATATAGCGTGAATTTTTTATTGCCAGCTTACCCTTTTTAGTGAAAAGTGTCCCATTTCTTGCATTTCTGGTAGGCATAACACAGTCAAACATATCTATGCCTAACATCACCGATTCTATCAAATCCTCAGGAGTTCCAACCCCCATCAGGTAGATTGGCTTATGTTCCGGCAGAAAGTCTCTTGATTCGTTTATTACCCTTGATCGGGTTTCTCTGTCTTCTCCTACTGAAAGGCCGCCAAGGGCATAGCCGTCAAAATCCATTCTGACCAATTCACGGGCGCTCATTTCTCTCAAATCATTGTACATTCCGCCCTGAACAATGCCAAAAAGCGCCTGAGCATCATTTGTCTTGTATTCCAGGCACCTGCGGGACCAAAGAGTTGTCAGCCTGACAGAATTCAGGACATATTCGTAATCAGAAGGATAAGGAGCGCATTCATCAAAGGCCATTATTATATCAGCGCCCAGGGCCTTCTGGATTTCCATTGCTTCCTCAGGTCCTATCAGATGCTTTGAACCGTCAATATGAGACTGAAAAGTAACTCCCCTTTCTGTGATTGACCTCAACTTTGACAGACTGTAAACCTGAAAGCCTCCACTATCAGTGAGAATTGGCCCATGCCAGTTCATAAATTGGTGAAGTCCACCCAGGTTTTCAATGATTTTGTGACCTGGACGCAGATACAAATGATATGTGTTGGCAAGTATAATTTCTACGTCCGCATCCAGCAAATCATCAGGTGAAACTGCCTTTACTGAACCTTGAGTACCTACGGGCATAAAGACAGGTGTTTTGAAAGACCCATGAGCGGTTTCTATTTCGCCAACCCTGGCTTTGCCCGATGTGCTTTTATGGATAATCCTGAATTTCAATTGTATCTATATGTTCTGACTGTAAAGGCCGTCAAATAATCAGCATGGCATCACCATAGCTGTAAAAACGGTATTTTTTCTCAATGGCCCGGTTATATGCCTCCCTTGTAATTTCATTTCCCGCAAAAGCGGATACCAGAAAAAGTAATGAACTCTTCGGCAGATGAAAGTTTGTTATCAAGGCATCCACTACCCTGAAAGAAAATCCGGGGGTCACAAGAAGACCGGTCTTCCCTTCACAAGGTCTAATCTTGCCATTACTGGCTGCCGCGGTCTCCAGTGCCCTGACAACCGTAGTGCCGACAGCAACCACCTTCCCGCCAAATTTTTTTGCATGTTCAATCGCCAAAGCTGCCTCAGTATCTATACTGTAAAATTCTTCACCGAGTAAATGTCTCCTGATATCCTTTGTCCTGACAGGACTGAAGGTTCCATATCCCACATGAAGGGTTAAAGAGGCGATGGAGATTTCTGCCTGTTTAAGTTTTTTAATTAATCCCTTTGTAAAATGAAGTCCTGCTGTTGGTGCTGCAACAGCCCCTCTATTTTTTGAAAAAACGGTTTGATATCGTTTCCTGTCAAGATTAGATAATGAATCAGATTTCTCTCTCCTGATATATGGCGGCAACGGCATGCGCCCCATTTTTTCAAGTGCTGAGTCTATGGATTCACTGCCCTTGAATAATATCCTAACGATTCCGCTTTCGAGTATCTCTTTGACCTCTCCTGAAATTCCAGCCTCAAAGGAAAGTTCAGTCCCAACTTGTGGACGCTTGGAGGATTTTACCAAACAGGACCGGATTGGCTGTCCATGGCTGGTTGAATCCGGATGCTCGAGTACCAGTATTTCAATTTGACCCCCGCTTTTTTTTCTGCCAAAAAGTCTTGCAGGAACTACCCTGGTGTTGTTGACAATCAGAAGATCCCCAGGGGAAAGCAGATCAGGAAGATCAAAAAAATGCCTGTCCGAAAACGAACCCCTTTTACGGTCCACTATCAGCAAGCGTGAAACGTCCCTGCGTGAAGCTGGAACCTGCGCAATCAAGCTTGACGGGAGTTCATAGTCATAATCGTCTATATCAAACATTCGTTTATTTTAAAACCTATAAGCTAAACAAGTGACTCTTTAAAGTCAAATGGTTTTCTGCAAATTGCAGTTTTAGGCTGAGAATTAGGCAAACAATTGCATTTTTAAAAAATCATTTGATCAATTAACTTAAATACGCGATTGGAAAATCCTTTTTTCGGGATTACTATATTTCTTATAAAGATTTGGGCGTCTTGAAAATTTTGAAGCATTTTTTGCCGGAAACGGGATAAAAAAAATAGCCCACAGGCATTATAAGGCTTTCAAGTGGCTCTTATGATTTTCTGAGATCGCAGGTTCGTATGATAGTAGCAAGCTGTAAATCTGTCAACCAATGACATTTTGATTATAGTTCTTGATCTATGAAAAAAGATCAGTTAGCCTAATATTTTGATTCAATATGGCAGGTGGAGTTTTTATGGGCCTGATCTATTATGCAAGTGGATTTACAATGTTGGAGCTGGTATGAGTATCGAGCCTAATGGCGTTAGAATAGATTTGTCTGCCCTGGTTCATAACCTCAGTCAAGTGAGATCTTTGACGGGCAAAGGGACAAAAATCATGGCCATAGTTAAATCTGATGCCTATGGTCATGGCCTGCTCCCTGTGTCGCATACACTTGAACAGGCGAAAGTGGACTGCCTGGGGGTTGCTCATTTAGAGGATGCGCTCGAACTGAGAAATGACGGAATAAAGTTGCCGATTATTATTCTATGCGGCATACAGACTGAAGAAGAATCGTCTGAGGTTGTTGAAAACAGGCTGACCCCTGTCATTTTTGATATGAATGCGGCTGAAATACTGAATCAGGAGGGTAAAAAAAGGGGCAGGATTACCCCTGTTCATCTTAAGGTGGACACAGGCATGGGCCGGCTCGGAATCTTGCCTGAAGATATTGAGCCATTTATACGAAAGGCTATGGGCCTTAAAAGCCTTAACATAGAGGCGCTGCTATCTCATTTGTCATCAGCAGATGAATATTCAGGCGAATTTACTGGAAAGCAGATAGATTCCTTTAGAAAGGCAATTAGAGCCGGACGTTCTATGGGACTGACGCTTCCATTTAACAGCCTCGCCAGCAGCTCAGGTATTGTGGGCTATCCCGAGACTCATTTTGAGATGGTAAGGCCGGGCATTATGTTATATGGCACACTTTCATCGCCTAAGTATGCAAATCGGCTTCCACTTAAGCCAGTAATGACTTTCAGGGGTCGAGTACTGCAAATCAGGGATCTGCCGGATAAGACCCCTGTAAGTTATGGAAGAACTTACTATACAGAAGGTTCGCGTCGTATAGCAGTCCTTTCAGCCGGCTATGGAAATGGAATTCCAAGGAGTATCTCAAACCTGGGGAGCGTTATAATCAATAGCAGAAAAGCCCCGATAATAGGAACAGTCTGTATGGATCTGACCATGTGTGATATTACCGGGCTTGAAGATGTTAAGGCTGGTTCTGAAGTGATCTTTTTAGGTTCAGACGGAAAGGAAACCATTACAGGAGAAGACATTGCCAGATGGTCCGGTACAATATCCTACGAAGTGCTGTGTGCCATTGGGCATCAAAATGCAAAGGAATACATCTCATGAAAAGAGAGATAGATTATATATTAAGAACTACAATTGAGAACTGTTTTGAAAGGAATCTTCTTTCCAGGACAGACCTTCCCGGATATGTAATTGAAGTGCCAGGCAATCCGGATCATGGACATTTTGCTACCAATTTGCCATTGACGCTGGCGTCAGCTCAGAAACTCCCGCCGAGAAAAATCGCCCTTATAATAGCTGACAACCTTAAAGATGAAAGTAATCTCCTTGAAAAAATTGAGATCGCCGGCCCGGGGTTTCTAAACTTCAGGATAAGGCTCGGAAAATGGTATAGTGTTTTGTCTGATATAATTACTTCCGGAAAGGACTATGGCCGCAATAAAATCGGGGAGAATGAAAAAGTCGTAGTTGAATTTATAAGCGCTAATCCGACCGGCCCGCTTCATCTCGGACACGGCAGGGGGGCTGCTTTAGGAGACACTCTCTGCAGGATTCTTTCATTCTGCGGGTATGATGTTGTTCGAGAGTTCTACATAAATGATGCCGGACAGCAGATCAGGCTGCTTGGAGAATCAATTTTCAGCCGTTTAATGCAAATGAAAAACCCTGAATATCCGTTCCCGGAAAGCGGCTATCATGGAGAGTATATTCGGGATCTAGCCGAAGAAATTGCAGGGCAAATCAACCCTGATCTTATGCCCAAAGAAGAAGCCATTGAGATGTGTTCACAAAAGGGCAAAGAAATCATGCTTGAGGATATTAAGCATGACCTTTCTGTTTTCAGGGTTTCATTTGATGTATGGTATAGTGAAAGTGACCTTTATGATTCCTCGAAACTGGATAATGATTTGGAAACCATGAAAGGGAACGGGCATCTTTATGAAGAGGATGGAGCCCTTTGGATTAGAACATCAGACTACGGGGATGACAAGGATCGGGTTATTAAAAAGAAGGACGGCCAGTTCACCTATTTTGCTTCTGATATCTCCTACCATCTGGACAAGCACAAAAGAGGCTTCAGCAAAGCAATCAACATCTGGGGGGCTGATCATCATGGATATGTACCAAGGATAAAGGCAGCTCTTATGACTCACAGTGTTCCGGAAAATTGGCTTTCGGTAATGCTTATTCAGCTGGTAAAATTATGGAAAAGTGGTCAAGAGATAAAGATGTCAAAGAGGGCTGGAAATTTCGTAACACTGCAGGAACTGGTGGATGAGGTTGGTGTTGATGCTGTACGTTTTGTTTTTCTTACCAAAAATCATGATTCAACTCTTGATTTTGATATAGATATGGTAAAAAAACAGGACAGTGAAAATCCTGTTTATTATGTTCAGTACGCCCATGCGAGGATATGCAGTATCTTCAGGAAGGCTGAGGAAGAGGGAATAACCCTGCCTGACAACCTTGAAGGAATTCTGGAGCTGCTTGTGCTGGAGGAAGAGGTGACTCTTCTGAGAAAAATGGCCGAATTTCCATCCCTTTTGGAGGAAATCTCAAATACCCTCGAACCGCATCGGTTGACATATTATCTGACTGAACTGGCCTCATCCTTTCACCGGTACTTTAATCTGGGAACAAAAATTGCGGAAAACAGGATCATCTCTCAACATAAGGATTTAACCCGGGCAAGGTTGGCCCTGGCAGGGGCAGTAAGGATCGTTATATCGAACGGGCTCGAACTTCTGGGTATAAGCGCCCCTGAAAGGATGTAAAAGGTCGGAGCAGATATGGCCAGTCCTGACCAAAAGACAGAAAAAAAAGGAAAAGGATTTCAGCTTGAATTTTCCCATGCATTTATATTTTTCGCTGGTCTTGGGCTGATTTTTCTTCTGGGCTGGATTTTTATCCTGGGAATCCTTGTCGGCCGAGGTTTTGTGCCGAAAGGAGTAAAAACATTATCAGAATTGAGAGTGCCAATAACTAAATTTCAGGACATGGTAAGCCGAAAAGCCCCATTGCATGATGAATTAATAAATGAATCTGAAAAAGATCCTAAATTTGTATTTTATGATGAGCTTTCAAAAAAGAAGGAAGAAGTTTCAGAGACAAAACATCAGGCCAAAGACAAAAAAATTTTTCAACCAAAGGCTGAAATAAAACTTACGAAAGTTCCGCCTGAAGAAGCAGTGACACCCAGGGCAACAGAAGCAGAAAAGAAAGGCCGGTCAGTAATATCTGAAAAGCAGGGCTCGAGTCAGAAAGAAGAGACTGCAGTGCCTGAAAAAACGACTGTTGGGGAAATTCAACAATCCAAAGATAAAGATTTTATAAAAAAGAGCCAGCTGATAACTGCCGGAAGAACTGATAAAAAACCCACAGCAAGAAAATCCGAGGATAATTTAGTAACAAAGCCAGGGCAACACCAGACTGAGTACCTTTATGCCCTTCAGATTGCCTCATTTGAAAGCGAAATTAAGGCGGCAGACATGGCTAATCGGCTTGAAAGCCTTGGTTACCCTGCCTATTTTTATAAGTCTTATATTAAAGGGAAGGCTTTTTATCGGGTAAGATGCGGTCCTTTCAAGAATGAAAAGGAAGCAGGGGATTTTAAGAAATTGCTGCACAAACGTGAAAATATAGAAAGTTTTATTTCCAAAATAGCAAAATAGAAGGGATTCATATGCACATCAGAAAGGCATTAATAGGTGACATAAAGGCGATTCACAAGCTGCTTAACCTCTATGCTGAGCAAGGAAGATTGCTGTCAAGGGCCTTGAGTGAACTCTATGATCACCTGAGGGACTATGTCGTACTCGAAGATGAGGATAAAGGGAATCTGATCTGCGGTGTGTGCGGTCTTTCAATATGCTGGGAGGACCTGGCTGAGATAAGGTCTCTTGCGGTTTTAAAAGACATGCAGGGCAAAAGGTATGGATTTCAGCTTGTCACTGAATGTGTAAAAGAGGCACGAATGATAGGAATAAAAAAAGTATTCGCACTTACTTATGTTCCTGAATTCTTTGGCAAGTTAGGGTTCAGTGAGGTGGCGAAATCGATCCTTCCCCACAAAATCTGGGCCGACTGTTTGAAATGCCCTAAGTTTCCCGATTGTGATGAGACAGCCGTTATGCTTGATCTTCAGACTTCAGGGCACATATGAACAAATAGATATATGATCTATCATATATGAATTATCATGATTGGTATTTAAAGTATCTGAAGGCCGCTGTACGCGGATGGAGGAAAAGATGTTTGGCATAGGGATGCCTGAACTGATTATCATACTGGTTATCGCCTTGATTGTAATCGGCCCGAGCAAACTTCCTGACTTGGCAAGGGCACTTGGTAAAGGAATGGCTGAATTTAAAAAGGCTGCTCATGATATAAAGGAAAGTCTGGATATAGATGAAGATGTCAAAAGGGCAAAAGACGATCTAATTGACTCTATCAGCGGTTTGGGTAATCCGGAAACTGAGATTCCTTTGAAATCAGGTGAAGAGGAAAAAATGCAGAACAATCTTACTCCCAAAGAATCGGATGAACCCAAGGTTAAGAATGATAAAACCGTATAGATATATAAATAAATAATATAAATGCAATCAGAAAATAAACAACCTTTCCTCAGCCATCTGGAAGAACTGCGCAAAAGGCTTATTAGATGCGCTATAGCAGTAGGAATCGGATTTTCTGTATCATATTTTTTTTCCGAAAGGCTTTTTGTTCTGCTGATTTCACCTCTTAATGAAGTTATGCCTGAAGGTGACCAGCTCATTTTTACCAACCTGCCTGAGATGTTTATCACTTATATTAAAGTTGCTCTCATTTCAGGCACAATGCTTTCAGCGCCGGTGATATTCTATGAACTCTGGATGTTTATTGCACCTGGACTTTATAGAAAAGAAAAGGCATTCGTAATCCCTTTTGTTTTAATTTCCAGCATATTATTTGCAGGAGGGGCACTCTTTGGTTTTTATTTGGTCTTTCCTTTTGGCTTCAAATTTTTTATTGGATTCTCAAACGAATATGTAAAGGCCCTTCCTTCTGTTAAGCAGTACTTTTCATTTTCAATTAAGCTTTTATTTGCATTTGGGCTTATTTTTGAACTTCCTGTAGTAATTTATTTCCTGACTAAAATGGGGCTCATCACTGCTGATTTTTTAAGACGAAAGCGCAAATATTCAATACTATTGATATTCATTGCAGCATCTATCCTTACTCCCCCCGATGTAATAACACAAGTAATGATGGCCGGCCCATTAATTGTGCTTTATGAAATAGGGATTCTGGTTTCCAAATTTGCTGGAAGAAAAAAGGCTGAAAGTAATAAAGATATTACGACTGACGGCCCTGAGGCGGCAGGCTGAATTTTATAAGGCGTAATGTCAGTTGAGAAGCCTTGTTTTCTTTCCTGAAATGGTAAACAGAAAGACATCCTTTTCAACCTCACCACTTGAATTAAAAGCTGTCTTTCCTGTAATGCCATGGAAATCCTTTAATGCAAATAGTGCCTGCTGAATGTCTTTCCTTGTTCGGCTGTTCCTTTCAGTCATTATCTCTTTTAAGATTCTTATCGTATCATATCCTGCAGCTGCCAGGATTCCGGGAGTGGCGTCAAAACTGGCCTTATAATTTTCAATAAAATTAACAACGGAATATTCTTCGGAAAGTTGAGGGAATCCCGATGAAAAGATAGCTCCCTGGACGTATTTTGATGCCATCTCTGACAATTCAGAAGGTTGCCAGAGGCTTGTTCCCAGCAGGTGGACATTGTGAACATCGTGGAAGGCCAATTGAGGGGCTATCATAGTCACTCTCTGAAAATCATCGGGAATAAAGACTGCTTCAAAGTCTACAATAGGTTCAGGCTTTTCAGGATAGATTTCATTTTCTTCCTGCTCAGGAGTCCATCTTTCTCTAAGCATTTTTAAAACCGAATGGGGCCGCTTAAAGTAGAGTCCGGTCATCTTCTGAATCTGGTCAGCGAAATCAGTCTCATTGGAAGTGTAACTCTCTGCAGCAGTTACCTCGCCTCCCATTTTCTCCAATTGGTCCCAAAACAGGTTCATGAAGAATGTACCGTATGAATTATCAGGATATAGTATTGCAAACCGCTTTATTCCCATTTCATTTACTGCATTATCTACAAGGACGCGAATCTCCTGTGAAGGCGTAAGAAAATTGCGGAATACCATTTCTCCCTGTTCAACTATTCCCTCTTTCTGCGCAAGGATAATTACAGGGATACCATAAGTGTCGGCGCTTTTGCTTACTGCAGTTGCAGCTCTGCTTGAAAGAGGGCCGACTACAGCCATTACTTTTTCTTTTTCAACTAATTCTGCCAGACCCTTGAGAGCCTTTTCAGGTTCACCTTCTGTATCTTTAATGACGATCTCTTTAACAGGATCGAACTTGAAATCGTCAGAAATCCCCATTCCAATCAGAATTCCATGCAATACCTCCTGCCCGTAGATTGCAAAAGGCCCGCTAAGTGGAAGCAAACAACCTATTACTCCTCGTCTCGTTGACATTGCCTGCTCAATACGTTCGAGCATCCGATTCCCGATCTCAATCCAGACGGGGTCCGAGGAGGATTGAATCAACGATATAGCCGCAATTTTTGCTTTTTGAAATTCTTCCTGTTCAAAAAAATCTACTGCAATTCTTTGATATATTTTGGGAATATACTCAGTGCCAATGGCATATCCCGCAAGCCGGTCAAGTACTTCCAGTTCACTTATTTCTATAAGTGTGTTCAGCTTTTCATTAAGCTGCTCCTGTTTCTGGATATTTTCTCTGACCTCCCTTTCTGTTCTGAGCCACCAATTAAATGCCTGAACACCGTCGCCCATGGCAAAAAAATTGTCACCTATCAATTCGAGGGCATCTGTTTTTAACGGATGCCCCGGATATTTTCCAAGCCATTTGAGCGCCTCGTCCTTGGAACGCTCATATTCACCTTTATTAAACAGGTCTCCTGCAAATCTTATCTGAATCTCAGGGCGTTCATAATCAGAAGGATACTCTTCAATCATCACCTTTTCTTTGACTGAAATTCCGGGGCCGCAGCCGGATAAAAAAATGGCTATCACCGCCAGAAGGTTTGTGATAGCCATTTTATAACCAGATAATCTGAATATCACTTTTGAACTTCCTCAAAGTCCGCGTCAACCACATCCTCATCCCTGGATGATTCCGAAGCAGATCCGTCTCCACTGGAAGCAGCCTGGGTTTGTTCCTGTGTTGTCTTTGCATAAATTGCTTCTGCAAGTTTATGGGATGCCTGAGTCAGTTCTTCGGTAAGTCTCTTTATCTCAGCGGCATCTTCTCCTTCCATTGCACTTTTCAAATTGGTAATTGCCTGATCAATGCCGCCCTTTGTTGTATCATCAAGCTTATCTCCCACCTCTTTAACTGATTTTTCGGTAGAATAAATCAATGAGTCGGCCATATTTTTTGCATCAATCAATTCTCTCTTTTTTTTGTCTTCTTCGGCATGCATCTCTGCATCTTTGACAAGTTTATTAATCTCTTCTTCACTCAGACCACTTGAGGCGGTAATCTCTATCGATTGTTCTTTCCCTGTTCCCATGTCTTTTGCGTTCACATGCACAATCCCGTTCGCATCAATATCAAAAGAAACTTCAATCTGCGGAATACCCCTTGGCGCAGGCGGGATGCCGACGAGCTGAAATCGCCCCAGGGTCTTATTATAAGCAGCCATCTCACGTTCTCCCTGCAGCACATGGATCTCAACGGCGGGTTGATTGTCCGCTGCAGTAGAAAAAATCTGGCTTTTCTTGGTAGGAATAGTTGTGTTTTTTTCAATCAGTTTGGTAAAGACACCACCCAGCGTTTCAATGCCCAGGGAAAGAGGTGTAACATCCAGAAGGAGAACATCTTTAACCTCGCCCTTCAATACGCCGCCCTGGATGGCTGCCCCAATTGCTACCACCTCATCGGGATTCACGCCCCTGTGAGGTTCTCTGCCAAAAATGGCCTTGACCTTTTCCTGCACTTTGGGCATTCTTGTCATACCACCAACCAAAATCACTTCATCTATTTCGCTCTGTTTGAGACCTGCATCTTTGAGTGCCGTCTGGCAAGGGCCAACAACTTTATCAATCAGATCATCAACCAGGGCTTCCAGTTTAGCTCTTGTCAGCTTTATGTTAAGGTGTTTTGGTCCATTCGCATCTGCAGTAATAAAAGGAAGGTTGATATCGGTTTCCATTGAGCCGGACAGTTCTATTTTGGCCTTTTCGGCAGCTTCTTTCAGTCGCTGAAGGGCCATTTTATCATTTCTTAGATCAATTCCCTGGTCTTTTTTAAATTCGTTTGCCAGGTATTCAATTATACGAAGGTCAAAGTCCTCGCCGCCCAAATGTGTATCACCGTGAGTAGATTTGACCTCAAACACGCCATCACCCAGCTCAAGAATTGATATGTCAAATGTTCCTCCGCCGAGGTCAAAAACTGCAACCTTTTCATCCTTCTTTTTATCCAGTCCATAGGCAAGGGATGCTGCTGTAGGCTCATTAATAATCCTCTCAACAGTCAGACCCGCAATGCGGCCCGCATCCTTTGTGGCCTGTCTCTGGCTGTCATTAAAATATGCAGGAACCGTTATTACTGCCTCAGTAACCTTTTCCCCAAGATAATTTTCAGCTGTTTCTTTCATTTTCTTCAGAATCATGGCGGAAATCTCCGCGGGGCTGAAATCTTTTCCCCGGCATGAAACATGTGCATCGCCATTTGCCGCCTTGGTTATCTTGAAAGGAAGTATCTTGGTATCCTGCTGTACTATCGGGGAATCGAATTTTCTGCCGATCAGCCTTTTTACTCCAAAAACTGTGTTCTCGGGGTTGGTTATCGCCTGCCTTTTTGCAGTCTGTCCCACCAGTCTCTCACCGCTTTCAGTAAAGGCCACAGTAGAAGGGGTGGTCCTGCTTCCTTCGGTATTGGCAATAACAACTGGGTCGCCGCCTTCCATTATGGCGACACATGAATTGGTAGTCCCGAGATCAATACCTATAATTTTTCCCATATTTTTGCCTCCTTAAATCCAGCTATTTTTGTAGGTTCTCTATATTTTTCAGGATCTGGTCATAAGGCTCAGAGTCTGAATGTGTTTAAAAAAGATAATGTGGATAGTAGATTTACTCCCTGTTCCTGCTGACAATTACAGTTGCAGGGCGCAGCAACCTCTGATTAAGGATATAGCCTTTTTTAAATTCATTAATAACCGTTCCTGGATTTACACTGCTGTCTTCCTGCTCTAAAACGGCTTCATGAAAATTAGGATCAAATGGCTCACCCATTGCTTTCACTTCTTCAAGGCCTGCCTTTTTAAGGGTATCCATTAGTGATTTCAGTGTCAGCTCAATACCTTCTCTCAGGGCATTATTTGTATTGTCATCCTTTGAATGTTCAATCGCCTTTTCCAGGCTGTCTATTCCAACCAGCAATTGCCTTATCAAAGACTCGTTTGAAAATTTTACCAATTCCTCTTTGTCTTTTTTATAGCGCTTCTTCAAATTGTCAATATCCGCCTGGGAGCGAATATAAAGATCGTAGTTTTTATCTGCCAGATTCTTAAGCTCATTCACCTTTTCAAGCAATTGCTCATTTGTCATTTTTTCCAACGGTATTTCCTGGTTTTTATCTCCTTGAACCGGCAATGCTTCCAATTGCTCATCAGAATTTTCCCTGGCCTTTTCATCCATTTTTTCTTCAGCCGTAATATCTACCTTAACCACCGATCAACTCCTGTGTTAGCAATTTTCTTATCGTGGCATATTTCAAATTCCACGAAAAAGAAACTAAGCATGGAAAAACCTTTGTCAAGATATGCAAAAGCAGGTTTTTCCAGAGATCGTTAAGAAAACATTGCATCATTCGCCTTGGCATTGTGTCAATCTGCAAGGACTGTATCATTAAAGCCCATGGCCTGTTATTTTTCCAAGCGCCTCAAGATATTTTTCTCTCGTTTTATTAATAATTTCAGGCGGCAATTTAGGAGGTGGTGGTTGCTTCGGCCATTTTATCTTCAACAGATAATCCCTCAAAAACTGTTTATCAAAACTCTTCTGGGGTCCCCCCGGCCTGTATTCATCCGTTGGCCAGAATCTTGACGAGTCAGGTGTAAGCACCTCATCAATCAGAATCAGGCGATCTTCTATTATGCCAAATTCAAGCTTGGTATCAGCAACAATAATTCCCTTTTTCTCAGCAAAATCTCTGCCGAATTCATATATTTTTATACTTATACGCCGAATCTCCTCGGCTTGATTTTTGCCGATGAGCTCGACCACCTTTTCAAAAGAAATATTTTCATCGTGAGCACCATCCTGTGCCTTGGTTGAGGGCGTGAAAACAGGTATGGGGAGCTTATCAGACTCCCTGTAGCCTTCCGAAATCGTGATCCCGCATATACTTCCGGTTGATTGGTATTCCTGCCATCCAGAACCTGATAAATATCCCCTGACAATACATTCAACTGTCAGCGGAACAGCCTTTTTTACAAGCATACTTCTTCCTTTCAGATGATCTGCATATTTTCTGCAGATCTCAGGATATTCCTCTGGATTACTGCTGATCAGATGATTTTCTACAATGGATTCCAGTCTGTTAAACCAGAACAGGGAAATGCCGGTAAGGATTTTGCCTTTATCAGGGATAGGGTCATCCATAACAACATCGAAAGCCGACATGCGATCACTGGTCACAATCAGCAGTTTATCCTCGACTTCGTAAACATCTCTTACCTTTCCCCTTTTCAACAGTCTCAAATCCTTAAAATCGCTGAATCTCAAGGCATCTGTTTTCATTGTATAACTCCCTGATTAATTTTTTATATAAAGTCCTGATGCTATTTATTAGCTCCCCTCAGATAATCACTATAATATCTCAGCACTCGGTTGCGAAAAGAGACAGTCTCAGAATAAGGCGGAAGTCCGTTATGCTTCTTGACACTTGAAGGGCCGGCGTTGTAGGAAGCCAGGGCCAGGCTCATGTCTCCCTCCTGCAGATTCATCATTTTCAAAAAGTAGCTGAAGCCATGTTCAATTGACTTTTGGGGATCAAGGCGCTCATCCGCTCCGTCGACCAGGAGCTCCTGCCTGTATCGAGTGAACATTTTCATTCGTTTCCGTCCCATGTCTATGGAATTCTGCATCAGTTCCCTCGATCGATTCCCGTATTCTTTAATATTCTTCTGTGTAATCTTTGGAATTAAATTTACGGCCTTGCGTCTCAATTCCTGCTCCTGTTTCATTAGTGATCTTGCCTGATGAAAATAAGGAGGAATAAAAACATTTTTCATCCCCAGACTTTTTGCGGTATCAGGCATGATCTGAGTCAAACCTGCAGCTCCGACATCTGATACGGCAAGAGCGTTAAAGCTCGACTCCCCTTTCATTAAGGCAATAAATAACAATGGATCCACAGGATAAAGGGAATTTTCATTCGCTTCAAGTGCAGACTTTAAAAATGGAGAATATCTGGAACCAAGAACCCTTGCACCATATTTCCATCGAGAATCCAGTATGTTTTTTGTGTTTTCGCATGAATCAAGATCAAATTTGACCAGGTATTGTTCAGATGAACTTCCAGTGACCTCTCTAAAGACCTGATTAACAAAAATGACATTCTCAGTATTCAAGGCTTCACTGCTTACATCTAATCCCCTGCAGCGATTATATAATATCGCCAATGCATCCCTTAAATTAAAGGAGGCTGCCTTCAGGCTTTCCTCAAGCAATTTGTCAAGCAGATCATTGCAGACAGCATCATTCAGTCTCTCATCAGCCTCTGCTGTCAACATTGAGTGGTAAGCTTTTATTTTATTATTTGCATTGCCAATGGCAACACTATATTGCAGAGCCTGCTCGCCAACTCTTTCAGAATGCTCGCCCTTAATCTTTTCCCTCTTTTGTGTCGACATCGCTTCAACGGCAGCCTTAAAATGGGTATCAGCCTTTTTGTATAATTCCATGGCGGACAGATAGTCTGTATTCAATATAACCTTTAAGCCCATAAGGCGGCCTGTTTCAGGTGAAAGCCTCAGTATCCCTTCTTCTCCCCTGTAAGTGCCATCTGAGAAGCTTTTTTTGTGGCGCTCAACATTCCATTCAATTATGCTTTTTTTGATCAATGATTCGTTTGCAAAAGCATGACCCGGGCAAAGAACAGAAAATGCGAATATGGGGAAAAAGAATGTGCTCAACGAAAAAAACAAGGGAAAAACAAGCTTAAAACTGCATTTTAGAAAAGGCATTTTTATATTCCTTGAAGTTTTATAAATGGGTACTCCTGAATCCTCAAGATATCATGTTATCGAATAAGATTGAATTCTATTTTAAAATGAGTCTTTTTTGACTTTTAGCAGAAGGATTAAAAAATTTGAAGGTTTTTCTCCTGAGCAAAAAGGTTTATGAAGAGACCCGGAAAAAAGGCACGATAATTGACATACCAGAAAACAGTATTTATATATTAAGAGTAAGTGTATAATTATGATGAAAAATCACACAGAAGCAACTCATATCTAAAAAAAGCATCCTTTGAAAGACAAGGGATACGAGGGTTTTTCATGCATGGTTTAATGTGATTTGCTTTATACAGGAAGATTGATTTCTCAGTGGACTTTGGGGTTAATGCTGTTAATAGTGAAGCCTGTTCTTAAAACCAATAATAACTTTAAGGAGATAATATTATGTTCGAAGTTACAAAAGAAGCTCAAGACAAGATCAGTGAATTTCTCAGCAACAGACGAGAGAAATCAGCCATCAGGATATGGCTTTCCCCCGGAAGTGGCTGAAGCCCCAGTTCTCTGGGGATGGCTCTGGATGAGCTTCAAGACGGAGATGATGTGTTCAATAGTGGTGAAGTTACCTATTTGATAGAAAAGTCGTTATTTAACAGGATAAAACCTGTCCAGATTGATTATGTGAGCAATGAACGAGGGTCAGGTTTTGCTATTTCGTCAAGATTAACTGAAGAAAATTCGTGCGGATCATGCTCCTGCAGTTGAAGATAGATTAACAGATTTGTCCTTAAGATAAAGAGGGTGGGGTATCACCCTCTTTCTATTAAGCGTGGAGATTCTTTTTACGGTTTAGTGTGTTTATTTATTATGATAATGAGAAGAACCTCCCGCTATTCCTTGTGGACACTTGTGGACGCATATGGTTGCCTTCCTTTCATTAATCCTGTATTCTTTATAAATGCTTTTTTTAAGCAAAGGGTTCTTTTGTTAAAATCTCCTCCGGCATAAAGGCATTTTCTGCCAATTGTTTTAAAATAATATTTATAGAATCTCTGTTGTGTCTTTAAAAAACAGCCAATCAATGCAATATGATAAAAATATTTTACCCGGCACTTGTGTTCCTTATTTTTTTCAGGGCATTTAATATTTGTGCAGTCGAACTCCCTCCTCAATTCCGTGTGTACAAGATCAGCTTCAAAGGTGTTGCCAGTGTCTCCAGGGGTGAACTGGCAAAGACATTGATTACACAGACCCCTCCGGCATGGAAATTCTGGCAGGCCAGGCCAGTGATTGCTCAGTCTGACATCAATGATGACCTGCTTCGCATCAAACAGTTTTATCGCGATCATGGCTACTACCATTCACAGGCCGTTGTTGAAACCCGGAAGATATCGGGAGCCGAATCTGCTGACCAGGAGCAACCATCTTCAGCAGATATGAAGAAAAGGGATTATGAAAATGATGCTCCTGATTTTCGATTGCCCATGTATGAGGTCATATTTATTGTAGATGAGGGGGCTCCTGTCTTAATTGGATCTGTTGATATAAAGCTGAAGCCTGATATTACAGCATCTGATTTAAGGGAACCACTAACAGATTTGTTAAACCTTAAACAGGGACAAATCTTCGTTTTGGCTGACTATCAGGAGGCCAAACAGGTTCTTCAGAAGAGCCTGGGTAATAGAGGAAATCCAAAGGCAATCATAAAAGGCAGAGTTTTTGTCAATACCAGAGACAATACTGCGGATATTGTTTTTGAGATTGATCCCGGGCCTCTCTGTGTTTTCGGGGAAGTATCTGTTTCCGGAAACGATGGATATGTAAATGATGTTATTATGGACCGGGCAATTACTGTAAAGGAAGGAAAAGAATACATAACGGCTGAAATTGAAGAGACGCAGCGCAACCTGTATAATCTGGATGTATTTCGAATGACTCTTATCAAGCCCGGAGATCTCGACCATGAGAACAAGTCAATACCAATCAGGATAGAGGTAAGCCCCAGGAAGAGACAA